>NZ_CP039904.1:691666-1037500 GCF_005221385.1 Agrobacterium tumefaciens | reverse complement strand
GACCGGCAGCAATGTCAGGCCGATACCGGTTTGTGCGGCCGCCGCGCCGATGCGCTCCGCCATTTCGGCGATATTGCCGTAATGCGAACCATCCCTGTCATTGTGCAGATAATGGAATTCCCCGACCCGCCCGAAACCGGCCTCCAGCATTTCCATATAAAGCTGGGCGGCAACCGCCTCGACATGGTCAGGCGTCATTGAGAGCGCAAATTTGTACATGACTGTGCGCCAGCTCCAGAAACTGTCATCGGCCGGCCCGCGAATTTCGGCAAGTCCGGCCATGGCCCGCTGAAAGGCATGGCTGTGGAGATTGGGCATGGCCGGAACAATGACCGCATGGCGCTCATCCTGCGGCTGAGGGGAGACGCCGGTTTCGACCAATGAAACAACGCCGTCATCGCAAACAATGCGAACGTCCCGCGCCCACCCCCCGGCCAGAAGCGCTGCGCCCGCGTGAATTGCCGTCATGCCACCCTCTCCTCTTGTCGTTATGGGCAAGGCCATTTCAGACGTGAAATTGCGGCTTGCCAAGCCGATTATTATGTATATACATTTAAGCCATAAAGGAAAGGCGAAAAGCAAATGCCAGGGAACAAATCGGTAAAGGGAATGGCAGCAGGAGACGCCACCACATTGTGGCGCAACGCCCGGCTGGCGACTTTCGATCCATCCATGGAAGGCATCGGCGCGGTCGAAAATGCCGTCATCGCCGTGCGCGGCGGCCGCATCGCCTTTGCCGGCCCGGAAAATGATCTGCCTGCCGATCTGGCAGCAGCCGATGAGATCACCGATTGCGGCGGCCGCTGGATCACGCCCTCCTTGATTGACTGCCACACCCATCTGGTCTTCGGCGGCAACCGGGCGATGGAATTCGAGATGCGGCTGAATGGCGCGACCTATGAAGAGATCGCCAAGGCGGGCGGCGGCATCGTTTCTTCGGTGCGCGATACCCGCGCAATCTCGGAAGACGCTCTGGTGGCTCAGGCTTTGCCGCGTCTCGACACGCTTCTGGCCGAGGGCATTTCCACCATCGAAATCAAATCCGGTTACGGTCTGGCTATAGAGACCGAACTGAAAATGCTGCGTGTTGCCCGCAGGCTTGCAACGCTGCGGCCGGTGCGGATCGTCACCAGCTATCTGGCCGCCCATGCGACGCCCGCTGAATATAAGGGCCGCAATGCCGATTACATTATCGATGTCGTTCTGCCGGGGCTGGAAAAAGCCCATGCCGAAGGGCTGGTGGATGCGGTGGACGGCTTTTGCGAAGGTATCGCCTTCTCCGTCGAGGAGATCACCCGCGTTTTCGAAAAAGCACGGCAGCTCGGTCTTCCCGTCAAACTGCATGCCGAGCAGCTTTCCGATCTTGGCGGGGCAAAGCTTGCCGCATCCTATGGCGCCCTTTCCGCCGATCATCTGGAATATCTGGATGAGGCGGGCGCGAACGCACTGGCGAAAGCGGGAACCGTGGCCGTGCTTTTGCCCGGCGCTTTTTACGCGCTCCGGGAAAAACAGGCCCCGCCGGTTCAGGCCCTGCGCGACGCGGGTGCGACAATCGCGCTGGCAACAGATTGCAATCCCGGCACCTCACCGCTCACCTCGCTGCTCCTGACCATGAATATGGGTGCCACGCTTTTCCACATGACCGTGGAAGAGTGCCTGACGGCGACGACACGCAATGCCGCCAAGGCGCTGGGCCTGCTTGCGGAAACCGGCACGCTGGAGGCCGGAAAATCCGCCGACTTCACTATCTGGGATATCGAGCGCCCGGCCGAGCTTGTCTACCGCATCGGTTTCAACCCGCTCCATGCCCACATTTTCAAGGGACAGAAGGTTTCCCCATGACCATGAAGACCATTACGCTTCACCCCGGCAATGTAGCCCTTGCCGACCTTGCCGGCATTTACTGGACCAATGGCGCCGCGAAGCTCGACCCCTCATTCGACGCCGGTATAAACAAGGCGGCGGCGCGCATAGCGGAGATCGCCGCAGGCAATGCGCCTGTCTATGGCATCAATACCGGTTTCGGCAAACTCGCATCCATCAAGATCGACGCGGCCGATGTAGCGACACTGCAGCGGAACCTTATCCTGTCGCATTGCTGCGGGGTCGGCGCCCCGCTTCCTGAAAATGTCGTGCGGCTGATCATGGCGCTGAAGCTGATTTCGCTCGGCCGCGGCGCCTCGGGTGTGCGGCTGGAGCTGGTGCGGCTGATCGAGGCCATGCTGGAAAAGGGCGTCATTCCGGTGATCCCCGAAAAGGGTTCGGTCGGTGCCTCCGGCGATCTCGCGCCGCTGGCCCATATGGCCGCCGTGATGATGGGCGAAGGCGAGGCTTTTTATCAGGACACGCTTCTGCCAGCCGGCGAAGCGCTTGCAAAAGCCGGGCTGATACCGGTGGTACTAGCCGCCAAGGAAGGCTTGGCGCTTATCAACGGTACGCAGACCTCGACGGCACTGGCGCTGGCCGGTCTTTTCCGCGCCCATCGCGCCGCCCAGGCCGCGTTGATTACCGGCGCACTCTCCACCGATGCCGCCATGGGGTCTTCCGCGCCCTTCCATCCCGATATCCACACACTTCGCGGCCATAAAGGTCAGATCGATGCGGGGGCAGCGCTTCGCCGGCTGCTGGAAGGTTCCGAAATCCGCGTTAGCCATATCGAGGGTGACGAGCGGGTACAGGACCCCTATTGCATTCGTTGCCAGCCGCAGGTGGACGGCGCCTGCCTCGATCTTCTGCGGCAGGTGGCCCGCACGCTCGAAATCGAAGCCAATGCGGTAACGGATAATCCACTGGTGCTATCAGACAATTCCGTCGTATCCGGCGGCAATTTCCACGCCGAACCGGTCGCCTTTGCCGCCGACCAGACGGCACTTGCCATCTGCGAAATCGGCGCGATCGCCCAGCGCCGCGTGGCGCTGCTGGTCGATCCGGCCCTTTCCTACGGTCTGCCCGCCTTTCTATCCAAAAAGCCGGGCCTGAACTCCGGCCTGATGATTGCCGAAGTCACCTCTGCCGCACTGATGAGCGAGAACAAGCAGATGGCGCATCCGGCCTCGGTGGATTCCACACCAACTTCCGCCAATCAGGAAGACCACGTGTCCATGGCCTGCCATGGTGCGCGTCGCCTGCTGCCGATGACCGAAAATCTCTTCGCCATCCTTGGTATTGAAGCGCTTTCCGCCATCCAGGGTGTAGAATTGCGCGGGCCACTGAAAACCAGCTCGGAGCTTCAAAAGGCTATTACCGTGCTTCGTGCGTCAATCCCCTCGCTGGAAGAGGACCGTTATATGGCGCCGGATCTGAAAGCGGCTGCGGAGCTGATCGCTTCCGGCGCTCTGGTCTCCGTGATTTCGGATGGCATTCTGCCGAAGCTCGAGGTTTGAGATGACAAGCCAATTGTTTTCCTCCGTTCCGGTCGGTGCGTTGGGGCTACCCCCCTCTGCCCTGCCGGGCATCTCCCCCTCAAGGGGGGAGATCACATACCGTGTCCGCTCGTTCCCTAGGCAAGGTGCTATCCGCTTGCCGATCTCCCCCCTTGAGGGGGAGATGCCCGGCAGGGCAGAGGGGGGTAACCCTACGGCAGAAGGGGCAAGCCGATGAGCACGCCTTTCTCGCTGCACCAAGGCACCTCGCCAATCATTCTCGGCCTGCCTCACACCGGTACGGATGTGCCGGCGGAGATTTGGGATCGCCTCAACGATAATGGCAGGATTCTCGCCGATACCGACTGGCACATCCACGACCTCTATGCCGGGCTTCTGGAGAATGTGACCACGGTCCGCGCCACCTTCCACCGCTACGTGATCGATGCCAACCGCGATCCCGCCGGAGTGAGCCTTTATCCGGGCCAGAACACGACGGGACTGGTTCCGGAAACCGATTTCGACGGCAAGCCGATCTGGAATGAGGGGAAGGAACCCGATGCAGCTGATATCGCCTATCGGCTGGAAACCTTCCACGCGCCCTATCATGCAGCCCTTGCGGCGGAAATCGAGCGTGTGAAGGCCATTCACGGCATCGCCATTCTCTATGATTGTCATTCGATCCGCTCGCATATCCCGTTTCTGTTCGCGGGCAAGCTGCCGGATTTCAACATCGGCACGGATATGGGCAGGACCTGCGATCCGGCCATAGAGCGGATTGCCGTGGACGTGACCGCTGCCGCAGAGGGTTACGACAGCATTCTGAACGGCCGCTTCAAAGGCGGCTGGACGACCCGGCATTATGGAAAACCTGAAGCCGGCATGCACGCTATCCAGATGGAGTTGGCGCAATCCACCCATCTCGCCAGTGAGGTGCCGCCTTTCGCCTATGACGCGCAAAAGGCGGAACGCCTGCGCAACCATCTCAAAACCATTCTCACGCGCATGGAAAATTTCGCGCTCGAGACACAACGATAAGGGGAAATCACATGGATAATCCGCGCCACAATATTCGCGAAGTCCACGCGCCGCAGGGCAATGAGCTGAACGCCAAAAGCTGGATGACGGAAGCGCCGCTGCGCATGCTGATGAACAATCTCGACCCTGATGTCGCCGAGCGGCCGCATGAGCTGGTGGTTTATGGCGGCATCGGCCGCGCCGCCCGCACCTGGGAAGATTTCGACCGCATCGTTGCGACGCTGAAGGATCTGAACGAGGATGAAACCCTCATCGTGCAGTCCGGCAAGCCGGTCGGCGTGTTCCGTACCCACAAGGATGCGCCGCGTGTTTTAATCGCCAATTCCAATCTGGTGCCGCATTGGGCCACCTGGGACCATTTCAACGAGCTGGATAAGAAGGGGCTGGCCATGTACGGCCAGATGACGGCCGGTTCCTGGATTTATATCGGCACGCAGGGCATCGTGCAGGGTACTTATGAAACCTTCGTCGAGGCCGGTCGCCAGCACTATGGCGGCAACCTCAAGGGCAAATGGATCCTGACTGGCGGTCTCGGCGGCATGGGTGGCGCCCAACCGCTGGCCGCCGTCATGGCAGGCGCCTGCTGCCTTGCGGTCGAATGCGATGAAACCCGCGTCGATTTCCGGCTGCGCACGCGATATGTCGACGCAAAGGCACACACGCTGGATGAGGCGCTGGCACTCATCGACCAATGGACCAAGGCAGGCGAAGCGAAATCCGTTGGCCTGATCGGCAATGCGGCGGAAATCTTCCCCGAACTGTTTCGCCGTGGCGTCCGCCCCGATATGGTCACCGACCAGACTTCGGCGCATGATCCGATCCACGGTTATCTGCCGGCCGGATGGACCGTGGCCGAATGGCGCGCCAAACAGGAAAGCGATCCGAAGGCAGTCGCCGCTGCCGCCCGCGCCTCGATGAAGGTACATGTGCAGGCAATGGTCGATTTCTGGAACGCCGGCGTTCCGACGCTGGATTACGGCAATAACATCCGCCAGGTCGCCAAGGATGAAGGGCTGGAAGACGCCTTCGCCTTCCCCGGCTTCGTTCCGGCCTATATCCGCCCGCTATTCTGCCGCGGCATCGGCCCGTTCCGCTGGGCGGCACTTTCGGGCGATCCGGAAGATATCTACAAGACCGACGCCAAGGTGAAGGAACTGCTGCCTGATAACAAGCACCTGCATAACTGGCTGGACATGGCACGCGAACGCATCGCGTTTCAGGGCCTGCCGGCGCGAATCTGCTGGGTCGGGCTCGGCGACCGCCATCGTCTGGGGCTTGCCTTCAACGAAATGGTGAAGAATGGCGAGCTGAAAGCGCCTGTTGTCATCGGCCGTGACCATCTCGACAGCGGCTCCGTCGCCTCACCCAACCGCGAAACCGAAGCCATGAAGGACGGTTCGGATGCCGTTTCCGACTGGCCGCTCCTGAATGCGCTGCTGAACACCGCTTCCGGCGCAACCTGGGTGTCGCTGCACCACGGTGGCGGTGTCGGCATGGGCTTCTCGCAGCATTCCGGCATGGTCATCTGCGCCGATGGCACCGACGATGCCGCTCGCCGGCTGGAGCGCGTGCTCTGGAACGACCCGGCAACTGGCGTCATGCGTCATGCCGATGCCGGTTATGAAATCGCTGTGGACTGCGCCAAGGAGCAGGGTCTGCGCCTGCCCGGCATTCTCGGCAATTGATTCCTGCTTGGCCGGAAACGCGGATAGGCGTTTTCGGCCAGCACCGTGCGGAGTTAGAGAATCATGACCCTGTTGCGCGCAAGCGATTACAAACGCATGCCCTGGAAAAATGGCGGTGGCGAAACCGTGGAAATCGCCATCTTCCCGCGAGCGGCCTCCGTGAATGATTTTGATTGGCGGATCAGCATGGCAACGGTTGCAAGCGACGGGCCGTTTTCGATTTTTCCCGGCATAGACCGCACACTGTCCATTCTTCAGGGCAATGGCATGGCGCTTGCGGTTGCAGCTAACGATCCACTGCTGCTGACGATGGAGAGCGCCCCCCTGCCCTTTCCGGCCGATGTTTCTGCCAACGCGACATTGCCCGGCGGCCCGATCGTCGATCTCAACGTCATGACCCGCCGCTCAGCTTTCCGTCATGCCGTGCGAAGGCAATCCGGCACGTTTTCTGCAACAGCAGAGGGCGTCACGACACTCGTTCTCGCGCTCGACCCGCTGGCGGTTTCCAGCGGCGATGGAAAAACCAATCTCGAGCGGCTGGACAGCCTGTTGATCGAAGACAGTCGGCCTTTCACTGTCGAACCCGATCAAAATACGGGTGCGTTTTTCCTCATCACACTTCAGCCCATCTAAAGCGGCTGCACGCTTAGAGCGATTCCGTTTTTATTGGAGAAGCCCTAGTCTAGACCCAGCGGATCGGCCACGCGTGGCCAGAGCTTGAGGCTCGCTTTGCGATAGGCGGTTGTAGCCGGATCGGTTGGATAAGAGGTCGGTGCTGCAATATAGACGATCTCAGAGGAGACAGGCGCAAAACCCGCATGGAAATGATTGGTTGATTTGACCAGCAGCACGTCTTTTTTTGCGAAATCGATCCCGAGGTTGGAAAAGATATCCGGCTCATAAGTTTGGGTGCGGCTGGTAATGAGGATGATATCGATCTCTGTCCCAACCGGCCGCACGACGGCGGCGCGACCGAGCGTGACGCGGCTGTTGCGGAAACTCTGCCAGCCGGCCTCAACGGTGCGTATCACTTTTATACGAAAGTCGAGCGGCTCGCCGCCCTCGGGGCTGGATTTGCCGCCGATGCGCAGATCGATCTCTGCCCCCTCGCCCGCCGCATGACAGAAAGATACTGCAATCGGATCCCAGATCGTTGCGACACCGATATTATCCATGCCGCGCTCCACCATGCGCCGCAGGATATGGGTGGCATCACCCGCAACGCCACCACCCGGATTGTCCCATATGTCCGATACCACCACCGGCTTGTCCGGATTGCCGCTGCAAATGGCAAGAACCTTGTCGAGGCCCGATTCCGTATCCAGCATGGGCATGGCGGTCAGTTTGCGCATGGCATAAAGTTCATGGCCGAGTTTTTCGGCCAGCGCATCGCCCTTTTCCCTGTCGCCATCGGTGATGACGACAATCCGCGTGCCCATGTCAGGTACATCGCCTGCCATGAAACCGTGGATGACCGAAATCGACAGGATGCCGTCCTTGCCTTCCATCGCCTTCAAACGGTCCACATAAGAGCGCATTGGCTCACGACTGGTCGGATAAATGGTAATCATGCGGCAATCGAATGTGGAAATCACCGGTTTGATTTCACCGCGCAGGGCGCGCAGCGCCAGTTCAACGACATGCTCGCCGCGTTCCTCGAAATCGGTGTGGGGAAACTCCAGGAACGTCGCCATGAAATCGAGATTTTCAACTCTCAGCGCCGTCAGATGGCTATGAGGATCGAATTCCGCCGCGATCAATACCTCCGGCCCGACCATTGCGCGCACGCGCGACAGAAAATCGCCTTCCGGATCATCATAACCCTGCGCCACCATTGCGCCGTGCAGACCGAGAACGACCGCATCAACCGGCAGCGCTTGCCGGAGTTCCGCAAGGATAGTATCGCGCAACGTTTCATAGGTCTGGCGCTGGATGAGACCTGCCGGCTCCGCCCAGCAGGATGTGCCCTCGATCACCGTGAACCCTTCCGCCTTGCCGCGACGGCGCAGGATTGGCACCGGCGAGGAGCAAAGCGTCGGCGTTTCCGGATGTTCGCCCGGCCCGGCATAAAAAGCCGCGCGGAAAGCATCCATATCCGTCGGAACGGGCGAAAACGTGTTGGTTTCGGTGGCGAGCGACGCCGTGAATATGCGCATTTTTGTATTTCTCGTTACCGGGACTGCTTTAGGCAGTTTTCTGTCTCTTAATTTGATTAGCCGGGTAATATTACCAGACGGTACCACGTGCGGCCACGTCTTCCACCCGGGTCACGAGGCCGTTTCGATGAAACACCATCCTGTCGAAAAGGTTGCTGACAACGCAGGTATGGTTCGGCACAACCTTGACCACGTCACCGATTTCCGGCCTGCCGGACGTGCAGCCGGATAGATCGACAACTGCATGCTCTTCCGAGAGCGAGACGATTTTCGCACCTTCATAACCTTCGATCAGCCCGTAATCGCTGAAACCAAGAAGATCGGAGGTCAAAGCCTTGGAGCCGCAATCGAGCACGGCCCTATCGGTTGTGGGCCGCGATACCACAGTGGCAAGAACATGCATTGCCAGATCGCCGGCCGTACAATGACCAGCGCGCAGCATGGCGCGGTCATTATAAACATAGGTGCCCGCCCGGTGTTCGGTTGCCGAAGGCACGAGGTGTGCGGCGTAAAAATCCGGTGAACCGCCGCTGGAACGGACAGGGCATTCGATGCCTCTCGCCGCAAGCAGCGCCATTGTCTCGCAAATGAAGCTCTCGACCTTTTCAGCCCCGCCCGGTGCCGGATAGGTTAAAATGCCTTTGAAGACGAGGCCCGGTGCCGCGTCGATCTTTTCCGCAAGCGACAGGGCGGCTTCCGGCGTCTGCACACCACAGCGCTTTCCGCCGGTATCGCATTCGACAAGCACGGCAAGTGGCTTTTCCGTATCGAATGTGCCAGCAAGGCCGGCAATTGTCGCGACGCTGTCAGCGACGACGCTCAACCGGCCGATACGCGCATTCAGCGCCTTTAGTCGCGACAATTTCGCCGCGCCGAGAATATTATAGGTGATCAGAATATCGTCGAATCCGGCATCTGCAAAAATCTCGGCTTCGCTGACCTTCTGGCAATTGATGCCGATGGCGCCGGCCTGAAACTGCTGCCTGGCGATGGCCGGTATCTTGTGCGTCTTGATATGTGGCCGGAAGGCCTTGCCATGCTCATCGAGATAGGACTGCGCCTTGAGAATATTCGCCGCAAGCCGATCCTCGTCGATCACCGGCATCGGCGTTGAAATCGCATCGAGTGGTGTGCCCGCTTCAGGCCATGGATAGGTCATCATATGCTCTCAAAACCATAAAAATCAGATAGTTAAGCCACCGGCTTATAAGCGATAACATCCATTTCCACCTTTGCATCGACCATCAGCGGCGACTGCACGGTCGAGCGCGCCGGCGGATGATCGATGAAATATTTCTGGAAAACGGCATTGAAGCTCGAAAAATCTCGGGCATCATCCAGCCAGACGTTAACCTTTACCACATCGGCAAGCGTGCAATCGGCAAGCGCCAGAACGTCCTTGATGTTGGCCACAACCTGCTCGGTCTGTGCCACGATGCCGCCGGTCACCACTTCCCCGTCAATGGTCGGCACCTGCCCGGAAACATAGACAAAATCGCCGGCCCGAACGGCCTTCGCAAATGGCCGACGTTGGCCACCGGCCTGATTATCAGCCGTCGCGAACCTCACCAGTTTCTGCTTTTCCATCAAAACCTCGCAAATAATTTTCATGATTATTGCATTTTTCGGGATTTATAGCCGGTTTTGCGGCGACATTCCATAACCGATGTAAATTATTTAGCAAAACAGAGAAAACGTTCCTGTCTCCGCCCTTATCGGTACGAAATCGCTAATCCGGGATGATAACAGGGACGAGCGATATTTTCGAGGAACCACCTGTTGCTGCAAGAGCATATCATTGTGTTCCGTCTGTGAGGGAAGTTGCTTCGACGCACTCCTCCAGCTTTGGAGGTCCCCAATGGTTCATTCATTGGGTATTCACCAACTCGGAAAAGTTTGCCGCGGCTAACACCAAAGATGGGAAAGACAGGTGCCGAACAAATATGCCTTGAATACGGTCTTGCTTGCGATATCTCAGCCAGCAATTTACCGCTGGGCTGAAACCCTATCATTCGATGACACTCTGTCTGCGGCGTGTTGCGCAATTTTTTGTGCCTGTACCCGAATATCCGGCACGGCTGTTATTTCCCATAAGTGGCCCGCCGTCAGGGCACCGGCCGCGAAGAGGCCGGACCAGCTTTGTCCATCCGCCCGCAACAGGCGAGACTGGCCGTCCACTTCAACACCGAGACCCAGAGGATCCAGCAGAAGCACACCGTCGTTTCGCATGTTTTCCAAAAGGCGCGAATGGCCAATACCCGCTCGCTCCATACCCGTGCAATTGACAACCCAGTCCACCTGCAGCTCTTTCAATATCTGCGTATGCCGGCGGCGGTAGCACAGGGTAATGCCCTCGTCCTGCTCTACAACAGAGCTGAGGTAACCCGCGTGGATTTCCAGAATATCATCCGTAAGCAGTTTCTCAAAAGCCGCATGAACCTCCGGCGCGATGCGGTGCCGGTGAATATTCCACCACGGCAAAGCATGCCGAAGGAACCTGTTTCGTTGAGCAGCCGTGAGAGCTTGCCAAAGCGACTGCGTTCTCGGACGCAGCCCATCCATGACCGTACGCCAGGGTGCGCCCTCCCTCACCTGTTTGCGCAAGGACTGCAACAGGCGGCTAATCTCCGTGGTTTTCTCCGGCAAGATTGGATCGACCGGGTGCAAAGGTGGACTGATGTGCGGATGCGGCACAAGTCCGCGACGAGACAGGACATGAATCGGCCCCGTATGCCCTTTTCCCCGCAGGGTCAGCACTTGGTCAATCATCGTCAACCCGGAACCGAGAATACAGATGCGGTCGCCCATCTTCACCTTCGATAGCCACCCGGGCTGCCAGCAGTGACCGATGATCCGCTGCGGCCTGCCCTCGTCGTTCGCAACAGTTTGCACCGGCAAACTCGCCGCACCGACACCTACACACAGAACAACGTTTTGCGCGCGCATCATCTCACCGTTTTCGAGAACGAAGGTAAATCCCCCCGCATCGTTGGGGCGGCAGGTGGAAGCCTTGGCCCGAATGAAATCCACCCTCGCCCTCTGTTCACGGCTTCTCAACAGAGTGGCCAATCTGTCTCTTAGATAAAGACCATAATCTCCGCGCGACGCAAACAGTAGAGGGTCGTCCGCTATCCCGTTCTCCTTCAGCCATTCGATAAAATCTTCCGGGCGATCAGGAAAGACACTCATACGTCCAGCCGGCACATTTAGCCGGTGGTAGGGTAGTTCCGTACGGTAGGCCGTTCCACGCCCAAAATCAGACTCATCGCCAACAATGGCAATTGAGGCCTTCGCTGGCAGAGAAGAGAGAAGATGGGCGGCGGTACAGATGGCAGCGAAGCCGGACCCGACGAGAGCGACATCATAGGACATTCATTCCTCCAACCTGCGACAGTATGAATAGCCACACGGGGAGCGCGCGGCTCAACGATACTCTAGTCAATGAGTAGAGATTAAACGCCTGCGAATGTCCACCCTTCACTTTTCACTGAGCCGAACAGCAGGGATCTCAATATTCGCTCCCCCGAGTTAGCCGCGGCTAACTTCATGGGTCCTGAAACGCTGTCTAAACAACAGCCGACTGACCAACATCGGCAAAGTTAGCCGCGGCTAACCGTCAAACTGTCACAAAAACCAAATGTGATTCTTCCACAATGCTTTAGCGGCAGTTTCGCAACCGGGAAAAAAGCCTATTGCGCCAAAAAGAGAATCGGCGCTTATATCTCAGTTGCGGAAAAAACCGCCTTTTTCGAAAAAAACCGCCACTGCGATATCGAGCGAAAGAAGACAAATGACACAGAGTGCCGACTCAAGACGTGCTGCAGGGGCACCCGACCTGACGGGCCTTATACAACAGCATTCGGCTGCACTGTCAGCCCAATTGCAGGCGCATAATGCAAATACATTTTCACCCCACACCGAAAAGAGCATGCGAAATTTCTCGCCCGCGGAAACCGCGCGGCTGATCGGGATTGGCGAGGCTTATCTTCGCCAGATCGCGGCTGAGCGTCCGGAACTTGACGCGGCACAGGCACCAGGCCGCCGCTCCTATTCCGTTGAAGACATGCACGAGATCAGAAAGCTTCTCGATCAGGGCGCACGTGGCACACGCCGCTATCTGCCCCACCGCCGTGACGGCGAAGAACTACAGGTCATCGCCGTCATGAATTTCAAGGGCGGCTCCGGAAAAACCACGACGTCAGCGCATCTGGCGCAATATCTGGCGCTGCGCGGTTATAGGGTTCTCGCAATCGATCTTGATCCGCAGGCCAGTTTGTCTGCTCTCTTCGGTCATCAGCCAGAAATTGATGTCGGCCCGAATGAAACGCTCTATGGCGCGATCCGCTACGACGAGGAACGCCGTCCGATCGCCGAGATCGTTCGCGGCACCTATATTCCCGGCCTTCACATCGTTCCGGGCAATCTGGAGCTCATGGAGTTCGAGCACGACACGCCCCGCGCGCTGATGCGTCGCGCTCCGGGTGACACGTTGTTTTTTGCCCGCATCGGCCAGGCAATCGCCCAGGCGCAGAATTTCTATGATGTCGTCGTGATCGATTGCCCGCCGCAACTCGGTTACCTGACACTTTCGGCATTGACGGCGGCCACCTCGGTTCTTGTCACCGTCCACCCGCAGATGCTGGACGTCATGTCCATGAACCAGTTCCTTGCCATGACCGGTGATCTTCTCGCTGAAATCGGCCGGGCCGGCGCGCGATCCGATTATAACTGGATGCGTTACCTCATTACCCGGTTTGAACCGAGTGACGGCCCGCAAAACCAGATGGTTGCTTTCCTGCGTTCGATCTTCGGTGAAAACGTCCTCAATCATCCGATGCTGAAGAGCACCGCCGTCTCCGATGCCGGATTGACCAACCAGACGCTTTTTGAAGTGGAAAGAACCCAGTTCACCCGCTCGACCTATGATCGCGCGCTGGAAGCCATGAACAATGTAAACGCTGAAGTCGAAGGACTGATCAAAAAAGCGTGGGGTAGGGCAGCATGAGCAGAAAGCAGATTTTCGCAAACCTCGGTACACCGGCCACCGACAACAATGACGCTGCCAGTGAGCGGACGCGGCCACGCGTCAGGCCCATCCTTGGTTCTCCCGATCTGGTGACGGATGTTGTGAACTCGCCAGTTGGTATGATTGGCCAGTCGCTGAACGAGGTTTCGGAACGTACAAAGCGTGCTGAAGAGATCGAAAAGCGGCTCGCCGAGGGTCTGACGATCGTTTCCCTCAACCCTGCCGATATTGATCCTTCGTTCATACCAGATCGTATGCCGGCTTCCGAAGAGGCAGATGCCGGTCTGGTGGAAGCCATTCGCGAGCAGGGACAGCAGGTTCCCATTCTGGTACGCCCGCATCCCGAGTTTCCGGGCCGTTATCAGGTTGCCTTCGGTCATCGCCGTCTGCGCGCCGTCTCAAGCCTTGGTATTCCGGTCAAGGCCGTCGTTCGCGATCTTAGTGATGAACAACTGGTCGTGGCGCAGGGGCAGGAAAACAACGAGCGCCGCGATCTCACCTATATTGAAAAGGCGCGCTTCGCCCAGAAACTGCAGATGCGGTTTCCCCGCGATACGATCATGGCGGCAATGTCGCTGCACAAAGGCGATCTTTCCAACATGCTGTCGGTCGTCGGCCGCATTCCGGAGGATCTGGTTGATCTCATCGGTCCCGCGCCTAGCGTCGGTCGCCGTAACTGGATGGATCTCGCCGATCAGCTTTCCTCGTCGCAGGTCAAGGAGGCTGCCCGCGCCTATGTCCGGGAGCCTTCCGTTGCAGCGCTTGTCTCCGAAGACAGGTTCAAATCACTTCTGGATTTCCTGAAGCCCAAGGCGCAGGCGAAAAAAGCCGGTGTCTGGTCGTCTGAAACCGGTGGTCGATTGGCCAAGGTGGTCGAGAGCGACCGCAAGCTGGATATATCGATCGACAAGAACGAAGCCCCGGAATTTGCCGAATTCGTTCTGGAACATCTTCAGGCGCTGTTTGCCGAATACCGATCCAAGCAGTAATTTTTAACTCGAACGACTAACAGGAGACGCATCACAAAAGAAAAAAGCCCCCGAACGTTGCCGCACGGAAGCCTTTCTTTGATCTAAGCACCCAAAGAATCTCATTTCCGCGAATCATAGTCAAGAGTCTTGGCATCGAATTTTTCGGTGAGCGATTTTCTTTTGCCTTGTGAAAGGTGAAAGACATGGACAGCACACATGTAACGACGCCCTTTGGGCGGCGAGCGATGTCGTTTGGCGTTCTCGCAACTCAGTTTGCCGCACAGAAAAACAAGAAAACTGAAGCGGTCGATAAGTGGAAACTCTATCGTTCGGTCTGTGAAGCAAGACCATTGCTCGGTGTGACCGATCGCTCGCTTGCGGTCTTGAACGCGCTTTTGAGTTTTTATCCAAAGAACGAACTCTCCAGCGAAGCCGGCCTGGTCGTCTTCCCGTCCAATACGCAATTGTCGCTGAGAGCACATGGCATGGCCGAACAGACGTTGCGCCGGCATCTCTCGGCTCTCGTCGAAGCCGGTCTCATTATCCGTAAAGATAGCCCAAACGGAAAACGCTACGCCCGCAAGCACAGGGGAGGGGAGATCAGCGAAGCCTATGGTTTCTCGCTGGCGCCGCTTCTTGCCCGCAAGACAGAAATTGAAGACCTGGCTGAACGCATCATCCGCGAGCGGCTCGATCTTCAACGGCTTCGCGAAAGCATCAGCCTTTGCCGTCGTGATATCCAGAAACTCTGTGAAATGATCGCCGCCAGCGGCCAGACTGAAACATTCGAAGGGTTTCAGGCCCGCTACAATGCCGTCGCCGGATCGCTTGGCCGCAATTCAAAACCCGCTGAGCTTAAGGAAATCGCCGGTTTTCTGGCCTCGCTACGCGCAGAAGTGACCAACTATCTGGAAAATATTGAAAAATCCGAAGATTTGAGCGGCAATGACTGCCAAAATGAGCGTCTCATAAAGAATTCAGAATCCGAATCCATATCTAAACCGCTAGATTTGCGTGAACCGGCAACCGTTCCACCGGTCGTAAACACTGCGGCTCAGCCAGCATGTGCCGCACCTGTCAGTACAAAACCTTCGCCACCACCGCTCAGGCCTGTTGTTCATAAGCAATTTTTTGTTCCTGATATTGTTTTGGTTTTGAAGGCTTGCCCGGATATCTCGCTCTATGCCCCAGGCGGAGCGGTGACAGGCTGGCGCGATCTGGAGGTGGCAACCTCCGTCATCAGAACCATGTTCAACATCAGCCAGTCGGCTTATCAGGAGGCGCTCACCGCCTTCGGTCGACAGGGAACGGCGGCTATCCTTGCCTGCCTATTGCAGAAGGCGGAGCAGATCAGTTCGCTGGGTGGGTATCTACGCAATCTGACCCGGAAGTCACAGGAGGGTGGTTTTGATCTTCAAGCCATGCTGCTGGCGCAGCTGCGCGGTCGCACGGACAAGCTGGAGACGAGCATGCGAGCGTAAAACTTGAACCGCCGGGAAATGGCGATAGCTTGCGAAAAAGCTGGTCCGCAGGTACATTTTCACTGTTTCCAGAACTGCAGAGAGATTCGCGGTAAGGCTGCTGTTGAACACACCAGAATTCAGCCAATGAGAACTCCTATGGTTAATGCAAGGTAATGAAAGTTAAATCGCTATTAGCTTTCGTTTTAGATTTTCGCTGATTGGTTTCAATCGCTTGAGTCCGGGATATTTTGAACGCTTAATTGCGACGATTGGGTCATGTAGACGTTATTTCGTGCATCAGTCCGCACCAAAAAGGGGAGTGGCAGCCCTTCGAACAGCCGTCGGGAACTGTTGGTGACGATGTTTTGGCCGCGGCCAGAAGCAATCATTTTGTAGACGCTTGATGGTCGGGAATGCGGGCACAAACCAACGGTATTGAACCTTCGTCGTCATTGCGCGTTTCCACCTGATTGTTGAAAATGGATGCCGCGCCGATGATTTTTCCAGACGATATGGAGCTGGCCGTCGCTCTCTATATGGCGGACAACGCCTTGCCCCGGCACGTTGCGATTGAAAAGCTTTTGAAAGCGGAGCTCGAAAGTGCGGGTTATCTAACGGGAGGTACGGGCCGGCCGCCTGAAATCGTTGATGGGCAAACAAGTGCGGATTATGTGCAATATCGCACCTATCTCGACGGAGAGGCCTGAACAGCGTCGGAACAAAAACGGGTGCAGGCTGTTTATGGCGCAAATAATTACGTCAGGGATAGACCGATGTTGCCCAAGTCCATTTTTCTTGCCACCGCCTTCACCTGCATGACGGTGCTGCCGGTACTTGCCCAGCCCATTGAGGTCAGCACGCTGGAGCGGGATAAGGCCCGGAGCGTCACATTCTCTGAAGCATCTGCCGCACCCGATTATATTACAGACGTCCTGGGCAGGAAGGTACGATTGGTGGGGCCGCGTTTTTATCCAGACAGTGCGCGCGCGCTCAAATTTCCAGGACGAACTTCGAGCCTCGATACCCTTGGCGTGGAGGCTGATCTCTCACAACGGTGAGAGGGTACAGCAACTTGATATTTCACGAATGGGCGCAAAAGCAGAATGGGAACTGAAACAGAGATTTCCGAGTGCACGCCGGCTGCGGAAAGCTGGATCAGGCGAGAAGGACAGGACGCTGAAAAGGCGACTTTCCCCGAGTTGTTTTTCGATCTGGTTTTTGTCTTCGCGCTCATCCAGCTCTCGCATGCATTGGCAAAGGATTTCGGGCCAACGGCTGCGCTTGAAGCAGGTATCCTGATATTGTCGTTATGGTGGCTGTGGATACACACGACCTGGATCACCAATCTGCTCAATACGGAAAAGGAGCCGGTCCGGATTCTGCTCTTTGTGTTGATGTTCGGTGGGGTGCTGCTGGCCATCGCTCTGCCGGAAGCTTTTGCGGAACAGGGGTTCGTTTTCGCCCTCATCTACAGCACCATGCAGGTGGGGCGGAGCCTTTTTGCGCTTTATGCCTTCAAGGGGGAAGATCGGCAGTCTTTTCTGGTTTTCGTGCGCGTAACGATCTGGCTCGTCATATCAAGCCTGTTCTGGCTGGCCGGCGGGCTGGTCGATCTGACGGACCGTATTCTCCTGTGGGGTGTGGCGCTGGCGATCGAATATGCGGGACCGGCCTGCCGTTATGTGGTGCCGGGTGTGGCATCCAGCGACGAGGACAGGCTGCATCTTTCCGGCGAACACCTGGCGGAGCGCTGCGCGCTGTTCGTGATCATCTGCCTCGGCGAAACCATTCTCACCACCGGCCGCACGGCCACTGAATATATGAATTCCACCCTGACATTCATCGTTTTCTGTTCTGCCTTCGTCAGCACCGTGGCGATGTGGTGGATCTATTTCCATCACGGGCAGGAGGAAGCGTCCAGAAAGGCTGAGAATGCAGAAGAGAAAGCGAAGATCGCCCATAATCTCTTCAACTATGGCCACCTGCCTATCGTGGCGGGCATTATCCTGACGGCGGTGGGAGAAGATTTCAGCCTGTCCCATGCCCGGGAGGGCGTGACGTTAAGGGAGGCCATCGCTATTCTCGGCGGCCCCATCCTGTTCCTTGCGGGCAATATCGGCGTCAAGATTGCCGCCACTTACCAGCGGCCCGTTTCGCATTTTGCCGGTGTGGTGGCGCTCCTCCTGCTTTTGCCGGTGCCGGGCATACCGCTTTTCATCCTGCAACTGGCAAGCACGGGCATCCTGCTGCTCGTTGCCGTGTGGGAGTATCTGGCACTGAAAAAATCAGTCGCCAACGCCTGAGCTTTCAGGCCCCAAGCTTTCAGACATTGGCGAAATTACGCGCCCTGTCGTGCCACAGCCGCAGGCTGCGGGCATAAGCCTCTTCAAATGGCATGGCCATGTCGTTGACCAGCATCAGCGCGATTGCAGCCGTGGAGATGATGGTGGTTTCGGCCCTTTCATCCCTGGCCGCCCCCGTCCACACTGCCCGCCAATATTCGAAGGTGGTGAACATGGTTGGCATCTCGGCCGGGGGCGTTTCGCGGGCTGGAATGACGAATTCAACATCTTTGCCTTTGGAGAGGCCAAAAATCCGGGTGCTACGAAACGGTGTGAATTGCGCAAAATCCCGCGTATTGCCGAGAATGGCGAGGTTTTCCACCGAAAGCAGCCGAGCAGTGTCGCGGTGAAGCTCCTGATAGGAGGGGCGGGCGACACCGATGATGGCACTTCTGGCGCGAAGCGGGTTGAGAAGATGCACGACCGTGTTGAGCGGCAGGCGCATTTCCAGAATGCCGTGCAGGCCAAGAAGGCTCTGGAACTGCAGAGACAGGCCGCCAATCGGCAAATAGGCGATCCGTTCTGAGGCTGTGGCCTCAGCCGCCTGCGAAAGAGAATGGCATAGGGGAATTCCACAGGCTTCAGCTGCAAGTTCGAGCTTGCCGCCATTTTCTCCCTGACCCACATGGCCATGCAACAAAACGCTGTATCCCGCCATGGAAACGAGGCGGGCGGAATGCAGGAACCACGGTGCGTCGCGATGTTTGGGCGACATATAGGCCGGCCAGTCGAGATCAACGGCGGCAGGCCGCTGCCGGTCTCTTTCTATATGCCGCCACATGGCTTCAATGAAACCGGCAAGCTCCGCTGCGGTCCCACCGCGATAGTGCATGGTTGCAAGCAGCGCCCCGATTTGAATCGGGTCGGCATCGCCGTCGAGAATGATCGCTAGCGCATCCATCGCCTCCTCCTGGCTGAGTGGGCGGCTATTGCCGATGCCCATTGCCGAGGTTGCTATGTATTTGGCAAGCCGCTGCTGCGGATCGGCATTGTGGCCGATACGGGCGAGACGGTCGGCGATGTTTTCCGGTGTCGGCTGGCCTTCCAGAACAACGCTTGGGCGAAGCGAAAGCGGTGGTGCCTTCATCAGCACTGGCCGTTCCCAGCCGCTTTTATTGGCGGCGGCAGGCAGTTCCGGTTTCTCCCGTGAATAATCGATCAGGTTATCCGCTTCTGCCGCCAGCGAGCGGATCCGCAGCCGCATGTTCTCGGCAAAGGGTGTCGGGCGCAGGCCCTGGCCGGTGCGCAAAAACAGCTGGTCTCCGTATTTCTCCCGCAGCTGCTGCAATATGCGGCTCATCGAGGAAATAGGCAGTCCCATACCGGCCGCAGCTCGGCTGACACTGCCTTCCCGCAACAACGCATCGAAAGCGACAAGTAATTTCAGCTGTCCAAGCCTGTCTGGCTTTGTCGGGGAAGCTGATTGCTCTTTTCTCTTGCCGGTTGTCATTGTGCGATTTTTTTACTCCGCCGCTGAGTGGAGGAGCCCTTTTTGCAATTTCTGGAATTTAGAATGGTTCGAAAACAAACGCATTGCGCCCGCACTCCCTCCTAAATAAGTGGGGTTAAATTCTCAAGTTAAATGCGGGGGCGTAACATGGAATTGAAGTACCGCGGCCGGAACAACGCTGCGACAATAATAAAGGCCGGTCTTTCGGCAGGAACGGCGCTGGGCTTTGCTCTGCCCGCTTTTTCGCAGCAGGCGCAGGAAGGAACCACGGTTCTCCAGCAGATCGTCGTCACCGCATCCGGCTTCGAGCAGAATGTGAAGGACGCGCCTGCCAGCATCACGGTTGTCACGCGCGAGGATCTGGAAAAGGGGTCCTATCGCGATCTGACAGATGCTCTGCGTGAAGTGCAGGGTGTATCTGTCACCGGCATCGCCAATGAAAAGGATATTTTCATTCGCGGATTGCCCGGCGCTTACACGCTGGTCCTCGTTGACGGCAAGCGGCAGAGCACCCGCGATGCCCGCACTAACGGCAACTCCGGTTTCGAACAGAGCTTCGTTCCGCCGGTTTCGGCGATTGAGCGCATCGAGGTCGTGCGTGGGCCGATGTCCTCGCTTTATGGTTCCGATGCGATGGGCGGCGTCATCAACATCATCACACGCAAGGTTGGTGATGTCTGGTCAGGCTCCGTCACCACCGAGGGCACGGTTCAGCAGCATTCCAAATTCGGCAATAGTGGTCAGGTCTCCTGGTATGCCAATGGGCCGATCCTGAAGGACCAGTTGGGCCTGCAGGTCTGGGGCAGGGGCTTCACACGCGGCGAAGATAGCGTCCTGAACGGCACCACGGGCGCCAAGGAATACGATTTCAACGGCCGTCTGACGTTTACGCCGAATGAAGACCACGACATTTATCTCGAGGGCGGCAAAACACGGCTTCGCCGCAGCGCCGAGCCCGGTGATACGCTGGCGGCGGCTGACGCCAACGGCACTTACAACACCAATACGCGCGATCATTGGTCCCTGTCTCATACCGGCCGGTGGGGGCCGACCACATCTGAATTCTCCTTCCAGCAGGAATGGGCCGAGCGCACCAATTTCACCCGAAATATCCGCACGGGACGTGTAACCGAAAATCCGCGCTCGCCTGAAGTGCGCAACACTGTTCTCGACGGCAAGTTCACCACGCCCTTCGAATTGTTCGGAAACCACACGCTGGTGACGGGCGGCCAATACTTCGAAGCGCGTCTGAAGGACCAGAATCCGGGACGCCGCACCAGTCTGGACGAGACTTTTTCTGCCACCCAATGGGCGCTTTTTGTCGAGGATGAGTGGCGCATTGTCGATAATTTCGCGCTGACCGGTGGTCTGCGTCTCGATAACCATGAAAAATACGGCAATCATTTCAGCCCGCGCCTTTATGGTGTCTGGAGTGCGACGGAGGAGCTGACCATCAAGGGCGGCATTTCCACCGGTTTCCGCGCGCCTGAAATCCGCCAGGTCGCGCCGGGTTATGCCTATACCACCGGTGGCGGTGGTTGCACCTATGGTCCGAGCGGCACTTGCGGCGTGATTATCGGCGATCCGAGCCTGGAAGCGGAAAAGAGCACGAGCTACGAAGTGGCCGCACTCTGGGACAATGGCGATGTCGCGCTTGGCGCTACCTATTTCTACACCGATTTCAAGGACAAGATTTCCAACGCGCTGGTGCTCAACCCCGATGGAACGCCTGCCCGCTGGAGCGAGGACCGCAATTATCGCCTCTGGTACAATTACAATATTGACGATGCGGTGATTCAGGGTGTGGAGCTGACGGCAACCTGGTACGCCACGCCGGAACTGACGCTGCGTGGTAACTACACCTACACACATTCCGAACAGAAAACCGGCGATTATGAAGGTTTCCCGCTGGCGCGGACACCGGAGCATATGGCCAATCTGCGGGGCGACTGGGTGACACCGATAGATGGTCTCGAAGCTTGGGCTTCGGTCAATTATCACGGATCGGAAATCAATGCCGGACCGCGCATCGGCACCAATGGGACGCCGGTGACGATCAATGGTAAGGCCGGGCGCAAATATGAGGCCTACACTACCCTCGATATCGGTGCGAAATATGCAGTTGCCGAAAATGTCGATCTTAACGCTGCCGTCTATAACGTCTTCGACAAGGATGTCGGCACCGACGATTTCAACACTGTCATGGAAGGTCGCCGTTTCTGGATCAGCATGACGGCGAAATTCTGATCCGGCCGTGTTTGCAAGATCTGAGGGGGCGCCCACCGGGCGCCCCTCTTTTTTTAACCATTCGCCTATTGACCTCAACTATAGTTGAGGAATTATACCGGCTGCTCTTCAACGAGTTTCCGCGTTTCCGAGCGGAAATCGTTCCGGAAACAGGAGCCAGAATGGAAAGTACCGTGTTTAAGCACAGCCTGACGGTGGGGGAGGTTGCCCATCGTAGCGGGGTCGCTGTTTCCACCATCCATTTTTACGAAGCAAAGGGCTTGATCGAGGGCTGGCGTACCGCCGGTAATCAGCGCCGTTATCATCGCGCCGTCCTGCGGCGTATCGCCATCATCCGCATCGCCCAGCGGGCCGGTATTCAGCTCAGCATTATCAGGGATGCAATGGCGGATTTGCCACAGGATCGGGTGGCGACGGCGGCGGACTGGCGACGGTTCTCACAGTCCTGGCGAGAGATGCTTCAGCTTCGCATCAACAGCCTGGTGATGCTGCGCGACCAGCTTACCGGCTGCATCGGTTGCGGTTGCCTTTCTTTGGACGATTGTCCGCTACGCAATCCGAACGATGTTCTGGCCGATGACGGCGCAGGTCCGCGCCGTCTCGTATCCGGCGAATAAGGGAATATTTCCTGGCGGTTGCCCTCACTCGGCTTCGGCTGAAACCCAGACACTGACGCTGCCACCATTGGTGGGGAAGACGCCCCTGCCGCTATCTTCGAGGGTGATTTTTTCGTTTCGGTGCTCCAGAAAGTCCCGCCAGACCGCGCCTGCATGGTCTGGTCCGAGATCAATCTGCTTTTCCGCCGGTTCGCCATTCGACATCACCACCACGCAGCCCGGGGCATCGGCAGTGCCGTGGCGGATAAAGGCGATGCAGCTTGGATCATCGAAAATATCCGTCTGCGCACCATTGGCAAAACGGCTGCGCGCTTCAATGAGCTTCGGCAGGCATTCTATCGCAGGAATGTCGATTTTGTGCTCGTTGCCGTCATTACCGGTATCAGTGTAGCTCGTGCTGAACAGATCAGGATAAAAGACGCAGGGAACGCCCTCTTCGCGCAGCAGAATGATGGCATAGGCCAACGGTTTGAACCAGGGTTCAACCGGTGCTTCCAGCGATTGCAGCGGCTGCGTGTCATGATTATCGACGAGCGTGACGGCATGGTCGGGAACGGCCGCTACCAGCGAGCCGTCGAAGATGCTGCGCATGTCGAAATCGCCACCCTGTTTTGCGGCGTCGTGAAAGCGATGGTGAAGGGCGACGTCGAAAAGCATCAACTGCTTGTCGACCAGTTCGAGATAGCTTTTCAGCGCCTCGAGATCGGGGTGCCAATATTCCGCCACGACGAAAAGATCGGGATCGACCGTTTCGCGCATATGGCCGACCCAGTCGCGGAAAAACCAGGCCGGAATATGTTTGGCGGCATCCAGCCGGAAGCCATCCACCTGCACCTGCTCGGAGAGCCAGCGGCCCCAATATTTGAGTTCCTCGTAAACCGCCCGGTTTCTGAATTCGACATCGGCACCCATCAGATAATCGAAATTGCCGTTTTCCTGATCGACTTCCTCATTCCATTCCCCATCGCCATACTCATTGACGAGGCGGAAAATGCCGTCTTCAGTCGGCTCCTCGATGTGGTCGACACCGCTGAAGCACTTCAGGTCCCAGATGAATTTGGAATGTTTGCCATTGCGGCCCGGAAAGGTGAAGCGTGTATAGGCAAGCGCCTGAAAATCTTCGTCATCTATCTCGGTGCGGTCTTCGGGATTGACGCGGCGAACCCGCACGTTCTCCTTCTCATCCGCACCCATCTTGTGGTTTAGAACCACGTCATGAATGACGCGGATGCCGTTTTCCTTCAGCGTCCGGCCGGCGTGTTCGAGGGCGGCGCGATCGCCATATTTGGTGGCGACTGTGCCCTTCTGATCGAATTCGCCGAGGTCGAAGAGGTCGTAGGTATCGTAACCGACCGAATAGCCACCGGCAGCACCCTTATAAGCGGGCGGCAGCCAGACATCGGTGATGCCCATTTTCGCAAGGCTTTCGGCCTTTTCGGCCACCTCGCTCCATAATTTCCCTCCGTCCGGATAATACCAATGGAAGAACTGAAGCAAGGTGCGTCCGGCCATATTTCCCTCACGATGGTTAGCAGGTCGCGCCATAAACGGCCCGGCGGCGAAAGGGTTCCGCCGCCGGAGATGCGCGATCTGCAATTGTGAGGCCGGCAGGTCCGACGTATATTAGCCGGCTATGTCGAGGAGGGCTGCGCCCGCCTGCAGATAGTCGCCTTCCTTGACGATCAGGCGGACTTTGCCGGCCTTGGTGGCGACAATTTGCGTCTCCATCTTCATGGCTTCCATGACGGCCAGCAGATCGCCTTCGGAAACCACCTCACCGTCTTTCACCTTGAAAGATTGCAGGGTGCCGGAAACGGGGGCGGTGATTTCGCCTTCCTTTTCCTTGGGGGCGGCGGTGCCGGAAACAGCCGCGCTGCTGCCGCTAACTGCACCGAGGCTGGAGAGCAGCAGGCTGGGCAGACCAACCGATACACGCTTGCCGTCAATTTCCAGAAAGGTACGAGTGACGGAAGGGTCGTCGGCCGGTGCCGGGCGTTCCATGGCATCCGGCATGGCGGCGAAATCGGTCTCGATCCAGCGGGTGTGAACCTTGAAGCCATCGGTGCCGATGAAATCTTCGGCTTCGATCGCGGCGCGATGGAACGGCAGAACGGTGGCGATGCCTTCGATGCGGAATTCCTTCAGCGCGCGGCGGGCGCGGCGCAGGACTTGGTCGCGGTCGGCACCCGTGACGATCAGCTTCGCCATCAACGAGTCGAATACGCCGGGCACGCTGGAGCCGCTGACGACACCGCTATCCACGCGAATGCCGGGACCGGAGGGTGCGTCGAAAACCGAAATCGAGCCGGGCGTCGGTAGGAAGCCTCGGCCGGGATCTTCGGCATTGATGCGGAATTCCATCGAATGGCCACGTGGCTCCGGCGTTTCAAGCACACGAAGCTTGTGGCCTTCGGCAATACGGAACTGTTCGATGACGAGATCGATGCCGGTGGTTTCCTCGGTAACGGGATGTTCCACCTGCAGGCGCGTATTGACCTCGAGGAAGGAAATCGTGCCATCGACGCCGAGCAGGAATTCGACTGTGCCGGCACCGGAATAGCCAGCAGCAGCGCAGATCGCCTTGGCGGCGGCATGGATCTTCTGTCGCTGTTCGGCGGATAGGAAGGGGGCTGGAGCCTCTTCGATCAGCTTCTGGTTCCGGCGCTGCAGCGAGCAGTCGCGGGTGCCGAGGACAAGCACATTGCCGTGCTTGTCAGCGATAACCTGCGCCTCGATGTGGCGCGGCCGGTCGAGAAAACGTTCCAGAAAACATTCGCCGCGACCGAATGCGGCGGTTGCCTCGCGCACGGCGGATTCGTAGAGATCGGCGATCTCTTCCATCTTCCACGCCACTTTCAGGCCGCGTCCGCCGCCGCCATGAGCCGCCTTGATGGCGACGGGCAGGCCGTGTTCTTCGGCAAAGGCGGTGACTTCGGCAGCGGAAGCGACGGGGCCGTCACTGCCGGCGACCAGCGGTGCGCCCACGCCGGTGGCAATGCGCCGTGCCTCTACTTTGTCACCTAGGGCTTCTATGACGTGCGGGTCGGGGCCGATCCAGATGAGGCCGGCATCGAGAACGGCACGCGCAAACTCGGCGCGCTCGGACAAGAAACCGTAACCGGGATGCACGGCATCCGCGCCGGCGCGATTGGCAATCGCGATCAGCTTGGTGATATCGAGATAGGTCTCGGCCGGGCGCACGCCCTCCAGCGCATAGGCCTCATCCGCCAGCCGGACGAAAAGCGCATCCTGATCTGGATCGGCATAAACGGCGACCGATTGCAGGCCGTAATCGCGACATGCGCGGATGATGCGCACCGCGATCTCGCCGCGATTGGCAATCAGCACTTTTTTCATCGCTCTTCTCCTCGGAATTATGTGTTTTTGGCCGCGATTTCGGCAAAGGGGCCGATCGGGCGGAACTTGATTTTGGCGTTGACCGGGATTTGCCCGGCAAGATCGAGATGATATTCGGCGACCGCGCCGATGACGGGATAACCGCCGGTCAACGGGTGATCGGCAAGGAACAGCACCGGCTGGCCGCTATGGGGAATCTGGATCGCCCCGGTCGCCGTGCCTTCGCTCGGCAATTCGGCGCTGTCCTTGCGTTCCACCGGCACTTCCCCTGCAAGGCGGATGCCGACGCGGTTCGATTGCGGTGTGACCTGCCAGAGCTGGCCGGTCAGGGTCTCGATGCCCTTTTGCGTGAACCAGTCCGTTCGCGGTCCGAGAACGACGTCCAGCGTCACGACCTCGCCGGTTGCCGGCGGGTCGAAGGCCGGAACCTCATCGATCGACACGCTGGAAAGGCCAGTCTTCTCATCCTTGAGCGAAAGGACGGCGCCCGCGCCCACTGGCTCGGGACCGACGACAGCGAGTGTGTCGGTGGCGAAGCTGCCCAGCACCGGCTCGACATCAAAACCGCCGCGTACCGCAAGATAACAGCGCATGCCCTTCGGTGGTTGGCCGAAACTGACTACATCACCGGGTTCAAGGGAGACCGGAACATGGGTGTTGGCCGCAAAGCTGCGATCCATCGTGGTGATTGTGACGGGGCAGGGTGCGCCGGTTATGCCGATGACGGTGCGATTTGTGCTCCTGAAGGAAAAACCGCCGAGCGTCAGTTCAAGACAGGGCGTGTTGGCAGGGTTGCCGACGATTCGGTTTGCGGCATTGAATGCGCCGCGATCCAGCGCGCCGGAGGCCGAAACACCCTGTCCGGTCTGGCCGAAGCGGCCGAGATCCTGAAAGATGGCAGGCATGGGTGCGGCAAGCACCTCGAAATGCGGACCTTCTTTTGACGGTTCTTTTCTGGGACCGCGCGGAGCCGAGACAGGGATATCGACCGTTCTTCCGGCCTTGTCCATGTCGACGAAGCGCACGCGATAACCCGGCTGGAAAAGCGCGCCGGGGTCGCGGTCAATGTCCCACATCTTCACCGGCGTGGTGCCGATGATCTGCCAGCCGCCGGGGCTGTTTTGCGGGTAGACGCCGCTGAAGGCGCCGGCTAGCGCCACCGAACCGGCTGGAATTCGGGTGCGCGGGCTCTGCCGGCGCGGCACATGCAGCGCCGGATCGCCGCCGACCAGATAACCGAAACCGGGAGCGAAGCCGCAAAAGGCCACGGTAAATTCACTCTCGGTATGACGGCGAATGACCTCTTCGATGCTCATGCCGGTCAGCTCGGCAACATCGGCCAGATCTTCACCGTTATAATGGACGGGGATTTCCACGAGATTGTCTGAAGGCGCGATTTTTGCCGAGAGATCACGGCTTGCCAGCCGCGCGGCCAGCGCTTCGGCATCGATCTTCTCAGGGCGGAAACGGATCATCAGGGTGCGGGCAGCCGGCACCGTCTCTTCAATGCCTTCGACCGGATCGTTCTGAAGCGAGGCGAAGAGTGCCAGTGTTTCATCGAGATCGGCGAGTTCAACAAGAATGGTGGTGAGGCTGACGGGGAGAAAACGCATCATATCCTCACGCGTGATAGGCGGTGTCGGGAATATCGGTGATGAACATGTGGCCCGGCGCATGGGTGATGGCGAAGGGAACACCAGATGCCATCACAGCGGCCTGTGGGGTCACGCCGCAGGCCCAGAATACCGGAACTTCGCCCGGTTCGATCCGAACCGCATCGCCGAAATCAGGTTTGGCCAAATCAGTGATGCCAATCTCTTCCGGCGCGCCGACATGCACGGGTGCGCCATGCACCGCCGGAAAACGTCCGGAAATGGTGGCCGCATCGGCCACGCGCGATGCCGGGATTGGTCGCATGGAAACGACCATATTGCCCTTCAGCCGTCCGGCCGGTCGGCAGGGCCGGTTGGTAAGATACATTGGCACATTGCTCTTGTCGGTCATGTGGCGAATTTCGATGCCAGCTTCCACCATCGGCGTTTCGAAGGTGAAGCTGCAGCCGATCAGAAATGCGACGAGATCGTCGCGCTCCGCCCAGGCGGCGGTCGCGTCGGCTGTTTCCTCGGCAAGCTTGCCATCCCGCCAGATGCGGTAGAGCGGCAGGTCGGTCCTCAGGTCAGCGTCGGGTGCCAGAAGCGTGGTGGGCGAGCCGGGATCGGAGACATCAAGCACGGGGCAAGGTTTTGGATTGCGCTGCGCATAAAGAAGGAAATCGAAGGCCCAGTCGCGCGGCAGCACGATCATGTTCGCCTGCGTGAAGCCGGGTGCAATGCCGGAAGTTGGGGCGACAAGGCCATCGCGATAGGTGGCGCGGGCCTTGCGTGCGGCGTCTGCGTCCGTGTAGTTGAGATAGGATGTCGGTATCGTCATCGGCTATCCTTTCAGCGATTGGATGCGAAAGAGCGGATGTCGATGCCTTCGGCTTCAAACCGACGACGGATTTCCTGGGCGATGGCGACTGCGCCGGGGCTGTCGCCATGCACGCAGATCGATTGTGCCTCGATTTTTATGATGCTGCCATCGATCGCCTCCAGCGTGCCTTCGCGGGCAAGCCGCACCATACGGTCGGCAATCTTTGCCGCGTCATGCAAAACGGCACCGGCTTCCCGGCGCGAAACGAGCTGACCCTGGGGTGTATATGCACGATCTGCGAAAGCTTCGGCGACAACAGAAAGGCCCGCCTTGCGGGCGAGATCGAGGATAGGTGCATTGGCGAGGCCCATCAGCACCAGCGAAGGGTCGATAGCCTTGATGCCGTCGATTACCGCCTGCCCCTGCTTCGCGTCATTGGCGATGCGGTTGTAAAGCGCGCCGTGCGGCTTGACGTAACGCACCGTGGTTCCGGCAGCGGCGGCGACGCCTTTCAGCGCGCCGATCTGGTAGATAACATCGGCGATCAGCTCTTCCGAGGTCGCGTCCAGATCGCGGCGGCCAAAGCCGACGCGGTCCGGATAGGAGACATGGGCGCCAACGACCACGCCTTTTTCGGCGGCGGCCTTGACGGTGCGGTAGATGCCGGCCGGGTCGCCTGCGTGAAATCCGCAGGCGATGTTGGCGCTGGAAACGATGGCGAGCATCGCCTCATCGTCTCCCATGCTCCACGCACCGTAACTTTCGCCAAGATCGCTGTTGAGATCGATAGCGGCCATGTTCGCCTCCCTTTGGTTTTTACAGGCCGAGCAGGCCGAAGATGGTGCCGGCGGACTTGTAGCCCATGTACCATGTCAATGCGCAAGTCAGAACGCCAAGCCCGAGCAGAATGCGCGAGTAGCGATGGCCACCCATCAGGTCTTCGCGTTTCCATGCGGCGAACAGGAAAATGCTGAGGCCGATGGGCAGGATAAGACCGTTGAGGCCGCCGACGAAGACCAGCATGGCCGCGGGCGGCGTCGTGATCAGCAGGTAGCAGACGAGCGAGACGGCGATGAAAACGACCGTCGCCATATTGCGGGCGCGCTCGCTCATATCCTGTTTGAAGACGGGCAGGAACGAGACGGACGTATAGGCTGCGCCGATGACGCTGGTGATGGCCGCTGCCCAGAAGATGATGCCGAAGAGCCGGAAGCCGAGATCGCCCGCGGCCGAACGGAAGGCCTGTGCGGCGGGATTGGCGGCCTGGCCCGACGTATCGATGACGACGCCGCTGGCGACGACGCCGAGAATGGCAAGAAACAGCACGTAACGCATGATGCCGGTGACGGCGATGCCGGTGAGCGCGGCGCGGTTGACGGCGGGCAGGTTTTCAATACCGACCATGCCCCGGTCCAGCAGGCGGTGCGCGCCGGAATAGGTGATGTAGCCGCCGACGGTGCCGCCGACGATGGTTGTGATGGTCGCGAAATTGATGGTATCCGGCAGGAAGGTCTGGCGGAAGGCGTCGCCCACCGGCGGCGCGGAGACGAATGCCACATAAAGCGTCAGCACGATCATCAGGATGCCGGCGAAAATGATGAACCGGTCAACGGCAAGACCCGCGCGCTTGGAAACGAAGATGGCGATGGAGAATATCGCGCTGATCGCACCGCCGATTTTCGGGTCCAGCCCGAAAATGGCGTTCAGGCCGAGACCGGTGCCGCCGATATTGCCGATATTGAAGAACAGACCGCCGATGATGACGAGAATGGCGAGCAGGTAACCTGCGCCCGGAATGGCAGCATTTGCAATGTCGGAAGCGCGCATGCGCGTTAACGTCACGATACGCCAGATATTCAACTGCACGACGAAGTCGATGAGGATGGAGGCGAGAATGCCGAAGGCAAAGGCTGCGCCAAGCTGGGTGGTGAATGTCGCCGTCTGGGTGATGAATCCCGGACCGATGGCGGATGTCGCCATCAGGAAGATCGCTCCCAGAAGAGATGCGCGTTTTGACATTTTGAGATCGGCAGTCGGGGTGAGCTTTTTCTGCTCCATGGATTTTCTCCGCTCCTGTCGCAATCCGCCCCTCGCGGATGCTTTATGCGGTCGATCTTGTCGTGTTCTGCGCAATTGTCAATATTGTTGAACAATATAAAACTATCGTTCTTTCATTTTGTCTATTTGTTGGACGTTATGGCCATGATTTAATCACGTTTTTTTCGTGCTTTGCTAATGCTTTGTGCTATGGGCAATCATGCCGTGTCCGAACATGCCTGTCACGGAATTCCGATGCTGCATTGCCTTAAGGAAAGAAGCGCCATGACGGAAACGATAGAGGGTCTGCCGCTTGCGGATCGATTGGCGAAGGGTATCCGCACCCTGTTGATCTCCGGCGAGTTGATGCCGGGACAGCGCCTTTCAGAGGCAGCCTTTAGCGAACGTTTCGACGTCTCCCGCAATTCGCTGCGCGAAGCCTTCCGTCTTCTGACGAAGGACGGCCTGTTGCGCCACGAGGCCAATCGCGGTGTGTTTGTCGCCGTTCCGACCATGGCTTCCGTGATCGATATTTATAGGGTGCGGCGCATGGTTGAGTGCGGTGCGCTGCGCCAGGCCTGGCACAAGCACCCTGCCATCAGGGTCATGCGGGCGGCGGTCGAGGATGCCAAGGTCAAGCGCGATCAGGCCGACTGGCTGGGTGTGGGCAGCGCCAACATGAAGTTCCATGCCGCTGTCGTCGATCTCCTCGACAGCGTCCGTCTCAGCGATTTTTATGAGCGCATCGCCGCTGAACTCAGGCTTTGCTTCGGCTTGCTGAAAGATCCAGAACAGCTTCATTCGCCCTTCGTGGATATGAACAGCAAGATTCTATCGTTGATGGAAGAGGGCAAAGCGGCCGACGCCGGCAACGAGATGGAAATCTATCTCAATCTCTCCGAGCGTACGGTTTTGAAGGCGCTCGAACGCGCCGTCGAACACGCATCCTGATAAGGCAGGCGGCAGGGGAGAGAAAGCCCCTTGTCGCTCCCTCCATTTTTGCATCGGCAGCCGATTGCCAAGTTTGTTGCGCTGCGCCATCAATGCTGCATGACGCTTCGCGACCTCACCATTCTTGTCTTAGACGAAAACGCGATCCGCGCTTCCATCATCGAGGAGGGGCTGCGCGAGGCTGGCTATCATCGCGTCACGGTCATCCATGAGGTGAACGGGGTGGCGCGCACCATCGAGACGCTGCAGCCCGATGTCATCTTCATCGATCTTGAAAATCCCAACCGCGACATGATGGAGCATCTGTTCCAGCTCACCCGCACGGTCGGCCGGCCGATCGCCATGTTCGTCGATCGTTCCGACACCGCTTCCATCGAAGCGGCCGTCGAGGCGGGGGTTTCCGCCTATGTGGTCGATGGGCTGAAGAAAGAACGGGTCAAACCCATTCTCGATATGGCGGTCAGCCGCTTTAATGCTTTCAGCCGTCTGCAACGGGAACTTGCCGACGCCAGATCGGCGCTGGAGGAACGGAAGGTCATCGAGCGCGCCAAGGGCATCCTGATGAAGATGCGTGGCCTTTCCGAAGAGGAGGCCTTTGCGCTTTTGCGGCAAACGGCGATGAACGAGAAAAAGAAAATTTCCGAGATCGCGCAAAGCGTGGTCACCGCGGCCGGTCTGTTGATGTGACAAAGGCCGCTCGGGCAGTGTGGAGTGTATGATATGGCGGCACCGGGAAAATCAGCCGGATCACATAGCGTAGGGACTGGCGCACCAGCACTTGTGGGCAGTGACCGGCAGAAAATCCTGCGCGCCGGTTTTATTCCGCTTGTCGATGCCTCTGTTCTGATTGCGGCGGCTGAATTCGGTTTTGCCGAGCGCGAAGGCCTGTCGCTCGATCTCGTCAAGGATGTGTCCTGGGCGAATGTGCGCGACCGGCTGGCATTCCGGCAATTCGACATTGCCCATATGCTGTCGCCCATGCCCGTCGCCTCCATGCTGGGGCTTGGCTCCAACCCCTCACCGACGATCACGCCCTTTTCACTTGGACGTGGCGGCAATGCGATCACGCTTTCGACCCGGCTGTTTGGGCGGATGAAGGCATTGACAGGGCTGTCTGAAACGGCGGGAGCGCTCGAAAACGCCAAGGCTTTGAAGCGGGTACTCGATGATATGCGGACGCGCGGCGAAGCGCCGCCGACGCTTGGCATGACCTATCCGTTCTCATCGCATAATTACGAATTTCGCTATTGGCTCGCTGCCGGTGGTATTCACCCCGATCACGATGTCAAGCTGGTGGTCGTGCCGCCACCCTTGACGTCGGATGCGCTGGCGGCGGGCGCCATCGACGGGTTCTGCGTCGGCGCGCCGTGGAACATCGTCGCCGCCGAGCGCGGTGTCGGCCGCATCGTCGCCGCCAAGCAGGATTTGTGGCCGTCGGCGCCGGAAAAGGTGATCGGCATGCGGCCTGAATGGGCGGAAAGCCAGCAGGAAACGGTCGGCCGGCTGCTGACGGCGCTCGATGCAGCCGCACGCTGGTGCGACCTTGCGGAAAATCACGACGATCTGAGCAAGGCCCTTGCTGACCCTCGCTACATTGGCGCGCCTGAAGGCATCATCCGCCGGGTGCTTGCCGGTGAATTCAGCATCGACAGCCACGGCAACCGCCGGGTGATCGACAAATATTTCCTTTTCCACAGCGGCCATGCCAATTATCCCCGCCAGAGCCAGGCATTGTGGATTTACAGCCAGATGATCCGCTGGGGTCAGGCGGAATTTTCGCAAGCGGGTGTGGAAGCCGCACTTTCCGCCTACAGGCCGGATATTTATCGGGCGGCGCTGGGCGATGCGAATGCGCCTGATGATGCCGACATCCGCATCGAAGGGCAGGAAGAGGATGACCGTTTCGTGGACGGTTTCATGTTCGATCCCGCTGATATCGTAGGCTATGTGAACCGCTTTACCGTGCGCACATCCGCGCCGTTTTCCCCGTCCTCCGGAGAAGTGTGACTGACGCGCGGCCTTGCAGCTGCGCAAATTTCAAGCGCGGATTTTTTTGCTTTGCACAAACAGAAGACAGAAAATTCGCTGATTAAAATTTAATCACATCTTGTAAATGTAAAAATCACCTCTTAATTTCAATGTGATAGGCTGGTTTCTAAAAACTGGCACGCCTCTTGCTTCTTCATGTTTGCACCGGTCAACGGCGATCGGGGCAAGCAGGGCGCGGCATAGGCGCTTTCAAAGACACAGACGTCGCAAGGTTTTGCTGCCCGGAACACCTCCCGTTCCGCAGGCGCAAACACCGAGCGGCGTTTTTTTATTTTCAGGTTTTTTCGCAAGCGAAAACGTCACCCGCAGAGGTGGCCCAATAAGGGGAACATGCGAATGAAAAAGATATTCTCCGGCGATGTCAGCCGCCGCACGATACTGAAGACGACAGCCACCGCAGCCCTTGTCAGCGCCGTGCGCGTGGCCTTTCCATCCGGTGCTTTCGCAGCCACCGCTGAGCCTGAGGTGAAAGGCGCAAAAATCGGCTTTATCGCGCTCACCGATGCCGCGCCGCTGATAATCGCGGCCGAAAAGGGCCTGTTCGCCAAACACGGCATGCCTGATGTCGAGGTTCTGAAGCAAGCCTCGTGGGGCGCAACACGCGACAATCTCGTGCTCGGCGGCGCCTCGAATGGCATCGATGGCGCGCATATCCTGACGCCCATGCCCTATCTTATGCATACCGGCAAGGTGACCCAGAACAATGTGCCGGTGCCGATGACCATCCTCGCCCGCCTCAACCTCGACAGCCAGGGCATTTCCGTCGCCAAGGAATATGCCGAAACCGGCGTTCAGCTGGACGCCTCCAAGCTGAAGGCAGCTTTCGAGAAAAAGAAGGCGGAAGGCAAGGAAATCAAGGCCGCCATGACCTTCCCCGGCGGCACGCATGATCTGTGGATCCGCTACTGGCTCGCCGCCGGCGGTATCGATCCGGACAAGGACGTTTCCACCATCGTTGTCCCGCCGCCACAGATGGTTGCCAACATGAAGGTTGGCAATATGGACGTCTTTTGTGTGGGCGAACCGTGGAACGAGCAGCTCGTCAATCAGGGTATCGGTTTCACCGCCTGTACCACCGGAGAGCTCTGGAAAGGCCATCCGGAAAAGGCGCTCGGCATGCGCGCCGACTGGGTGGAAAAGAACCCCAACGCCACCAAGGCGCTGTTGATGGCTGTCATGGAAGCGCAGCAATGGTGCGATGACATGGCGAACAAGGAAGAAATGTCCACCATCCTCGGCAAACGCCAATGGTTCAATGTGCCGCCCAAGGATGTTCTCGGTCGTCTCAAGGGCAATATCAACTACGGCAACGGCCGCGTGCTGGAAAATACCGGCCTGCAGATGAAGTTCTGGCAGGACCACGCCTCCTATCCCTTCCACAGCCATGACAGCTGGTTCATCGCGGAAAACATCCGCTGGGGCAAATTTGCGCCCGATACCGATGTGAAGGCGCTGGTCGAGAAGGTCAACCGCGAGGATATCTGGCGTGCGGCGGCCAAGGATCTCGGCGTTGCCGATCTTCCCGCCTCCACCTCGCGCGGCAAGGAAACCTTCTTCGACGGCAAGGTCTTCGACCCGGAAAATCCGTCCGCCTATCTCGAAAGCCTGTCCATCAAGGCGGCCTCCTGAGGAGGAGACCGGGTGTCGCCCTTCATCCGCCAGTTGCCGCCGTCCACCGGCTGAGACTGAAGACCGGGTGAGGGGCGGGACCCAGACCGCAACCGAAATCAAGAGGAAACGCCCATGTCCGCATTGGCCCGAAAATTCAAGGAAGAGCCGCAGCAGCCGGCAGCGCAAAAGGCAAACGTCGTGGCACTTTCGCCCAAACATCCGTCGCGGATCGATTTGCGCAAATGGGGTGCTGCAGCGGCCCGTAACACCATACCGCCGCTTCTTGTCCTCGCTGTGCTGCTCGGCGTCTGGCAGCTGCTCTGTTCCGCCCCTGGTTCATCTTTGCCGCCGCCGAGCCAGGTCTTCGAGGAGAGTTACGATCTCATCGTATCGCCGTTTTTCCAGAATGGCTCGCAGGATATCGGCCTCGGGCTGCGTGTTCTGGTCTCGCTGGAGCGTGTGGCTTACGGTTTCGGCCTTGCTGCCATTGCCGGCATCATCCTCGGCGCTGTCATCGGCCAGTCGGTCTGGGCGATGCGCGGCCTTGACCCGATCTTTCAGGTGCTGCGCACGGTGCCGCCGCTTGCCTGGCTGCCGCTTTCGCTGGCCGCCTTTCAGGACAGCAACCCGTCGGCCATCTTCGTGATCTTCATCACCTCCATCTGGCCGGTCATCATCAATACGGCGGTCGGCGTGCGCAATATTCCGCAGGATTACCGTAACGTCGCGCAGGTGCTGCGGCTCAACCAGCTCGAATTTTTCTTCAAGATCATGCTGCCATCGGCAGCACCCTACATCTTCACCGGCCTGCGCATCGGTGTCGGCCTTTCCTGGCTCGCGATCGTTGCTGCGGAAATGCTGACCGGCGGCGTCGGCATCGGTTTCTTCATCTGGGATGCGTGGAACTCGTCGCGCCTGCCCGACATCATCGTGGCGCTTGTCTACATCGGCGTGGTCGGCTTCGTGCTCGACAAGCTGGTGGCGGCGCTCGGCAAGGTCATCACCCGCGGCGCTGCGGCGAACTGAGAGGCAAGCAATTCCAGGAAAAGTGGGAACCGGTTTTCCGTCCGGAATTGCGCCAAAGGAGAAATCAATCATGAACGCTTATCTGAAGCTCGATCATATCGACAAATATTTCGACAAGGGCGGTTCGCGTGCAGAGGTGCTGAAAGGCATCAACCTCACCATCGAAAAAGGCGAATTCGTCTCCGTCATCGGTCATTCCGGCTGCGGCAAGTCCACCATGCTCAATCTCATTGCCGGACTGACGAAAGTGTCTGCCGGTGCCGTTCTGCTCGAAAACCGCGAGGTGAACGAGCCGGGTCCGGAGCGCGCCGTCGTGTTCCAGAACCACAGCCTGCTGCCCTGGCTTTCGGTCTATGAAAACGTCAATCTCGCTGTGGAGAAGGTGTTCAGCAGGACAAAAACCCGGGCCGAGCGGCATGACTGGGTCATGCGCAATCTCGATCTCGTGCAGATGGCGCATGCCAGGGACAAGAAGCCCGCGGAAATTTCCGGTGGCATGAAACAGCGTGTCGGTATTGCCCGGGCGCTCGCCATGGAGCCGAAAATCCTGCTGCTGGACGAGCCCTTCGGTGCGCTCGACGCGCTGACACGCGCGCATCTTCAGGATGCGGTGATGGAAATCCACGCCCGGTTGGGCAACACCATGGTCATGATCACCCATGATGTCGACGAAGCGGTGCTACTGTCGGATCGTATCGTGATGATGACCAACGGTCCGGCCGCCCATATCGGCGAAGTGCTCGAGGTGCCGCTGGCACGCCCACGCCACCGCATCGAGCTCGCATCCGACAAGACCTATCTCAAATGCCGCGAAGCCGTGCTGAAGTTCCTCTACGAACGTCACCGCTTCGTCGAAGCTGCGGAGTAACGCCCATGACGCAAAAACTCGTCATCATCGGCAATGGCATGGCGCCGGGGCGCATGCTGGAAAACCTGTTCGAAACCGCTCCCGGCCTTTACGACGTCACCATTTTCAACGCCGAACCGCGCGTCAATTACGACCGCATCATGCTCTCGCCGGTGCTCTCAGGCGAAAAGAGCTATGAAGACATCGTCATTCATAATGACGAATGGTATGCGGCTAACAATGTCACGCTGCACAAGGGCGCAAAGGTCACAGGCATCGACCGTGACAGGAAGACCGTGACCAGCGAAAACGGCATCACGGTTTCCTATGACAGGCTGGTGATCGCCACCGGCTCTTTGCCCTTCATCATTCCCGTTCCCGGCCACCAGTTGCCCGGCGTGCTCGCCTATCGCGATCTCGACGATGTGACGAAGATGCTTGCGATCGCCGAGGGTAAGGGCCGCGCCATCGTCATCGGCGCAGGTCTTCTCGGGCTCGAAGCCGCCTATGGCCTGAAGCGTCAGGGCATGGATGTTACTGTCATCCATCTGATGCCGACAATCATGGAACGCCAGCTCGATCCGGCAGCGGCCTATCTCCTGGAAAAGGCGCTGAACGAACGCGGCATCGACATCATCACCAAGGCCAACACCAAATGCATCCTCGGTGAGGAGAAGGTCGAGGGCATTGAACTCGAAGACGGTCGTGTCATCAAGGGCGACATGGTGGTGATGGCGGTCGGTATCCGTCCCGCCTCCGGCCTTGCGAAGGAAGCCGGCATCGCCGTTAATCGCGGCATCGTGGTGGATGACGGCATGATGACGTCGGACGCCTCGATTTACGCGCTTGGCGAATGCGCCGAACATCGCGGCATGTGTTACGGCCTCGTTGCGCCGCTTTATGAATCGGCGCGGGTGCTCGCCGACCGGCTTTGCGGCGGTTCGGCGGAATATCACGGCTCCGTCACCAATACCAAACTGAAGGTGACAGGTATCAACCTGTTTTCCGCCGGTGATTTCGCAGAAGGCGACGACCGCGAGGAAATCGTGCTGCGCGATGCCACCGCCGGCGTCTACAAGCGCCTGATCCTCAAGGAAAACCGCATCATCGGCGCGGTTCTCTATGGTGAGACGGCGGATGGGTCGTGGTTCTTCGATCTGATGAAGAAATCGACCGATATTTCCGCCATGCGTGAAACCCTGATCTTCGGCCAGGCCTATCAGGGAGGGTCGCCGCTGGACCCTATGGCGGCCGTTGCAGCCTTGCCGGATGATGCGGAAATCTGCGGCTGCAACGGCGTTTGCAAGGGTAAGATTACCTCGACCATCACCTCCAAGGGGCTGACCTCGCTGGACGACGTTCGCGCTCACACCAAGGCGTCCGCCTCCTGCGGCAATTGCACCGGCCTTGTCGAGCAGCTGATGACGCTGACACTGGGCGATAGCTACAACCCTGCCGCCGTGCAGCCCATGTGCAAATGCACCGATCTTGGCCATGACGATGTGCGTCGTCTGATCAAGGCCAAGGGTCTGAAGACCATTCCCGCCGTCATGCAGGAGCTGGAATGGAAAACCTCCTGCGGCTGCGCCAAATGCCGACCGGCGCTCAATTATTATCTCGTCTGCGATTTCCCGGACGAATATGCCGACGATTATCAGTCGCGTTATATCAATGAGCGCGTCCACGCCAATATCCAGAAGGACGGCACCTATTCCGTCGTTCCGCGCATGTGGGGCGGCGTCACATCCTCCTCCGAACTCCGCGCAATTGCGGATGTGGTCGACAAGTTCGAAATCCCGATGGTGAAGGTGACGGGCGGCCAGCGCATCGATCTTCTCGGCATCGAGAAGGAGGATTTGCCGGCAGTCTGGGCCGATCTCGGCAAGGCCGGGTTCATTTCCGGCCAGGCCTACGCCAAAGGTTTGCGCACGGTCAAAACCTGCGTCGGCCAGCAATGGTGCCGTTTCGGCACGCAGGATTCCACCGGCCTTGGCATCCGCATCGAAAAATTCATGTGGGGCTCGTGGACGCCCGCCAAGCTGAAGCTTGCCGTTTCCGGCTGTCCGCGCAACTGCGCGGAGGCCACCTGCAAGGATATCGGCGTCATCTGCGTCGATTCCGGTTTCGAGATCCATTTCGCCGGCGCCGCCGGTCTGGATATCAAGGGCACGGAAGTCCTGGGTCTCGTCCAGACCGAGGACGAAGCACTGGAGCATATCGTGGCTTTGACCCAGATGTACCGTGAACAGGCGCGCTATCTCGAGCGCATCTACAAATGGGCCAAGCGCATCGGCTACGACGAGGTTCGCCGCCAGATCATGGACGATGCCGGAAAACGCCGTGCCTATTTCGACCGCTTCGTTTTCAGCCAGAAATTCGCGCAGGTCGACCCCTGGTCGGAACGCGTATCCGGCCATGACAAGCACGAATTCAGGCCCATGGCGGCAATCGGTTTCAATCAGGCAGCGGAGTGAGAACGATGGACAGCAACTGGATCGATATTGGCGATATCTCCGATATTCCCCTGCGCGGCGCGCGGTGTGTGAAAACGCCAATGGGCAAGATCGCTGTATTCCGCACGGCGGAAAATCAGGTCTTCGCCATTGAAGACCATTGCCCGCACAAGGGCGGCCCTCTGAGCCAGGGCATCGTGCATGGCGCTTCGGTGACGTGTCCGTTGCACAATTGGGTCATTTCTCTGGAGACAGGTAAGGCGCTGGGGGCGGATGAGGGCGAGGTGAGGACCATACCCGTCCGCAATATGCATGGACGGCTCTCAATTGCGCTTGAAACCCTGATGATTGCGGCGGAGTGAATTGCGATGGCGGCGATGATACCCCCCTCTGCCCTGCCGGGCATCTCCCCCTCAAGGGGGGAGATTGATCGCTGCACAAACTTCCATTCACAACCGGTGTTGTTGCCGGTGGAGAGGGAACGAGGAGCCTTCCGCTTGTCGATCTCCCCCCTTGAGGGGGAGATGTCCGGCAGGACAGAGGGGGGTAAGCGTCACGCACTGAGAGGGCAAACCTGTGCCCGTTGAAACCAAAACCACCTGTCCCTATTGCGGCGTCGGCTGCGGCGTCATCGCCACCGTCAACGACGATGGCGCGGTCTCCGTCAGGGGCGATCAGGATCACCCCGCCAATTTTGGCCGGCTGTGCTCCAAAGGTTCGGCTCTGGCCGAAACCATCGATCTCGAAGGACGCCTGCTCCATCCCGAAATCGCTGGGAGGCGGGCGGCATGGGACGAAGCGCTCGATCTCGTCGCTTCCCGTTTCTCTCAGGCTATTGCTGAGCATGGCCCTGATTCGGTCGCCTTCTACGTCTCCGGCCAATTGCTGACGGAGGATTATTACCTTGCCAACAAGCTGATGAAGGGTTTCATCGGTTCGGCCAATATCGATACGAATTCAAGGCTCTGCATGTCGTCTTCGGTCGCGGGCCATCGTCGTGCCTTCGGAGCCGATACGGTGCCGGGCACCTACGAGGATATGGAACTTGCCGATCTGGTGATCCTCACCGGTTCCAATCTCGCCTGGTGTCACCCCGTTCTCTACCAGAGGCTGGCGGCGGCGAAGACGGCGCGGCCGGAGATGAAGGTCGTCGTCATCGATCCGCGCCGGACGATGAGTGCCGATATTGCCGACATGCACCTCGCCATCCGCCCGGATGGGGATGTGGCGCTGTTTACCGGTCTGCTTGCGCATCTCTCCGGCAGTTCCGCCATCGATAATGCTTACGTTCAAAACCACACGGCCGGCTTCGACGCCGCTGTGCAGGCCGCAGATGAGCGCAGCCTGCCGGAGATCGCCGAGGGCACCGGCCTGACGATTGCCGAACTGATTTCCTTTTACGAATTGTTCGAACGCACCGAAAAGACCGTCACCTGCTACAGCCAGGGCGTCAACCAGTCGGAGAGCGGCACCGACAAGGTCAATGCCATCATCAATTGCCACCTCGCCACCGGCCGCATCGGCCGGCCGGGCATGGGGCCGTTTTCGCTGACTGGCCAGCCGAACGCCATGGGTGGGCGCGAAGTTGGCGGGCTCGCCAACATGCTGGCCGCCCATATGGCCATCGAAAACGCTGAAGATCGCGACCGCGTGCAGCGCTTCTGGGCGTCGCCTGCGATTGCGCGAAAACCGGGTCTGAAGGCCGTGGACATGTTCCGGGCCGTGGCCGATGGCCACATCAAGGCGCTGTGGATCATGGCCACCAACCCCGTCGTCTCGATGCCGGATGCTGGCGCCGTCGAAGCGGCGATCAAGGCTTGTCCTTTCGTCGTGGTGTCCGATGTTACGGCCAATACCGATACTGCCCGCCATGCCCATGTCCTCCTACCCTCGCTCGGCTGGGGCGAAAAGAACGGCACGGTGACCAATTCCGAACGGCGCATTTCCCGTCAGCGCGGTTTTCTCCCTGTGCCCGGCGAAGCCAGGGCCGACTGGTGGCAGATGGCGGAAGTGGGCCGGCGCATGGGTTTCGACGCTGCTTTTGCTTATGGCCAGCCACCGGAGATTTTCGCCGAACATGCGGCCCTTTCCGGTTTCGAGAATGCGGGTAGCCGGGATTTCGATATCAGTGGAATCGAGCACGATTCCTACGATGCGATGGCGCCCTTTCAATGGCCCAAAGCCGGGCCCGGTGAGGCCGTCGTTACCCGCTTTTTTGCGAATGGTCGTTTTTACCATGCTGACGGCAAGGCGCGGTTCATCGCCACCGTCTTGCCGGAAACCTCCAGGACCTCGTCTGACTATCCGCTGACGCTCAATACCGGCCGCATTCGCGACCAATGGCACACCATGACCCGCACCGGCAAAAGTGCGCGGCTGACCGCCCATATCGCCGAGCCTTTCGCCGAACTTCACCCGCGTGATGCGCAGATGTTGGGGATAGAAAGTGCCGATCTGGTGGAACTGGAAAGCCCCTACGGCAAGGTTCTGCTGCGCGCACTGGTGAGCGAAAGGCAGGCGCGTGGATCGGTCTTTGCGCCGATGCACTGGAACGACCAATTCGCCTCGCGGGCGCGCATAGATGTGGTTGTTGCGCCGGTCACGGATCCGCACTCCGGCCAACCTGCTTCGAAAAATGTTGCGGTGAAGGCAAGGCTTTTCGAGGCAAAGGCCTATGGCTTCGCCATTTCCCGCACCCGACCCAATGCACCGGACTGTGCCTATTGGGCCATCGCCAAGGCGGACGGCGGCTATCGCATGGAGTTGGCCTTCGAGGAAGAACCGCAGGACTGGACGCTCTGGGCGCGGCAGGTTTTCGGCATCGATGTCAGGGTCGAGCCGCTCGGTTACAGCGACCGGCAGACGGGTGATCTGCGGCTTGCCTTTTTCGATGGTGAGACCCTCTTGGCAGCGCTGTTCATTGCCAATCAACCGGTGGCCGTCGCCCGCAACTGGGCGATCTCGCAGCTTGCCGAGCGCCATGAGGATCTGCGCATGCGTTTTGCGCTGGTTGCCGGTCGCCCCGGTGCCGGCCGCGCCGATCCGGGCGCCACCGTCTGCTCCTGCTTTAACGTCGGGGTGAACCAGATCACGGCCGCCATCCGCGATGGTTGTCACAGCGTCGAAGCCATCGGCAAGGCGCTGAACGCCGGAACCAATTGCGGCTCCTGCCGCGCCGAAATCAGGGGGATCATCGATGGATGCCTTAAAACCGCAGCGGAATGAACCGGCCCGTATGGAAAGATTAGCCAAGCTGCCAATCTTCTGGGGGCTTGAGGGCAAATGCGTGGTGCTGGTGGGCGGATCGGAAGGGGCCGCCTGGAAGGCGGAGCTGCTGCTGGCTTGCGGGGCGGAACTTCGTCTCTATTGCGAGGAGAACGAGCTTTCGGAAAGCTTTGCCGCGCTCGTCTCAAGAAGCCCGATGCTCACATGGCATGATCGTCCGTGGGGTCCGGATATTTTCGAAGGCGTCGAGCTGGCGCTGGCGGATTGCGAAACCGACGAGGAGGCTGAGAAATTTTACAATACCGCCCGCACGGCGGGCGTGCCCGTCAACGTCATCGACAAGCCGGAATTCTGCCAGTTCCAGTTCGGGTCCATCGTCAATCGCTCGCCGGTGGTGGTGTCGATTTCCACCGATGGCGCCGCACCCATTCTGGCGCAGGCCATCCGCCGGCGCATCGAGACGTTGCTGCCGCTGGCCCTGAAGGATTGGGGGGCACTTGCCCAGACGATCCGCGATCGCGTCAATCTGCAACTCGCGCCCGGCCCGTCGCGGCGATCTTTCTGGGAAAAATTCGTCGACCGGGCGTTTACCGAAAGGCTGGATGAGAGCAGCGAAGAAAGGCTGCTGACGGATATCGGAGCGCAGGCCGCGCGCATGGGCTCAGGGCGCGGACTTGTAACGCTCGTGGGTGCCGGGCCGGGTGACGCCGAGCTTCTGACTTTGAAAGCGGTTCGCGCCCTGCAGGCCGCCGATGTCATCTTATTCGACGATCTTGTGTCAGCGGAGGTGCTGGAACTGGCGCGGCGGGAGGCGAAGCGCATGCTGGTCGGCAAGCGCGGCGGCCGGGAAAGCTGCAAGCAGGAAGACATTAACGACATGATGATCCGCCTTGCCAAGGCTGGCAAACGGGTGGTGCGGCTGAAATCCGGCGACCCCATGATTTTCGGGCGCGCCGGCGAGGAGATCGCGGCGCTGGAAGCCGAAAATATCCCGGTCGATGTTGTGCCGGGGATCACCGCCGCGAGCGCCATGGCCTCGCGCCTCGGCATCTCCCTGACGCATCGCGACCATGCCCAGTCTGTCCGCTTCGTCACCGGTCATTCGCGGCAGGGAAAGTTACCGGAGAATATTGACTGGGCATCGCTCTCCAATCCCGCCGTGACCACTGTTTTTTATATGGGCGGCCGAACCGCAGCAGATATCCAGTCCTCCCTGCTCGCTAACGGCATGCCCGCCTCGACGCCCGTTGCGGTGATGATTTCCGTCAGCCGGGCGAATGAACAGCGCTGGTGCGGTTCACTCGCGCAATTGGCTGCGGCGGTCGAGAGGCTAGGCGTGAACGAACCTGTCCTGATCGGTATCGGCGATGCGTTCGGCGCCGCGTCTTCTGGATTCGCCGGTATCGATATGCAGGGGGGTGCCTCGATGATGGCTAAGAAGGCCGGCTAATAAGTTTGCGTGCGACGCCGGTGCATGTTTCAGGCATATTCGCAGACAGGTAGAACTCACCGCTACAAACCTTCCCTTGACATTGGTTTTTCGTTCGCTCTTCAATAAAACGAAAAAATTGAAAGAGGAGGGAGGGTGAAATGCTGCTCACACCGCGTCAGGATGAAATCGTTGCACTGGCGAAAGCGAACGGGCGGGTGCTGGTCGACGAGCTGGCGGCGCGCTTTTCGGTGACCCCCCAGACTATCCGCAAGGACCTGAACGATCTCTGCGATACCAGGGTGCTGACGCGCATCCATGGCGGCGCACTATTTCCAAGCGGCAATGAAAACGTCAAATACGAGGCGCGACGGGCGATTGCTTCTGTCGAAAAACAGGCGATCGGTGCCGCTGCTGCTGCCCTCATCCCCAACAATTCGTCGCTCTTCATCAATATCGGTACGACGACCGAGTCGGTGGGCGAAGCGCTGGCGGACCACCACGAATTAATGGTCATCACCAACAATATCAATGTTGCCAACAGGTTGCGAGTTTTTCCCGGCATTGAAGTGGTGATTGCGGGCGGCGTCGTTCGCGGTTCCGATGGTGGTATCGTCGGTGAGGCGGCCGTCGATTTCATCCGCCAGTTCAAGGTCGATTTCGCCGTCATCGGCGTTTCGGCCATCGATGAGGACGGCGCGCTGCTGGATTTCGATTTTCGCGAGGTCAAAGTCGCGCAGGCGATCATTTCCAATGCCCGCCATGTCATTCTGGTGTCGGATTCGCTCAAATTCGAGCGCACGGCCCCGGTGCGTATTGGCCATCTTTCGCAGGTGCATACCTTTATTACCGATCATTGTCCGGTCGATTCGATCCGTTCCATCTGTGCCGATCACGACGTTCGGCTGATTGAAACTGAGGCGCGGGAGACCTAATCCTGCACCATTGGAATTTCGTTTGACATTCGTTTTGTCTTCGAATTAGATGATCGTGCTTTCAATATATCGATGAGGAGAGCGTCGATGAAAGCGCGGGAGAATTCATGTCTGACGAGGCAATCCACGATATTTTCGTGATCGGCGGCGGCATCAATGGCTGCGGCATTGCGCGTGACGCCGTTGGCAGGGGTTACTCCGTTGCACTCGCGGAAATGAATGATTTTGCCTCCGGCACCTCGTCCGCCGCGACCAAGCTCATCCATGGCGGTTTGCGTTATCTTGAACATTACGAGTTTCGTCTGGTGCGCGAAGCGCTGATGGAACGCGAGGTGCTGTGGGCCATGGCGCCGCACATCATCTGGCCCATGCGTTTCGTTCTGCCGTTCCAGAAGGGTGGCGTGCGTCCGGCCTGGCTCGTGCGTCTCGGACTTTTTCTTTATGATCACCTCGGCGGCCGCAAGCTTCTGCCCGCGACCCGTTCACTCGATCTGCGCCGGGATCCCGCCGGAAAACCGTTGAAGCCGATTTTTGCGCGCGCTTTCGAATATTCCGACGGCTGGGTGGACGATGCCCGGCTTGTGGTGCTGAACGCCCGCGATGCCGCCGAGCGCGGTGCTCTGATCCTCAATCGTACGCAGGTGGTTTCAGCGCGACGCGAAGGCGCCTTCTGGCGGGTTGAAACGAGAAGTGCTGCCGGGGAAAACGCGACCTATCGGGCCCGCATGCTGGTGAATGCCGCCGGCCCCTGGGTGGACAAGGTCCTGTCTTCGACATTCGGCAAAAATAATGTCCACAATGTTCGCCTCGTGCAGGGCAGCCATATCATCGTGCGCAAGAAGTTTGCCGATCCGCGCGCCTATTTTTTTCAGAATCCGGACGGGCGCATCATCTTCGCCATCCCTTACGAACAGGATTTTACGCTGATCGGCACGACGGATCGCGACTATACCGCCGACCCCCGCGCTGTTAAGATCACCGCGGAGGAAATCAGCTATCTTTGCAGCGCGGCCAGCGAATATTTTGCCGAGCCGGTGACGCAGGACGATATCGTCTGGACCTATTCCGGCGTGCGGCCGCTGTTCGACGACGGTGCGTCGAAAGCGCAGGAGGCGACGCGCGACTATGTGCTGAAAACCGAAGGGGCGGAAGGCGAAGCGCCGCTTCTCAATATTTTCGGCGGCAAGCTCACCACCTATCGGCGGCTTGCCGAACATGCTCTTGAAAAAATAGGCGATGCGCTGGGGGAAAAGGGCGCGCCATGGACGGCAGGCTCGCATTTGCCGGGTGGAAATTTCGGGGCTGAGGCCTATGCCGGCGAGGTTACGACCCTTCGGTCACGTTATCCCTTCCTCGATGAGCGTCACGCCAAGCGGCTAGTCCGCTGTTACGGGACGGATGCGGCGGCGATAATCGGCAAAGCGGCAGAGAAGGCGGCACTGGGCCGTCATTTCGGCGGCACGCTTTATGAGGCTGAGGTCCGCTGGCTGATGGCGCGGGAATGGGCGCTGACGGCGGAGGATATTCTCTGGCGCCGCACCAAACAGGGGCTTTTTTTCACCCCTGAAGAGGTGCGCGGGCTCGAGGACTATATCGGAGACATTGCAGGGGAACGCTTGAAGGCAATCTGACGATCCGATCGAAAAGCGGAGGAGGCTTTGGATCACCATGCTTGAATTGCGAAACGTCTCGAAGATGGCCGGCGGTGAATATCATATTCACCCGACCGATCTGACGTTGCAGCGCGGAAGCCTGAACGTCCTGCTTGGACCGACACTTTCGGGCAAGACGACGTTGATGCGGCTGATGGCCGGGCTGGACAAGCCGAGCGGCGGTGCGATCTTCTTCAATGGTGAGGACGTGACGGGCTGGCCGGTGCAGAAGCGCAACGTTGCCATGGTTTATCAGCAGTTCATCAATTATCCGGCGCTGAGCGTTTACGAAAACATCGCTTCACCCATGAGGGTTGCCGGCAAGGACCAGCCCACCATCGACAGGGAAGTGAGGAAGGCCGCCGAGCTTCTGAAGCTGACGCCCTATCTCGATCGGACGCCTCTCAACCTTTCCGGTGGCCAGCAGCAGCGCACGGCGCTTGCCCGCGCCATCGTCAAGAACGCCAATCTGGTGCTGCTTGATGAGCCGCTGGCCAATCTCGATTACAAGCTGCGCGAGGAACTGCGTGAGGAACTGCCGCGCATCTTCGCTGAATCCGGCGCGATCTTCGTTTATGCGACGACCGAACCTTCCGAGGCGCTGCTTCTGGGTGGCAATACCGCGACGCTTAATGAGGGAAGGGTGACGCAGTTTAGCCGTACGATCGAGGTTTACCGGCATCCGGTGGACATCGTGACCGCGGAAATCTTCGCCGATCCGCCGCTTAACACCATTGAGGTCATCAAGGCCGGTAATGCTTTCACCCGTGCGGACCATGCCGTCGTGGCAGTCCCCGCACATCTTGCCAGCATGCCAGATGGCCCCGTCACCATTGCCTTCCAGCCGCACCACCTCTTCCCGTACGCGAAGGGAGAAGCGCGGCAGTCCATCCGCGCGCGGACGCTGATTTCGGAAATCGCCGGATCGGAAAGCTTCGTGCATGTGGAATTTTCGGGCCGGCGCTGGGTCATGCTGGCGCATGGCATTCACGACATCGAGCCGGACAGGGACATCGAGCTGTTTCTAGATACACGGCATTTGATGGCCTTTGACGCGAATGGCCGCGCCATCGGCAAAGCGGCTTGAGGGAGATGGATCATGGCACGCATCACGCTCGATCATATCCGCCACGCCTATAATGCCAAGGCGCAGGCCGCCGGCGATTATGCCCTGAAAGAAGTGCATCACGAATGGGAGGATGGCGGGGCTTATGCGCTGCTTGGCCCTTCCGGCTGCGGCAAGACCACGCTGCTCAACATCATTTCCGGCCTGTTGCGTCCTTCAGAAGGACGTATCGCTTTCGACGGAACTGACGTGACCGATCTTGCCACCGAAGACCGTAATATCGCCCAGGTGTTCCAGTTTCCGGTCGTCTACGACACGATGACGGTCTACGACAATCTGGCTTTTCCGCTGCGCAACCGGCATGTGCCGGAGGCCGAGGTGGATCGTCGGGTGCGGGACATCCTTGAGATGACCGATCTTTCCGGCATGGCCAAGCGCCATGCGCGGGGGCTGACGGCAGACCAGAAGCAGAAAATTTCTCTGGCACGCGGCCTCGTGCGTTCCGACGTCAATGCGATCCTGTTCGACGAGCCGCTGACGGTGATCGATCCGCATATGAAGTGGGTGCTGCGGTCGCAATTGAAGCGCCTGCACCGGCAATCCGGTTTTACCATGGTCTATGTTACCCACGACCAGACCGAAGCGCTGACCTTCGCCGACAAGGTGGTGGTGATGTATGATGGGCAGATCGTGCAGATCGGCACGCCAGCCGAGCTTTTCGAGCGGCCGGGACATACATTCGTCGGTTACTTCATCGGCTCGCCCGGCATGAATGTGTTGCCCGCCAAGATAGATGGCGCGACCGCGATGGTCGGCGGCCTTGGTGTGCCACTTGCCGGAGTGCCAAGGGTCGATGGAGCCCAGCGTATCGAGATCGGCGTTCGCCCGGAATTCATCCGGCTGGAACGGGGCGGCATGCCCATTACGGTCGACAAGGTCGAGGATATCGGCCGGCAAAAGATCGTGCGCGCCCGGTTTGCCGGCCAGAAGCTGGCGATCGTTGTTGCAGAAGACGAGGAAATTCCGGCGGAAGCGGGTGTTCGCTTCGACCCGGCCGCCATCGGCGTCTTCGCCGATTCCTGGCGTGTGAAGATGGGGGCCTGAGCATGGAAAAGAGCTGGAACAACAAAGCATGGTTCATGGTGCTGCCGGTTCTGGTGCTGGTCGCCTTTTCCGCCGTTATTCCGCTGATGACCGTTGTGAATTATTCGGTGCAGGATACGTTCGGCAACAACCAGTTCTTCTGGGCCGGGACGCAATGGTTCGAGGAAATCCTGGCGTCGGCCCGGTTCTGGGATGCGCTGGGGCGCAACCTGCTGTTCTCCGGCATCATCCTGGCGATTGAAATTCCGCTCGGCATTTTCATTGCGCTCAAAATGCCGAAATCCGGCATCGGCGTGCCGGTCTGCCTCGTGACGATGGCGCTGCCGCTTCTGGTGCCGTGGAATGTAGTCGGCACGATCTGGCAGGTGTTCGGGCGCAGCGATATCGGGCTGCTCGGTTATTATGCCAATCAGCTCGGACTTGATTACAACTACGTCAATGATCCGCTCGATGCGTGGATTACGGTCGTTATCATGGATGTCTGGCACTGGACGAGCCTTGTCGTGCTGCTGTGCTACGCCAGCCTCGTTTCCATTCCGGACGCCTATTATCAGGCGGCAAGGATCGATGGCGCATCGCGTTTCGCCGTGTTCCGGTTCATCCAGCTGCCAAAGATGAAGCGCGTGCTGCTGATCGCCTTCCTGCTGCGCTTCATGGACAGCTTCATGATCTATACCGAGCCTTTCGTCGTCACCGGCGGCGGTCCGGGTAACTCCACCACCTTCCTGTCCATCGATCTCGTGAAGATGGCGCTCGGCCAGTTCGACCTCGGACCCGCGGCCGCCATGTCGCTGATCTACTTCCTCATCATCCTGCTGTTGTCCTGGGTGTTCTACACCGTGATGACCAGCCACGACGCGGAGACTTGAGACATGAGCGCCTCTGATGTCACCACAAGCGTGGAACGGATGGGAAATTCGCCTTTCAAAGCCGCCTCGGCGGGATTGTCCGGCCTTGCCGCACGGTCGCGCCGCCGCCATGGGCCATCGCGTTTTTCCTGGCTGGTTCCGACCATCTACATCATTCTTCTGCTCGTGCCGATCTATTGGCTCGTCAATATGAGCTTCAAGACGAATGCGGAAATTGTGTCGTCCATGACGCTTTATCCGCACCAGCCAACGCTGCAGAACTACCGGACGATCTTCACGGATTCCTCCTGGTATTCGGGTTATATCAACTCGATCATCTACGTCGTCATGAACATGGTGATCTCGGTTGCGGCAGCACTTCCGGCGGCCTATGCCTTCTCGCGGTATCGGTTTCTGGGCGACAAGCACCTGTTCTTCTGGCTGTTGACCAACCGCATGGCGCCGCCCGCCGTCTTCGCGTTGCCCTTCTTCCAGCTTTATTCGGCATTCGGGCTGATCGACACGCATATCGCTGTGGCGCTGGCGCATTGCCTGTTCAACGTGCCGCTGGCGGTGTGGATCCTCGAAGGCTTCATGTCCGGCGTGCCGAAGGAGATCGACGAAACCGCCTATATTGACGGCTACTCCTTCCCGAAATTCTTCGTGAAGATTTTCATGCCGCTCATCGCGTCCGGCATCGGTGTCGCCTGCTTCTTCAGCTTCATGTTCTCGTGGGTTGAACTTCTGATCGCCCGCACGCTGACGACCACGGACGCCAAGCCGATTGCCGCGACGATGACGCGCACTGTTTCGGCCGCCGGCATGGACTGGGGCCTGCTGGCCGCTGCCGGTGTGCTGACGCTCATTCCGGGCGCGCTGGTGATCTGGTTCGTGCGCAATTACATCGCCAAGGGCTTTGCGCTGGGGAGGGTTTGACCATGATGAAGATACCCGATTTTTCATGGATGGCATGGACCTGGGCGACGGCCGCGTTTTTCTGCGCCATCGCCGTGCTGCTGGTCGGCATGTGGTTCTGGGAATATTTTTCGCCCGGCGGCAATCCCCGCTTCGGCCTCTTGCGCTTTGAGACGACGCGCGGCGACCGGCTGTTCATCTCGCTGCTTGGCAGCGCCTTCATTCATCTCGCATGGCTCGGGCTGGTCGGCCCGAACCTGTGGTGGGCTCTCGCTCTGTCCGTGGTCTACGCCATCGGCGTTTTCCGTTTCGTCTAGAGCAGAAAGAACGGTGCGGCGGAGGAAAACCGCACTGGAGGACTTCATGCAATCGCAACCCCTGGGAGGACTGATATGCGACGGCATCTGATGACGACGACAGCAGCCATGCTGCTGGCAATGACGGGTTCCGCTTTCGCCGGAATGGAGGAAGCAAAGCAGTTTCTGGACAAGGAAATCGGCGATATGTCGTCGCTTTCCCGTGGCGATCAGGAAAAGGAACTGCAATGGTTTATCGATGCCGCGAAACCTTTCGCAGGCATGGACATCAAGGTCGTTTCCGAATCCCTGACCACGCATGAATATGAATCCAAGGTTCTGGCACCGGCCTTTACCGCCATCACCGGCATCAAGGTCACGCATGACATCATCCAGGAAGGTGACGTCGTCGAAAAAATCCAGACCCAGATGCAGACTGGCCAGAACCTTTATGATGGCTGGGTCAATGACAGCGACCTTATCGGTACGCATTGGCGCTACCAGCAGGTGCGCAACCTGACCGACTTCATGGCCAATGAGGGCAAGGACGTCACCAATCCCGGCCTTGATCTCAAGGACTTTATCGGCAGCGCCTTTACAACGGCACCGGACAAGAAGCTCTACCAGCTTCCCGACCAGCAGTTCGCGAACCTCTACTGGTTCCGTTACGACTGGTTCAACGACGACAAGAACAAGGCCGATTTCAAGGCCAAATACGGTTACGACCTCGGCGTTCCGGTCAACTGGTCGGCCTATGAGGATATCGCCGAATTCTTCACCGGTCGCGATGTCGGCGGCAAGAAGGTCTTCGGCCATATGGACTACGGCAAGAAGGACCCGTCACTCGGCTGGCGCTTCACCGATGCCTGGCTTTCCATGGCCGGCAACGGCGATAAGGGCCTGCCGAACGGCCTGCCGGTCGATGAATGGGGCATCAAGGTCAACGACAAGTCGCAGCCGGTCGGTTCCTGCGTGGCGCGCGGTGGTGATACCAACGGTCCGGCTTCGGTCTATTCCATCGAGAAATATCTCGAATGGCTGAAGAAATATGCGCCACCGGAAGCCCAGGGTATGACCTTCTCCGAATCCGGTCCGGTGCCGGCGCAGGGCAACATTGCCCAGCAGATCTTCTGGTACACGGCCTTCACCGCCGATATGGCCAAGCCCGGCCTGCCCGTCGTCAACGAGGACGGTTCGCCGAAATGGCGCGTCGCACCCTCGCCGCATGGCGTCTACTGGAAGGACGGCATGAAGCTCGGTTATCAGGATGTGGGTTCGTGGACATTGATGAAATCCACCCCCGACGACCGCGCCAAGGCCGCTTGGCTTTATGCGCAGTTCGTGACCTCCAAGACGGTGGATGTGAAGAAGAGCCATGTGGGTCTCACCTTCATTCGTGACAGCACGATCCATCACCAGAGCTTCACGGACCGGGCCTCCAAGCTCGGGGGCCTTATCGAGTTCTATCGCTCGCCGGCCCGCGTGCAATGGTCGCCGACCGGCACCAATGTTCCTGACTATCCGAAGCTGGCGCAGCTGTGGTGGCAGGCAATCGGCGATGCGTCGTCGGGTGCTAAGACCGCTCAGGCGGCAATGGACTCTCTCTGCGCCGAGCAGGAAAAGGTCATGGCCCGTATCGAGCGCGCCGGTGTGCAGGGTGATATCGGCCCGAAACTGGCGGAAGAGCACGATATCGACTACTGGAACAAGGACGCCGTTTCGAAGGGCAATCTGGCGCCGCAGCTGAAGATTGCCAACGAAAAGGAAAAGCCGGTCACCGTCAATTACGACGAACTGGTCAAAAGCTGGCAGAAGTAATTTCTGCATGAAATCTTAAACCGGGGCGGCTTTGCCGCCCCGTCATTGCGTCTGAAAGGGAGTGACATAATGGGCGGTTATATTCTGGCGATCGATCAGGGAACGACATCGACACGGTCGATGGTCTTTGATCGCGACATGCGGGTGATCGGTGTCGGACAGCGAGAATTTCCGCAACATTTCCCGGCCTCGGGCTGGGTGGAACATGATGCCGAGGATATCTGGAAAAGCGTGCTCGAAACCATTCGGCTGGCGCTTGCCGATGCCGGTATCGCCGCTTCCGATATCGAGGCGATCGGCATCACCAACCAGCGGGAAACGACCGTGCTTTGGGACCGCAACACGGGTGAGGCCGTGCACCGGGCCGTGGTCTGGCAGGATCGCCGCGCCACGCCGGTCTGCGAGGATCTGAAGCGGAGGGGACTGGAGCCGCTCTTTTCGAAAAAGACCGGCCTGCTGCTCGACCCATACTTTTCCGGCACGAAGCTGAAATGGCTTCTGGATAGCGTGAGCGGCCTTCGCGAAAAAGCCGTGAAGGGAGACATCTGCTTCGGCACGGTCGATAGTTTCCTGATCTATCGCCTTACCGGCGGTCGCCGCCATGTGACCGACGCGACCAATGCCTCGCGAACACTGATCTATAATATTGAAGACAATGCCTGGGATGACGAATTGCTGTCGATCCTCGATATTCCCCGCGCCATGTTGCCGGAGGTGCTGGATTGCGCCGCCGATTTCGGCGTGACCGACAAGTCGCTTCTGGGTGCGGAAATCCCGATCCTCGGTGTGGCGGGCGATCAGCAGGCGGCTGTGATCGGCAATGCCTGCTTCGAACCGGGGATGATGAAATCGACTTACGGCACCGGCTGTTTTGCGCTTCTTAACACCGGCACCGACCGGGTGACTTCGACAAATCGGCTGCTGACGACAATTGCCTATCGTCTCGACGGTGTGACGACCTATGCGCTTGAAGGCTCGATCTTCATTGCGGGTGCGGCGGTGCAATGGCTGCGTGACGAGCTGGGCTTCATTTCGGTCGCCTCGGAAGTTAGCGCGCTTGCCGAAAAGGCCGATCCCAAGCAGCGGGTCTATCTGGTGCCGGCTTTCACCGGCCTCGGTGCCCCCTATTGGGATGCGGAGGCGCGGGGCGCGATTTTCGGCCTGACGCGTGGCACCGGACCTGCGGAATTCGCGCGCGCGGCGCTGGAAAGCGTTGCCTATCAGACCTTCGATCTGCTGGACGCCATGCGCAAGGACTGGGCGGGTGACAATGGCAAGACGGTGCTGAGGGTCGATGGCGGTATGGTCGCATCCGATTGGACGATGCAGCGGCTGGCCGATGTTCTTGCCGCACCGGTGGACCGGCCGGTCTTTCTGGAAACGACTATTCTGGGTGCGGCATGGCTCGCAGCATCGCGTGCCGGTATCTGGCCGGATCGTGAAGCCTTTGCAGCTCATTGGAAACGCGACCGTCGTTTCGCTCCTAACATGGACGAGGCGGAGCGAAAAAATGCCATTGCCGGCTGGCGCGACAGTGTCGGCCGTTGCCTGTCGAGGCGGGAAAACTAAAGCATTTCCAGTAAAAGTGCATAGCGGTTTTGCATCCGGAAATGCGCCAGGCAAGCTATACGAAGCTGCCGGGTGCGATGCTCTTGCTGGAAACCAGATCGGAAAGGGCGCGCACCAGCTTCGCATCCGCGCCCTTGCTCGGCTGTAGCACGAATTCCACGTCTTCGAGCGCCGGCAGCACATCCGCCGCAATCTCCTTGAGACCGGCGGGCGCCATGCTGCGCGGTTGCACCAGAATGCCCATGCCCGCTCTTGCAGCAGCAGTCAGTCCACTAAGGCTGCCGCAGGTGCAGACGATGCGCCAGGCGAGACCGGCACGGTCCAACGCTTCCTGCGCCGCCTTTCTGGTAATGCTCGGCGGTGGAAAGGCGATCAGCGGCAGGGCGTCCGGCTGGTTCAGCATCCGCTCCGGGTCGCGCGCCAGCCACACCAGCGGTTCGCGATAGAGGAAGTGTCCAAGCTTGTCGCCAAGACGGCGTTTCGCCAGCACCACATCCAGTTCGCCATTGTCTTGCATCTGGTAGAGCACGCCACTCAGCGAAACCGTCAGTTCCAAATCCACCAGAGGATAAAGACGGATGAATTCTTCCAGAATAGCCGTCAGCCGACTGGCGACGAAATCTTCGGATACGCCGAGTCTGAGCCGTCCGCGCAGGCGGCTTTCGCTGAAGAGCGAGGATACCTTGCTGTCGATGTCAAGCATATTACGGGCATAACCAAGCAGCGCTTCGCCCTCACCGGTCAGTTTTACCTGATGGGTGCTGCGTGCAATCAGCCGACGACCAAGTGAGGCCTCCAGCCGTTGAATATGCTGGCTGACGGTGGATTGGCCAACGCCCAGTCGCTCGGCGGCCAGCGTGAAGCTGCCGGTTTGCTGAAGCATGACGAAGCTGGCAAGATGTTGAAGGTTCAGCATTATCTCAAATCACGATAACTGTTAGTCTTTGCATTCGAATTCATGATTAGCGATAGTGGCTGACATTTCAAGCAAAACCGATGCCGGAAAGATTTTCCCATGACCCGCTTCCTGCCTGACCGCTTCACCATGATGCTGGTTGCCACCGTGATTTTGGCTTCCTTTCTGCCCATCAGCGGTGAGCCGGCGGAATATTTCGGGCTGGCGACGAAGCTGGCGATTGCGCTTCTGTTCTTCCTGCATGGTGCGCGGCTGTCGCGGGATGTGGTGATTGCCGGCATCCTGCACTGGCGTCTGCACTTGGCGATCCTGCTCGTCACTTTCGGCCTTTTCCCGTTGCTGGGCGTGGCGATCGGTTTCATTCCAGAAAGCATTCTGCCGGCACCGCTTTATATGGGCGTGTTGTTTCTCTGTGTCCTGCCATCCACCGTGCAGTCTTCCATCGCTTTCACCTCGATGGCGGGCGGAAATGTACCGGCGGCGATCTGTTCGGCTTCGGCATCAAATATTTTCGGCATGTTCCTGACGCCATTGCTGGTTGGGCTGCTGTTTACGGTCGGCGGCCATGGCAACGGGTTTTCGCTGGACGCGTTCCTGCAAATCTTCCTGCAGCTGTTGTTGCCTTTCATCGTCGGTCAGGTGTTGCAGCCGTGGATTGGCGACTGGATCCGGGCGCGCAAGAAACTGCTGTCTCCCGTCGATCGCGGCTCCATTCTGATGGTTGTCTATCTCGCCTTCTCCGATGCGGTCATCGAGGGCATATGGCACACGTTTTCGCTCAGGGACATCGGGGTGGTCATCGTCATCAACATTCTGCTTCTGGCGCTTGTCCTCTGCGTGACGATGTTCGGCAGCCGGGCGCTTGGTTTCAACAAGGCGGATGAAATCACCATCACCTTCTGCGGGTCCAAGAAGAGCCTTGCCAGTGGCGTGCCCATGGCGGGTGCGATCTTTGCCGGCCAGAGCATTGGTGCAATCGTTCTGCCAATCATGCTTTTCCATCAGATTCAGCTGATGGTCTGCGCCGTACTGGCCCAGCGTTACGCCCGCAAGGCCCAGGAAAAGGCAGCGATTACAGAAACGGCTGCCGCAGAAGGCGTGGCGGCGCCCACCCGCTGACACGAAAATTTCTGCAAACAAAAACGGCCCCGTAAAGGGGCCGTTCCTGTTGCATGTCAGGATAGTTTAGTTGACCTGAGCCGGCGTGATCTGGGCTTCGATCGTCTTCGGCGCATCGGCGCTGTCGGACGAGATCGCGATGCGGCGCGGCTTCATGGCTTCCGGAATATTGCGGACGAGATCGATATGGAGCAGGCCGTTCTTTAAGGAAGCGGTCTGGACTTCGACATGGTCGGCAAGCTGGAAGCGGCGTTCGAAAGCGCGCGTGGCGATGCCGCGATACAGGAACTCGCCTTCGGATGACTTCTCGTCCCCGGACTTCTCAGCCTTCACCGTCAGCGCATTGGCGCGGGATTCAATGCTGAGTTCGGTCTCATCGAAACCGGCAACAGCCATGGTGATACGATAGGTGTTTTCGCCCGTCCGTTCGATATTGTAGGGCGGATAGGACTGGGCCTGTTCGGGCTGGCCGAGGCCGTCAAGCATCGAAAAAAGACGGTCGAAGCCGACGGTGGAGCGATAAAGGGGAGAAAAATCGACGTGACGCATGGTGTCCTCCTTAAGAAGCGACTGTTTGCGGTTAAATCCGGCGTCCCGTTCTGGCGACGACCGGACATAGGGCGCGGCCCCGTTCTGGCGACCGCATGAAGGAGATGGGAATGGCTTGAGCCTGCGTCAAGGGGTGGTCACAACATGAACCATGGCTGAACATCCGGTTCCGGCATCATTCAGTTTGAGCGCCATAAAACTTCGGTCATCGGAGACATTCTCCGTGGACAGAAGCAATAACGTCCCTTCTTCTTCTGTCTTACTCGCCGGAACCGCGACTGCTTTAACCGACGGTTCCGGCAATTTTTTCTTTGACCTTCTGTCGCCGCCGACCTATCCGAAAAGAGTTGAAAAGCCGGAAAAGACCGATGATCGAAGCCACATTGCGCGCCAGCGAAGACAACCCGGTTCCCGGCAACCATACCGTCGGATATTTTGCCGGCCATGGCGGCAAACAGCTTCGATATGCGATCTTTCGCACCAGCCGCCATATTGCCCGCGGAACGGTGGTTCTGCTGCATGGCCGCAACGAATGTATCGAGAAATATTTCGAAACGGTTGCCGATCTGACGGCCATGGGTTTCTGGGTCGCGACCTTTGACACACGCGGGCAGGGCGGTTCTGAACGGCTGTTGAAAAGGCCGGGCGCCGGGCATGTTCGGCGCTTTTCCGACTATCAGCGCGATATCAGCCTGTTTCTCGAGCAGGTGGTGTTGCCGGATACGCGGCTGCCATTCTTCATGATAGCGCATTCCACCGGCGCGCTTGCAGCGCTTGCGGCGGCACCCGACCTGTCTAACCGGATAGACCGCCTCGCGCTTTGCTCGCCATTCATCGAACTGGACAGCCAGCAATCCATTCCCGCGCCCGTCATCCGGCTTGTTTCGACGGTCTTAAGTCTCATCGGCCTGGGAAGAGTTCAGCTCGGCAAGGATCAGCGTGAGCGGGATTTCGATGGCAATCCGCTGACCTCGGATGCGAAGCGATTTGCGCGAAATCTGTCGCTGCACCGGCAATTTCCGGAACTGTTCATCGGTGCGCCGACGGCGCGCTGGGTCTATGAAGCCTTGAAGGCCATGGCGCGGGTGACCCGCCAGGACCATCTCACTAACATCACCATTCCGACCCTCATCCTGGCGCCGATGCTGGATACGATTACGCCCTATAAGGCGCAGGAAGAGCTCTCACGCAATTTCCGTGCGGCGCAGCTTCTTCCCGTCACCGGCGCGCGCCATGAACTGCTGCATGAGCGCGACGTTTTCCGCAAACAGGCGCTGGCGGCCATCGACGCTTTTTTCGCGCCGGAGTGATGTGGCCGCCAAAGCGGAAAAAACTATAGTTTCGAGAGAATGGCGAGCGCCTGTTCGTGCACGGCCCTGGAGCCGGCTGCCAGAATGCGTCCGCCATTTTCCGGGCGCCCACCATCCCAGGTGGTCATGATGCCACCGGCCTGTTCGACCACCGGGATCAATGCCCCGACATCATAGGGCTTCAGACCGGATTCGATCACCAGATCGACGTGACCGGCCGCGAGCAGACAATAGGCGTAACAATCCACGCCGTAGCGGAATAGGCGGACCTGCTCCTCCACTTTTTCATAGAAGGGCTTTTCTTCCGCGGTGAAAATATGGGGGGTAGTCGTGAACAGCACTGCATCCGACAGCGAAGCGCAGTCACGCGTGCGGATTTTCCGTTCGCCATCGGGGCCGAAATACCAGGCGCTCTCACCATCAGCGAAATAACGCTCTTTCGTGAAGGGCTGGTCCATGATGCCCATCGTGGCGCGGCCGGTCGACTGGAAGCCGATCAACGTACCCCAGACCGGCACGCCGGAAATGAAGGCACGGGTGCCGTCGATCGGATCGATAACCCAGATGTGGTCGCGATCAAGGCCGACATTGCCATGTTCTTCGCCAAGAATGCCGTGCTGCGGAAAACGCGCTTCTATGAGGGCGCGAATGGCAGTTTCTGCTGCCTGATCGCCTTCCGTCACCGGATCATAGCCACCATCCTGCTTGTTGGTGACGGCAATGCCCGTGCGAAAGCGGGGAAGCGTTTCAGCGCTGGCTGCATCGGCAAGTTTGAAGAAGAAATCCCGGTCGGGCAGCATGCGAAACCTCATTGCCTGGATGGTGGAGCCTGAATGAATTGGCGTGAATTGCGTGGCGAAATGCATAGACCGGAATCACATCCGCCGTCCACTCGTATGGGTGCGGGAGCCGGTGTTTCCATATTTTCGGCAAAAGTCTAAAAAATAGGCATAAAATAAAATGATTGACAATTGTGCATATACTGCGTAGCGTGACCCTGCAGTCTTTGACTGTAAATACCCTCCTTGGGTGTTTCCTCCCTAGACTTGACCGCGCCAAAAGCGCGGTTTTTTTTGCCCGGCACACGGCCAGGCGGTCTGGTCTAAAGATTTGAAATGTCAGGGATTTGATGCGTTATTCGGCGGCGAGCGAGGTTTCGATCGCGTATTCTGAAACGAAAGCGCCGAGCTGGCGCATGAAGATTTCCAGCGATGCCTGAATGGCCGGAAAATCGGCTTTCTTCGAAAGAGTCTTTTCATCGACGTAAAGCGACCGGTTGACCTCGATCTGCAGCGCGTGGAGGGAGCGAATGGGCCGCCCGTAGTGTTCGGTGATGAAGCCGCCGGCATACGGCTTGTTGCAGACCGCGATGAAGCCCAGCTCCTCAAGGAAATGCAGGGCGGCGCGGGAGACTTCCTGGGATGCGCTGGTGCCGTAGCGATCACCGATGATCACATCCGGTCGGAGGTTTGAGCCGGCGACGCGGATATTACCGGGCATGGAATGGCAATCAATCAGCACCGCCATGCCGAAATTGGCATGGGTGCGTGAAAGCAGCCGGCGCAGGCAGGCGTGATAGGGTTTGTAGATTGTCTCGATCCGCGATAGTGCCTCATCGACCGGCAGGCGGTGAGCATAGATATCCATATTTTCGGCGACGATGCGCGGCACCGTACCCAGACCGCCGGCAACCCGCATGGAGCCGATATTGGCATAAGGCGGCAGGGTGCCTTCGAACATGCGTGGATCGAGCTCGTAGGGCTCGCGATTGACGTCGAGATAGGCGCGGGGAAAATTCGCTTTCAGAAGCGGCGCGCCGATCTCAGGGGCGGCGGCGAAAAGCTCATCGACGAAATGATCTTCCGAGCGACGAATCTCATGCGAATCCAGCCGCGCCGATTCGAGGAAGGAAATGGGATAACAGCGGCCGCTATGGGGTGAATTATAGACGAATGGCAGGGTTTGAACGGCAGGCTCCGTTACTTCAAACAACTCATATTCGCCCGTTACCCAGTCCATTCAGACCCATTTACCATGTCACAAACTATCAGGATGTTCATGTTGCCAGTTACCGTGCGGCAAGTCCATACTATCGCCAAAGCAGCGCTATACCGATTCACGTGTTCACAGGATATTTACCGTGAAAATCCTATAATCGGGCTAGGGTATTCCAAACATTGAGCAGTTACGGTCACTTAACCATGAATCAAAAAATTCTTCTTGCTGAAGACGACAACGATATGCGCCGCTTCCTCGTCAAGGCGCTGGAAAAAGCCGGTTACAAGGTTTCTTCCTTCGACAATGGCGCAAGCGCTTACGACCGGCTTCGCGAAGAGCCTTTTTCGCTGCTGCTGACCGATATCGTCATGCCTGAAATGGATGGCATAGAACTTGCGCGACGCGCGACCGAACTCGACCCGGACCTGAAAGTCATGTTCATCACCGGCTTTGCCGCGGTCGCGCTGAACGCCGATTCGAAGGCCCCGAAGGACGCCAAGGTGCTTTCCAAGCCATTCCACTTGCGCGATCTGGTGGATGAGGTCAACAAACTCCTTGTGGCGTAAGGCCTCTTAAAAAACCTTCACAAAACCGAAAAAAAGCAGTTGACGCACGAACAGGTTTTGTGGTCTATCCGCCGCCAACGGAGGGCGTGTAGCTCAGCGGGAGAGCACTACGTTGACATCGTAGGGGTCACAGGTTCAATCCCTGTCACGCCCACCATCCGAATTCATAAAAAGGGTTTCTGAGTGATCAGAAACCCTTTTTTTGTTTCTGGCCCGCTTCAGGGCAATCTCCCCCCACCTGATCCGCGAGAGGCTTTCATGACGTCTCAAAGCGTTAAAATTCCCAAGCGGCCGATTGCCCGTTCGGACCTTACCCCCAGCTTCGTCCGATGACATTCATGTAGTTCGCAATAAATTTCACAGTACAAAATAAAATTCAAATCGCATTGACGCCCACTCGGTTTCCGGATATTCCAATGCTCATGCAATAAATTACACCGTTCAAAATTTATTGCGGACTAGCTCATTGTCCTTGGGAGGGGAATATGTTGGCTTTTCTGAAATCGACCGTCGCCGCGGGTGTTTTTGCCGTGGCGATTTCCGCTGGCGTAGCTTCACCGGCCGCCGCCGCGAGCAAATTTGCCTGCGAACCGGGTGAGACCTATGTGATGAACGTCATGGTTTCCAGTCACCCCTATTGGGTGCCGGTCTTTGAAGGGTTCAAGCAGGCGGCCAAGGCGCTTGGCTGTGAGGCGGTTTTCACCGGCACGCCCGAATATGACATCACCAAGCAGATCGCGTCCTTCGAGCAGGAACTGGTGAAAAAGCCGAAAGGCATTTTGCTGCATCCGATGCAGGCCGATCCCTTCATCGAACCGATCAACAAGGCCATTGCCTCCGGTGTGTCGGTAACGACCTTCGCGGCCGATTCTCCGAAGTCGAAGCGCACCGCCTATATTACCTCGGACAATGTTGCCGAGGCGAAATTTGCGGCTGACGAAATCGTCAAGAAGATCGGCGAAAAAGGCGAATATGCGGTTCTGGAAAATCCGGGCCAGAGCAACCACGATCTGCGCGTCACCGCCCTCATCGATTATATGGGGCGCACCTATCCGCAGATGAAACTGGTCGGCCGCCAGGCGACCAATCAGGATTCGAACCTCGCCTATCAGGCGACCGGTGCATTGTTACAGGCCAACCCAAATCTGGGCGCCCTGTGGATTCCCGAGGCCGGTTCGGCCGAAGGCGCGACGGCCGCTGTTCTGGAGGCAAAGAAGAAGGTCCTGATCCTGCACGCGGACATCACGCCTGCGACGCTCGAGCATATCAAGCAGGGCAATATCTACATGTCCATCAATCCCAATCAGGGCGTTCAGGGCTTCATGGGCTTCATGAACACCTTTCTGGGTGCCCATTCGGATCTGATCGACCCGTTCAACGACTATAAGGTGTCGGGCTTCAACCCGATGCAGGTTCCGTCGATGGACAATGGTTTTGCCGTGATCACCAAGGCGAACGCCGCTTCCTTTGATCTCAACGACTATATGAAGGGGCGCTGACGCGTCGCCCTTGAACCGGCGGGGTTTGAGCCTCGCCGGTTAAATGGGAAGCAGCTTCGGGAGGACGTTATGGGCGAGGTCATCCTCAGCATGACGAATATTCATAAGGCGTTCGGCCCCGTGCGGGCGTTGCGCAGTGCCGCACTCGAATTGCGGCGTGGTGAAATCCACGCGCTGGCGGGTGAAAACGGTGCCGGCAAGTCGACGCTCATGCATATTATCGATGGCATTCTGCAGCCGGATGGCGGCGAGATCCTGCTGGACGGCAAACCGGTGCGGATATCTTCGCCCAATGCGGCGAACCGGCTCGGCATCGGTTTTGTCCATCAGGAGATTGCCCTTTGCCCGGAAATTTCGGTTGCCGAGAATATGTTCATGTCAGAGACCGGCCAAAGCCGTTCCTTGTTCATGAATTATCGCGATCTCGGCAAGCGGGCCGCAGCCATCCTGCGGGAAATCGGCGATATCGACCCCGCCAGCCGCGCCGGCGATCTGTCGATCTCGCAACAGCAGATAGTCGAAATCGCCAAGGCGCTGACGCTGAATTGCCGTATCCTGATACTCGACGAGCCGACGGCGGCCTTGACCGAAACTGAAGCCCAGACGCTTTTCCGGATCATGCATCGGCTGGCGGAACGCGGGATTGCGATCATCTATATCTCGCATCGGATGGCGGAGATTTTTGAACATTGCGACCGCATCACGGTGATGCGCGATGGCTGCCACATCAAGACGGCGAATATCGCGGAGATTTCCCCGGAAGAGGTCGTCAACAGCATGGTGGGGCGGGTTCTCGACAAGCTTTATCCGCCGAAACTCTCGGAAGATGAAAAGTCGAACGATGTCATTCTTTCTGTTCGGGGATTGAACGAAGGAAAGCGGGTTTTCGATGTCGATTTCGATCTGCGTCGCGGTGAAATTCTCGGTCTTGCCGGTCTGATCGGCGCGGGCCGAAGCGAGATCGCACGGGCAGTCTGCCGGCTGGAAGGGAAGCCCAGAGGCGAAGTTGCGCTGCGCGGCCGGCCGTTAAAGCTGAAGGATTATCGCGACAGCATCCGCGAGGGACTGGTCTATCTGTCCGAGGATCGCAAGGGCGACGGGCTGTTCCTCAATATGTCCATTGCCGAAAATGTCTCGGCGCTCGATGTCGGCAGGATATCGAACGGCATGGGCTTCATCGAGCGGCGCAGGGAAATGAAGCGCGCAGATGAGCTGGGCAAGCGGCTGAAATTGCGGGCGAACAGCGTCGGCGACGCGGTCTCGACCTTGAGCGGCGGCAACCAGCAGAAGGTGGCTCTGGCGAAGATGCTGTCGGTGGAACCCGAGGTCATCTTTCTGGATGAGCCGACGCGGGGGGTGGATGTGGGCGCAAAGGCTGAAATCCACCGCCAGATACGGGAACTGGCGCGCGAAGGCGTCGGAGTGGTGGTCATATCCTCAGAGCTGCCGGAACTCATCGGCGTCAGTGATCGCGTGCTGGTCGTGCGCGAAGGGCGCATTGCCGGTGAGGTGGAGGGAGAGGACATGACGGAGGAGAAGATCATGCAGCTTGCATCGATCAATATTGTGCATAGCCCGGCCGGGGCCTGAGGGAGCGGGAAAATGGCAACATCGGAAACACCTTCAAGCCTTGCCGAGGCGGCGGTTCGCCGTACTGCATGGTGGGAGCCGGCGCTGAAAGCGCGGGAAACCGGGCTGATCGTCATCATCCTCGCGCTTTTTGCGGTGATGTCGTTCATATCGCCGTATTTTTTGACCGTGGACAATCTGCGGGCCATGGCCATGGTTTTCGCCATCGAAAGCATCGTCGTGGTTGGCATGACGATCCTGTTGATCTCTGGTGGCATCGATCTCTCGGTCGGTTCCGTCACGGCACTTGCCATGGTTGCGGCCGGCTGGCTATTCCTCAACGGTGTCGATCCCTGGGTGGCCGCCGGGCTGGCGATCTGCCTGACGACATTGGTCGGCATGGCCATGGGCTTCCTGACGACGGTGATCGGCCTGCATCATTTCATCGTGTCGCTGGGCGTCATGGTGATTGCTCGCGGCGTCTGCCTGCTGGCAACGGGCGGTCGTCCGCTCGGCCTCTTTTCCCTGCCGCCGGAGTTTAAGTTCATCGGCCAGGGTGCGCTCGGCGGCATTCCGCTGGTGCTGATCATCTTCGCGGTGGTGGTCGTTTCGTTCGATCTATTGCTGCGACGCACGACCGCCTTCCGCAAGGTGTTCTATACGGGCAGCAATCCCAAGGCGGCGGCCTATTCCGGCATCCGCGTCGGCCGGGTGGTATTCGCCACCACCACATTGTGTTCGATGCTGGCCGGCGTTGCAGGTGTGATCTACATGGCTCGCTTCGGGTCCGCCCAGCCGAGCTTCGGCATCGGCATGGAACTCAACGTGATTGCCGCGGCGGTCATCGGCGGCGCCAGCCTTTCGGGCGGCTCGGGCACCATTCTTGGCGCAATCCTCGGGGCGATCCTTTTGTCGGTCGTTTCAAGCTCGCTTGCCTTGCTCAATGTGTCTGTCTACTGGCAGGACATCATCAGGGGCAGCATATTGCTGACGGCGGTTCTGTTCGACCACTATCTGGTCAGGCGTCGCCGCTGAGCGCCCATCGAGCGCGCATTGAACGCCCGAAGGTAACTGGAGAAAGACGATCATGCTGGATATCAAGGACGACTTCGATCAACAGAGACAGGTATATTCCGTCCTGGTGCTGCATTTCATCGAGGGTGTAAAACAGTCGGAGATCGCCGAGCGGCTCAATCTTTCCCATACCAAGGTAAACCGCATGATTGCTGCGGGCCGCAAGGCCGGCATGGTGAAGATCACCATCGCCAGCCCCTATCAGCGGTTGGTGGACCTTGAAAACGAGATCACCCGCCGTTTCGGTCTCAGGCAATCGGTGGTGACGCCGACCGTTTCCGACAATCCCGAAACCGCGCTGCAGATGGTCGGGCGGGTGGCCGCCAATCACTTGCTGGAGACGATCCGGGATGGCGACGTGATCGCGATTACCGGTGGCAAGGCGGTAAGCGCGGTTGTCGACAATCTGGAGGCGGAGCGCCGTTTCGATGTGCGGGTCGTGCCGCTGACCGGCGGTGTGCAGGGCAAGCATTATACGGATGTCAATCATCTCGCCACGCAGCTGGCGGAAAAGCTTGGCGGCAGCGCGTCGCTTCTGCATGCGCCGTTGTTTGCCGAGGACGAGGAACAGCGCGATCTCCTGATGAACGTCGCATCAATCCGCGAAGTGTTTGATCTGGCACGGCAGGCGCAGGTGGCGCTGGTCGGCATCGGTTCGGTGGAGGCGCCGGGTTCCGGTTATTACGATCTTCTGCCGGATGTGGCCCGTGGCGGACAGGCGCTGGTGGATGCGGGCATTGCCGGGGAATTCCTCGCCCACCTCACCATGGCGGACGGGCAGCTGGCGCGCATCGATCTCAACTCGCGCGTGGTGGCGCTGGACCCCGGGCAGCTTGCCCGGTGCCCGAACATCATTGGTGTGGCGGCAGGCGCCATCAAGGCAGGACCGGTGGCAGCCACGCTTGCCGGCCGATATCTGACCTCGCTCGTCGTGGACGAGGCTATCGCCGGCTATTTACTGGATCAGGAAGAAGGGGAAATTTCGTGACGGACAATTCCATATTGACCCGGACGATTGGCGGCAGCAGCATCAACGCTTCAGTTGTGGGGCTCGGCACCTGGGCCATCGGCGGCTGGATGTGGGGCGGTACTGATGAGCGGCAATCCATCGCCGCCATTCAAGCGTCCATCGATGCCGGCATTTCCCTCATCGATACCGCACCGGCCTATGGCATGGGGCTTGCGGAAACCATCGTCGGCAAGGCGATTGCCGGTCGGCGCGACAAGGTGGTGCTTGTCACCAAATGCGGGCTCGTCTGGCATGTGAATGAGGGCGCTTATTTCTTCCATCAGGATGGCAAGCCTGTTCACCGTTATCTCGGCGCGGCGTCGATCCGGCATGAGGTTGAAGAGAGCCTGAAGCGGCTCGGAACCGATTATATCGACCACTACGTCACCCATTGGCAGGACGCCACGACCCCAATTGCCGAGACGGTTGATGCCCTGGTGCGGCTTAAGGAGGAGGGGAAGATACGCTCGATCGGAGCAAGCAATGTCTCGCCCGACGATCTGGAGGCCTATATCGCCACCGGTGCGCTCGATGCCATTCAGGAAGAATATTCCATGGTGAAGCGGGATATCGAGACGACGCTCCTGCCGCTTTGCCGAAAGAACGCCGTTTCCGTGCTCAGCTATTCGTCGCTGGCGCTCGGTCTGTTATCGGGCAAGGTCGGACCTGAGCGGGTATTTGCAGAGGATGATCAACGCCATGGCAATCCCCGTTTCAGCCAGTCGAACCGTCAGAAGATCGCGCAGTTGATGGGTGTGCTGGAGCCGGTGGCGGCTGGGCACGGTGCCTCGGTGGCACAGGTGGTGATTGCCTGGACGATTGCTCAGCCAGGTATCACATTTTCGCTGTGCGGTGCACGTGACCCGGCTCAGGCGGTTGAAAATGCCGCGGCAGCCCGCCTGCGCCTCACGGACAGTGAAGTGGCCCTCATCAGCGCCGGCGTCGCCGAACATCTTGTGGGGCTTGATAGCTGAACACGTAGTCGGGACGGGTCTTCCGGCGAATAACACATAATTTTCGGCGCCCGTCTTTCCTGTCGCTTTAAACGGTCAACAACATTGGGACGCTGGTCATCAGCCAGCGAACGGTATTTCTATGCCCAGTTTTCGCGAGGACGCTCTGCGCCGCATCCGGCAAGATGGTGATTTCGATGCCGTCGTCATCGGCGGCGGCATCAACGGCATCGCCGCCTATCGCGATCTCGCATTGCAGGGGTTGCGGGTACTGCTGGTAGAGCGCAATGATTTTTCCTCCGGCTGCAGCGCCGCGCCCTCACGCATGATCCATGGCGGCCTTCGTTATCTCGAAAACGGCGAATTCGGCCTCGTGGCGGAATCGCTGCGGGAGCGTGATGCGCTGCTGACGCTCGCGCCGCACATGGTTCATCCGCTGCCAACGACGATTCCGATCTTCTCGACTTTCAGCGGGCTGTTCAATGCAGCGGCGACATTTTTCGGCTCCGGCGGCAAACCCGCAAGCCGGGGGGCGCTAGCCATCAAGGCGGGTCTCACGCTTTATGACTTTGTAACCCGTAAAAACCGCATTCTCCCCCGCCATGAGTTTCGCAGCGCCGGCAAGACGCTGCAGCATTGGCCGGGCCTGACACCTGATATCAGATATTCAGCGACCTATTACGATGCATGGATAAGCCAGCCTGAACGGCTTGCGCTGGAACTCCTCATCGATACCTCGACCGATGCACCGCAAAGCCTTGCGCTCAACTATGTGGAGCTGGTTCGCACCGGGGATGACTATCGTCTTCGGGTGGAGGAAACAGAGGAAACCCTGCCTGTCCGGCCCCGGATCATCGTCAATGCTACGGGAGCTTGGATCGACGAGACGATCGGTGCGTTGACGGAGGCTCCGACTGCGGAAAAAGCAAAGCCTACCGTTTCCGGCACCAAGGGATCACATTTGATCCTGGCGAATGAGGCGCTTCTCAAAGCCCTGAACGGGCATATGATTTTTTTCGAGAATGCCGATAACCGCGTCTGTATCCTCTTTCCCTATCTTGGCCGTGTTCTCGCGGGTTCGACCGATATCAAGGTGGATCGTCCTGAGAGGGTGCGATGCGAGCCGGAGGAGCGCGACTATATTCTCGATGCGATCCGACAGGTTTTTCCGGATATCGCCATCGACCATTCCGACATCGTCTTCAGTTTCAGCGGCATACGCCCGCTGCCGCGCAGCGATGCCGCCTTTACCGGGAGAATCTCCCGCAGCCATTTCATTCACCGCGTCGCCGGCGATCCGCCGCAGCTTTGCATGATCGGTGGCAAGTGGACAACCTTCAGGGCTTTTGGCGAACAGGTGACCGACGAGGTTCTGGCCTTTCTCGGACGCAAGCGGCTGACCGGCACGATGGGTCGCCCAATCGGCGGTGGCAGGAATTTTCCGACCGGTGCCGGACGCCTGCCCGCCTTACTATCGGAGGAGTTTTCGATCGGCGGGGACCGGGCCGAACATCTGGCGTCGGCCTATGGTTCACGCGCGCTTGAAGTGATGGGCTTTTGCCGGGGCCGCCCGGATGACACGCCGCTTTGCGAAAAACTGCCCGTCACAGCTGCGGAGGTTATCTGGCTGATCCGTTCCGAACATGTCCGGCACCTGACCGATCTCATTCTGCGGCGAACCACGCTTGCCATAACCGGTCGCATCAACGCCGATCTGATCGACGCAGTCCTCGGCGTCACGGCACGCGAACTGGGTTGGTCATCGAGCCATGCGGCGGGCGAGCGGCAGCGGCTTATTCATGAGCTGGAGACCTTTTATGGGGTCAGTCCGGCAATGCTTCAACACAGATGCAAGGAGAATGCATGATGATGCGGATTTCGAAAAAGGCGCGCATGAACCGGTTGTTCCGCAATGGCGGATGCCTTGATGTGGCCATCGATCACGGGGTTTGCAACGAGCCGAGTTTTCTCATCGGGCTTGAGGATATGCCGCAGACCGTCGAAAAGCTGGTGGAGGCAGGTCCCGACGCAATCCAGATGGTCTACGGGCAGGCAGATCTGTTGCAGCAAAGGCCGGAGCGGGACAAGCCGGCCCTCGTCATGCGCATCGATATGGGTAACCCCTACAATTCCACGCGCCACAGAACCATGTGGTCGCAGCTTCAGAATTATCACGATCCAATCATCGGCGCGCTGGAAATGGATGCCGCCTGCGTTGTCGTGAACCTGTTCATGCTGCCGGATGAGCCGGAACTGTTTCGCCAATGTGTCGAAAATATCAGCCGTGTGCGCGCCGATTGCCACCGGTTCGGCATGCCGCTGATGATCGAGCCGCTGGTGATGCTGCCGAATGATATCAGGGGCGGTTATCAAGTGGATGGCGACGCCGAAAAGATCGTCACGCTGGTGCGTCTTGCCTCGGAAATGGGTGCCGATATCATCAAGGCCGATCCCACCAGTGATCCGCAGGATTTTCACCGGGTGATCGAAGCGGCGCGCTGCCCGGTGCTGGTGCGGGGAGGGGGGCGAGAGGACTTGCGCAACGTGCTGGCAAAATCGGCGGCCTTGATGGCTCAAGGGGCGAACGGGCTGGTTTATGGTCGCAACATCTATCAGCATGACAATCCGAAGGCCGTTGTTGCGGCCCTGATGGGCATCATCCATGAGGGTGCGAGCGGTGAGGAAGCATGGGACATCTATAATCGTGGCTGAGAAAAATCATATATTGGGTTTGGATGTCGGCAACACGGTCATCAAGGCCGTGCTGTTCGACACGGCGGGCCGGCAGGTCGCACAACATGCCATCGACGGCCATTCGACATTTCCGCAGCCCGGTTATGTCGAGCGTGATCTTGAGGAATTATGGCGCAATGGTTGCGCGGCGATCCGCCAGCTTCTGGCAAAATCCTCGGTCGATCCCCGCAGCATTGTGGCGGTGGGCTGCGCCGGTCATGGCAATGGTCTTTACCTGCTGGACAAGGGGCAACAGCCACTGCTCGGCATCCAGTCGCTTGATAGTCGTGCCGCCGATATTGCGGCCGAGCTTGACCGGAAAAGCGGAGATTTATTGCAGGCCCGCTGCCTGCAACGGCCATGGCCTGCGCAAACGCCCAGCCTGCTTGCCTGGGTAAAACGGCATGAGCCTGACATATATGCACAGACCGGCACGGTGCTGTTCTGCAAGGATTTCGTCAATTTCCGTCTGACCGGCTGCCTTGCCAATGACATTTCCGACCTCAGCGGTGCGGGATTGCTTGCCTTGCCTGAAGCGAAGCTCGACCGGGAACTTCTGTCGCTTTATGGGCTTGATGATGCCGTTGCCTTTTTCCCGCGCCTCGTGGAATCGGCTGACATCGTCGGCCGCGTCACAAGCGAGGCTTCAGGAGCGACCGGGCTCTCCGAAGGCACGCCCGTCATTGGCGGGTATTTCGATGTCGTCTCCAGCGCCATGGGGTCGGGCGTCATCAATGCGGGAGAGGCTTCCATCATTGCCGGCACCTGGAGCATCAACCAGGTTTTCGCCGACAAACCGGTCATCAGTCCCGACGTCTTCATGGTGACGACATTCGGCCGGGACCGCTATGTCAATATCGAATCCAGTGCCACATCCGCCGCCAATCTCGAATGGTACGTGCATCGCATTCGCGGCGACCATGGCGATCAGGCCTTCGACCGGTGCAACGAACTGGTCGGCTCGGTTACACCGCGCGCCGACGATCCGTTCTTTCACCCCTTCATCTTCGGTTCACGGCTGGGCGCGGAATTCCGGGGCGGCTTCTACGGTCTGGCGGGGTGGCATGGCGAAGGCCATATGTTGCGTGCCCTGTTCGAAGGCGTCTGTTTCGAACATCGTCGTCATATCGGCGTCCTGCGTGAAGCCGGCCTGCCGGTCGAAAGTGCCGTGATGTCCGGCGGCGGTTCCCGCAGCCAGCATTGGCCGCAGATCATGGCGGATGTGCTGGAAATTCCCCTACGTGTCGCCGAAGCCCGCGAGACGGGCGCGCTTGGTGCGGCGATCGGTGCGGCCGTGGCGGTCGGTCTCCATCCCGGTTATGAGGAAGCGGTTGCGGCGATGACGCGCGTGGCGAGTGCCTACGAACCGAATGAAGGCCAAGTCCGGCATTACCGGCGGCGTTATGGTATCTACACACAATTGACCGGCCAGTTGCGGGGCTTCTGGAATGCTCTTCGCCTGCAGGAATAAAGGTTCCGGGCTTTCCGATTGAGCGGTGCGCATCATGCGCACCGCATAGATCATGACGGCAGCGGTGCTTTTGGCCTTGGCCGGCTGGTTTATTGCCCGGCGGTTCATCGGCCGCATCACGAACATTATCGGTGAGACCGCTCAGATCGCACAGGATGGTCAGTGCCGCCGCGCCGCAATGCGGACGGGGCCAGGCGGGGAAATGCAAGATGGACATTATCGGCAAATTGCGCATCTTATCCCTGCAAGCAGTAATGGGATAAGCAGCAGCAGATGGATATCAGGCGCCTGAAATCGTTTATCACGATTGTCGACATGGGTAGCATAACAAGAGCGGCGGATGTGTTGCATATCGCCCAGCCGGCGCTGAGCCAGCAGCTGGCGAGCATCGAGGAACATTTCCGTCAGAAGTTGCTGACCCGAAGCCAGCAGGGCGTGGTCATGACCGATGCCGGCAAGGTCGTCTACAGGCATGCCCAGGTGATTTTGCGACAGATGGAGCAGGCACAGGCGGAGGCGCTGGAGGCAGGTGCGGTCCTCTCCGGCAAGGTATCAGTCGGGCTTGCGCCCTTCAGCAGCGCGGCCACATTGGCGCTGCGTCTGATGGAGGAAACCAAGCGGCTTCATCCCGGCATTCTCCTGCATATCACGGAAAGCGTCAGCCAGCCCTATAGTCAGATGATCATGAACGGCCGTCTGGAAATGGGCCTGATTCACGGCACCGGGCCGATCCGGGGTGTCAAGTTCACGCCGTTATTGCGTGAGGAATTCGTGCTGGTCGTGCATCGCAGCTTCGGCGTGGAGCCCGGCGATGCGCCGATCACAGTCGCTGATCTGGCATATCTGCCCTTTCTTCTGCCACCGACCTATAATTTCGTGCGCCGCGCCATCAATCTTGCCTTCACCCGCAGCCGCAAGGATCTGATCGTGATGGCGGAGTTGGAATCGGTAAGGACCATCGCGCGCGGCGTGGATGCCGGGCTTGGCGCGACCATAACGCCCAAAGCCATCGCCGACCGCATCGTGGCGGAATCCAATGAGGAAATCGTCGTCAGGCAGATCGCGAGCCCAATGATCGAGGAAACGCTGTCCTTCTGCGTATCGGACAATACACCGCTCTCCGAGCCGGCGCTTGCCGTGAAGGAAATATTACTGCAACTGGCGGAGACCTTGAAATAAAAGGGTCAGGCCGGTTTTAAAGCCAAGCGCAGCACCGTTTCTCGGTGCCGCGCGTGGAAAAGATCAAAGCATGGCTTCCTTGCGGCAGTTCACCAGCAATTCGGCCACCGAAAGATTGTTCGGCAGGCGAAGCAGGGTTTCCACCATTTCGGCAAGATCTTCCGGCTGGGTCATGTCCTCGCGGCTGACTTCCGTTTCGCCTGATGTCATATCGGTTGCGATATAGCCGGGGCAGAGGGCGGTGGCGCGCACGCCGCTGTCCCATAATTCCTGGCGGATACCATGGGTGAGGGCGACGACGGCGAATTTCGTCATCGCATAACCGACATTCGACCCAACGCGGCGTCCCGCCAGCGAGGCGACATTGATGACCCTACCCTGTCCGGTTTTTACGAGATGAGGAATGGCGGCGCGGGTGACCCTCAGCGGACCCTTGACGTTGATGCGCCACATCTGGTCGAGGCTTTCTTCACCCGTATCCATCACCCGGACCTTCGGGTTGATGCCGGCGCAATTCACCAGACCATCGATCCGGCCATACCTGGCCGCAACCGCGTCAACCCAGGCCTCCGCCGAGCCCGCCTCTTCCGCATCGTAGCGATCAGCCGAAAGCCGGTCCTTCACCGCAACGGCGGCCGGATTTCGCGCTCCCGCCGCGACGGTGAAACCGGCTTCGTGAAGCCTTTTGGCGATCGCAAGGCCAAGGCCCCGCGATGCGCCGGAAACCATGATGACACGGCCACTTCCTCCCAACATGCTGTTCTCCCTATTTCATTCCATTGCAGAATTCGGCGATGCGGGCGCAGCCTTCGGCAAGGTTTTCCATGCTGGTGGCATAGGAAAGCCGGAAGAAGGGGCTGAGGCCATAGGCCGCGCCCTGCACCGTGGCAACGTGATGTTCGGCGAGCAGCGCCATGACGAAATCGGTATCGTTTTCGATCTTCGTGCCGCCCTTCGTCGTCTTGCCGATCAGCGCGGCAATATTCGGGAAGATGTAGAAGGCGCCCTCGGGCTTGTGGCAGCGAGGGCCGTCAATCTCGGCCAGCTTGCCGAGTACGAAATCGCGGCGCGTCTTGTAGATATCGGCGCGCTCCTTCAGCAGATCCTGCGGGCCGTCGAGAACCGCGACGGCGGCGGCCTGCACGATGGTCGCGACGCCGCCGCTGTTTTGGGTGTTGACGTTGCTGATGGCCTTGATGAGATCCTTCGGGCCGCCGCAGAAACCAAGGCGCCAGCCGGTCATGGCATAGGCCTTCGATGCGCCGTTGACGGTCAGAACACGGTCATAAAGCCGGGGTTCGACTTCGGCGATGGTGCAGAATTCGAAGTCGTCATAGATCAGGTGCTCATACATGTCGTCGGTCATGATCCAGACATGCGGATGCCGCAGCATGACCTCGGCGATTTCCTTCATTTCCGCGCGCGAGCAGGCGGCGCCCGTGGGATTATTGGGGAAGTTGAAAAGCAGCCATTTGGTCTTCGGGGTAATGGCGGCTTCGAGATCTTCGGCCCGCAGGCGGAAACCGTTATTCTCCGGGCAAATCACCGGCACCGGCACGGCGCCCGCGAACTTCACGATATCGGCATAGCTGATCCACGACGGCGCGGGAATGACGACCTCATCGCCCGGATCGCAGGTGGCCATGATGGCGTTGAAGATGATCTGCTTGCCGCCGCCCGCCACCAGAATCTGGCTTGGATCGTAATCGAGATTATTGTCGCGCTTGAACTTCCGCTGGATTGCGGCCCGTAGCGCCGGCGTTCCGTCGGCTGGCGGATATTTCGTGTCACCGGCAAGGGCCGCCGCATGCGCCGCCTCGACCGCGTGGGCAGGGGTCGGGAAATCCGGCTCGCCGGAAGACAGGCTGATGACCTTGATGCCCTGAGCGGCGAGATCGCGGGCTTTCTGGGTCATGGCGAGCGAAGCCGACACGGTGACGTTGTTAAGGCGTTGGGCGATGGTGGGCATGGATTATTTCCGATTGTGACGGTGAAGGCAGGCATCGTCGCGACGCCAGTGCATGACAAAGAGGTTACGGGAATTTTCCGCCGTTTCCCCAATACGACTTCGATGTGAGGTCATACGGGATTTTGATGCATCGGCTTCAAACGGCTGCTTCGGTCCATACTCGTATGCGATGACCTAAGAGCAATAAACTATTATGCAGGGCGTCGGCTTAGCCCCTAAGCTCCTGACAACAACAAGGGAACGACGCGTCGGGCAATATTGCCCAAAGAGGTAACCGACGCGAGCAAGCAGAAACATGCGACAGGTGCCGGCGAAAGACCGGATACCTCGACAGGGAGCACACCCAGCAAATTCTAGTCATAGGCTTGGACGATCACGTCGTTCGGGTCAACGCGATGCCTCGTGCCGTATTCAACGCGACGGGAGTATAGATGTCGGATATTGCGATCATGAAACCCCATGCCCTGCCACGCCGTGGAATTTCCGGCTGGAAAGCCATCGAGCGCCGGCTGTTTTCACCGGGCATACTCATATTGCCGCTGTTGATCTTCCTCACGATCTTCTTTTTCTGGCCGGCCATCCGCCTGATGACCTTCAGCGTCATGACGCAGAATTCGCAAGGGTTGATCGGCTCCCCCTTCACGCTTGCCCATTATGTCAGGTTTTTCGAGGTCGACCTTTACCAGAAGGTGCTCTGGGCGACGATCCGCATCAGCCTCGTCACCTCCATCATCGCGGCGATACTGGCCTATCCGGTCGCGACCGTGCTTGTGCGCGGCAATATCGCCACCACCCGCATCATCACGCTGATTGTCATCGCGCCGCTCGCTGTCAGCGTCGTGGTTCGCGCCTATGGCTGGCAGCTCATTCTCGGCAACGGCCCGACCGGCCTTCTGAATTATGTGCTGATGAATCTGGGCATCATAGACAGCCCGCTGACGCTGCTGTTTTCGGATGCCGCCGTCATCATCGGCTCCCTGCACATTTTCTTCCCGATGATGGTGCTGCCGCTGTCCTCAGCTCTCGGCAAGATCGATCCCAATCTGCAGCAGGCCGCGCGCACGCTCGGCGCACCGGCATGGAAGGTGTTCCTGCGGATCACCTTCCCGCTCAGCCTTCCTGGTCTGGTCGCAGGTTTCACGCTGGTGTTTTCTCTGGCCTCGGCATCCTACGTCATTCCCGCTTTGATCGGCGGCCCCGGTTCGCAGATGCTCGGCAACATGGTCGAACAGCAGGTTCTCGCGGTCTATGACTGGCCGTTCGGCGCCACCATCGCCACCATCCTCGTTTTCATCGTCATTCTGATCAACGCCGTCTCGATGCGGCTGCTCGGCGGGCGTCGTATCAAGGCAAGCGCGTCATGAACAACAAGCTGACCGGCACGTCCGCCATCGTCCTTTACGCGATCACCGCCGCCATGATGGTCTTCATCCTGGCCCCGATCGTCCTCGTCGTCGCCATCTCGTTCTCCGACAGTTATTTCGTCACCTTTCCGCCGCAGGGCTTCACCTTCCGCTGGTATGCGGCGGTGATGCAGAACGAGGAATTCACCGCCGGCCTCACTTTCAGCGCGGCGCTGGCGGTTGCGACCACCATTCTTTCGCTGGCGCTCGGTGTTCCCGCCGCCTTCGCGCTCTCCCGTGGAAAATTCATCGGCCGCTCGCTGATGAAGGGGCTGCTGCTTTCGCCGCTGATCTTTCCCGTGCTGGTGACCGGCCTGGCATTGCTGCAGCTTTTCTCCGGCTATGGCTGGATGGATACCAAGCTGAAGCTTCTGATCGCCCACACCGTGGTGACGTCGCCCTATGTGATCCGCACGGTGCTGACCAGTCTTCAGCTCGTCAATGTCAGCCTTGAGGAAGCGGCGCGCACGCTCGGCGCCACCCGCTGGAAAACCTTCACTCGGGTGATCTTTCCGCAGATCGCGCCCGGCGTCGCCTCCGGCTCGATCTTCTGCTTCATGGTTTCTTTCGACAATTATCCCGTTTCGATGTGGCTGGCCGATTCTGCGAACCTGCCCGTGCCCATCGTTCTCTATCGCCAGATCGGCACGGTCTTCGATCCTTCGGTCGCGACCATGTCCACCATCATCATCCTTCTGGCGGTGACCGTCGTGCTCGTCCTCGACAGGCTGGTGGGTCTGCGCCGGGCAATGGCTATGTAAATCAACAACAAGAGGGGTACCGGAAATGACAGACAAGACCATCATCATGAAACGGCGCAGTTTCCTGACAGTCACCGCAGGCGCGCTCGCCACACCCTATTTCTACACCGCGGCTTCCGCACAGGACCGCACCATGTATGTCGGCGTCTATAATTCGGCGCAGGGCGGGCTGATCAAGAAGGAAGTGATCCCGGCTTTCGAAAAGGAATATAAGTGCCGGGTCCTGACGACCGAAGGCGCGACGCTCGCCAATATCGCGACGCTGCGCGCCACCCGCGAAAATCCGCAATATAGCGTGATGTCGATGGACGATGTCGGTGTTCCGCAGGCCAAGGAGGAAGGCCTGATCGAGCAATTGCCGGCGGATGAAATCCCCAACCTCAAGAATGTCTATTCGCGTTATCTCTTCGAAGACAATTTCGGGGTCGGTTTCGCGATTTCGATTGCCGGCCTGTTCTATAATCCGACGACGGGCAAGCCGTTCGAAAGCTACGAACAGATGTTCGACAAGAAATATGCCCGCCGCATGCTTCTCAACACACCGAAGAATACCCAGAGCGTTCTGATGCTGATGGTGGCGGCCGCCCTTGCGACGGGCAAGCCGCTGAAAGAAGCGCAATATGATACGGATGCCGGCTGGGCGAAACTCGCCGAGCTGAAGCCTAACGTGCTGTCGATCTATGATGCGGAAGCGCAGACGATGATGGTGGCGCAGGGCCAGGCGGATTTCGGCGGCATCGAATATTCCAAGGCGGTTTATCCGCACACCAAGAAGGGCGTGCCGCTGGACATGACCTTCCCGAAGGAAGGTGCATTCACCGGCATCAATTCCATCGCGCTCGTCAAGGGCGGGCCGCACCGCGATCTCGCGCTTGCCTATATCAACCGCATCCTCGATCCGGGCGTGCAGAAGATGCTCTCGGAAGCGACGCTGAGCGCCCCCTCCGTCAAGGGCATCGAGTTCGGCGCGGATACGGCGAAGTTCCTTGCCTACCCGGAAGCGAAGATGGAAACGCTCAACCTCTTCACGCCGGACTGGAAATACATCATTCCGCGCCGCGCCCAATGGCTCGAAAAATACAACCAGACCTTTAACGGCTGAGGAACGCTGATGAAATCCGTAGAAGTCCGCCTGGAAAGACTGACCAAGCATTACAGCGGTCAGGTCGTTGCCGTCGATGATGTTTCGCTTACCGTCAAGGCAGGGGAAATCCTGGCGCTTCTCGGCCCGAGCGGCTGCGGGAAAACGACCTGCCTTCGCATGATTGCGGGGCTTGTCGATCCCACCTCGGGTGAAATCGTGGTCGGCGGCAAGCCGACCACGCGCACCCCGGTTCACCGCCGCAATGTCGGCATGCTCTTCCAGAACTATGCCCTGTTTCCCCATATGACCGTTGCCGAAAACGTCGCCTTCGGTCTCGAAATGCGGGGTATCTCGAAGGCAGATCGGGAAGGGCGCGTAAAGCAGGCGCTCGATCTCGTTCAGCTGCACACCTTCGGCGACCGGCTGCCGGCGCAGCTTTCCGGCGGCCAGCAGCAGCGTGTGGCGCTGGCGCGTGCGCTGGTGATCGAACCTTCGATGCTGCTCCTGGACGAACCGCTCGGCGCGCTCGACAAGGGCCTGAGGGAAAGCATGCAGGTTGAAATCCGCAGCCTGCAGCAGCGGCTTGGCCTCACCACCATCATGGTGACGCATGATCAGGACGAGGCCCTGACCATGGCGGACCAGATCGCTGTGATGCGGGACGGCAATCTCGAGCAGATCGCCCCGGCCGGCGAAATCTACCAGAAGCCGCTGACCCGCTTCGTCGCCGGTTTCATCGGCGCCTCGAACTTCTTCGAGGCGAGCGTGGCGGAGCGCAGTGGCCGTTCCGCACGGTTGGTCACTGGTTCCGGCGTTTGGCTCGATGTCGAGGATATGGGGGCGGTTCAGGGCGACAAGGTCGTCGTGACCGTTCGCCCCGAAGCAATCTCGGTCTCACCGCTTGCGGTCGATGCGGGTGAAAGCGCCAGCAATTCCACCACGGCGCGGGTGGAGCAGGTCGTTTATCGCGGTTTCATGCTGCATTATTACCTGCGGCTGGACAATGGCGAGCCGATGATCGCCTACCGGCAGACCCAGACGGAAGGCTTCACCAATGCCGTCAGCGCCGCTGGCGACCGGGTGAGACTGAGCTGGACGAGCGACAGCAATCACGTGATCCAGCTGAATTGACGATTTCGCGGCCGGGTCGCTCAGGCGGCCCGGCTGGCGACGGATCGAAATCCGTGCCGTATTCCATAGCCGGCAAAAATTACGGCACCGCGCTCCTGACCTGGAATGCGGTGCCGTAATTTTTTGTGCTTCAGGATATGAGGGCGGCTCCCGCTTCAGGCAACCACTTCGCGAGCCGGCACGACGCTGCCGCCACAGGCTTCCACTTCGCTGCGCACCGTGCGCGCAAGCTCCAGTGAGCCGGGCGTATCGCTGTGGACGAGGATCGATCTGGCGCGAACGGGGATGGTCTCGCCCTCAATGGTCGTGACCGTGCCTTTTTCCAGAAACTGGCGTACCCGCGCGCGAACTTTTCCCTCTTCCTTGATGACGGAATTTGGCAGCTTGCGTGGCACGAGCTGGCCCTTCACATCATAGGCCCGGTCGGCGAGAAAGAGGTTGAGCACCTTCAGCCCGCAATCCAGCGCCGCCTTTTCGATCAGCATATCAGGCATCGAAAAGACAATGAGATTGGGATCGACCGCCCTGATCTTTTTCATGATCCGTTCGGCAAGCGCCGCATCGCGGTTGATCATGTTGCCCATGGCGGCATGGAAGCTGATATGGGAGAGGGAGACATCCTGCGCTCTCGCAATTGCCGAAAGCGCGCCAAGCTGGTAGAGAACCTGCTGTTCCATTTCTTCCGCATCGACGGGAATTTCGCGGCGGCCGAAGCCGAGACGATCTGCGAGGCCCGGATGTGCGCCGACGCCGACGCCGTTCTGTTTGGCGAGACGCACCATGCGCGCCATCATTTCCGGATCGCCGGCATGGAAGCCGCAGGCGATATTCGCCGAAGAGACGACCTCCATAAGCTTCTCGTCGTCGCAGACCTTATAGACGCCGAAACCTTCGCCCATGTCGGAATTAACATCGATCTTCATGGTTCCCTCTCCGTGTTTTTCAGGACTATCGTTTTGCGAGCGTGCCGAGTGCGGCGGTGACCAGTGGCAGGGTCTTGCGGATATCTGCGAAATAGGCGTCGATTGCCTGCTCGACCTCCAGCGCCTCGCGCACTGTTGCCTGCACGAAACGGATGCGGCTGCCGATGCGCGCCTGTCCGAGCCGCCAAAGATCGCTGTCGATGATACCAGCCATCTTGGGATAACCGCCGGCGGTGTTGGCGTCGCTCATCTGGATGATCGGCTCGCCGCCCGGCGGTACCTGAACCACACCCGGTATGACGCCATAGGAGCGCAGTTCCACGGGAGCCGAAAGCATAAGTGGCGTGCCGGCAAGCCGGTAGCCGGTGCGGTCGCTCTGCGAGGTGATTTTCCAGGCTTCGGACCAGAAACGTTCCGCACCTTCGCCGAAAAGATCATGTTCGGCGGCGGGAATGGCGCGCAGCAGCAATTCGCCATTGTCGGACACTGGAAACATGTCCGGCATCGCCTCGGCAAGCGGCATGACGCCGAGGCCGCTTGCCGGCGGCGCCGGCGGCTCGGATGGCAGAACGGACAGCCTGTCGCCGGTGGTGAGGTGGCGTCCCTCATGGCCACCGAAGGAGCCGCGAAGCGAGGTGCTGCGTGATCCCATCACCACAGGAACATCGACGCCGCCCTGAAGGCAGAGATAGGCGCGCGCATTCTTAAGCGGCGTCGAAAATTCGAGGATCTGACCCTTTTCTGCCCGCGCGCACCAGTAAGGCGGCAGATCAGTACCATTGAGCCGTGCGGCGCAATCCGCACCGGTTACGGCGAAGGTCAGCGCTTCTTCGAATTCGATGCGGAACGGAAAGGTCTGGATTTCAATCGCAGCGGCATCCTCGCCGTTACCGGCGAGAATATTGCCGACCCTGAGCGCAATCGGGTCCATCGCGCCCGTGGCGGTGATGCCGATATTGCGATAACCGGCGCGGCCGAGATCCTGCACGGTGTTCAGCGGTCCGCAGGCAAGAATATGGATCATAGTTCGATCCTTTCGGGAAGGAAGCGAACCCGGTCGCCGGGCGCCAGCACAGCCGGTTGCTCGGCTGTGGCGTCGAACATGGTGATTTCGGTGAAGCCCAGCGAATTCCAGCCATTCGGCCCGGTCAGAACCGAGATGCCGGACTGCATGCCGCCGATCGTCACCATGCCCTTCAACATGCGAAGCGACGGGACTTTCTTGCGCGGCATGAAAATGCGCGGATCAAGGCCGCCGAGATAACCAAAGCCCGGCGCACTACCGACGGCGAAAACCGTATAGGTCCGCTCGAAATGCAGGCGCACGACTTCCTTGTCCGGCAGGCCGGAATAATCGCAGATCGCCGCAAGGTCGATGGCGTGTTCACCGCCATAGGTCGTCGGCACCTCGATGGTCTTGCCCAGAAGATCGAGTTCCGCAGTCGTTTGCCAGATGTCGAGAAGCTCATCCTGCAAACGCCCGGCGTCTTCAGGCGTGCTGCGCAGCACGATCAGCAGGTTGGTCATGCCGGGTATGAGTTCCAGCACCTCGGGGCGGTCCTTCAATGCGCGTGTCAGCGCCCAGATGCGCCGCTGGGCGGGCAGGTCCAGTTCGCCGGGCGCTTCGATCAGAAACGTCTTGTTGCCGATCATCGAGATTTTCGGCAGGCCCAGATGGGCGGGGGTGAGGTGGGGCGTTTTCAGCGGGAGGTTGCTCATCGACGTCACCATCATGTTTCGGTCTTGAGAAGGGTGGAGCCATAGCCGACAAGCGCACCGGCTTCCGTCACGATTTCGCTGACGGTGCCGGCTTTTTCGGCGATGACCGGAACAAGCACGTTTCCGGCCGCGATAAATGCGACGATCTCGCCTTTCACCACGGATTGTCCGGCCTGAACTACCCGGTCGGGGCGCTGCGGATGTGCGGGTGTGAAGATGCCGGCCATCGGTGCACGGGCAAGAATATCCCCCGCCTTTACCGGTGCTTTGGCCGCTTCAATGGGCCGCTGTGCGACAGGGGCCTGACCGCCTGCCATGGCGACGATCTTCAACGATCCATCCGGCGTCTCTATTTCAATGGCGGAGACGTTGTTGCGTTCGAGGTGAGCGGCAAGATCGGCAATCGTGCCGGGCTCGCTGTAGCGGGATATGGAAACAGGCTGTCGCTTCACTTTGCACTCCGCGCTGCAAGCCAATGCTCGAGGTAATGAATATCCGTGCCGCCTTCGGAAAAGGCCGGATCCTGCAATATTTCCCGATGCAGCGGCAGGTTGGTGGAAACGCCTTCGATGCGCATTTCGCCAAGTGCACGCCGCATGCGCAGGATCGCCTGCTCGCGGGTCGGCGCATGGACGATGAGCTTGGCGATCAGCGAATCGTAATGAGCCGAAACCCGATAACCCGCCGTCACATGCGTATCGACGCGAACGCCGGGGCCACCCGGCAGGTGAAGGGCCGTGATCAGGCCGGGGCAGGGAATGAAGTTGTAAGGGTCTTCGGCATTGATGCGGCATTCGATTGAATGTCCCTCGCAGACGATATCCTCCTGCGAAATTTCCAGCGGATGGCCGAGAGCGACGAGAAGCTGCTGGCGCACCAGATCCACGCCCGAGGTCATTTCCGTGACCGGATGTTCGACCTGCAGGCGGGTGTTCATCTCGATGAAATAGAATTCGCCATTCTCGTAGAGAAACTCAAAGGTGCCGACGCCGCGATAACCGATCTGGCGGCAGGCTTCGACGCAGCGATTGCCGACGAAAGCCGCGACATCAGGCGGGATGCCGATGGCCGGGCCCTCTTCGACGACCTTCTGGTGGCGGCGCTGCATGGAGCAGTCGCGCAGCCCCACCCAGACCCCGCCGCCCTGACCATCGCAGAGAACCTGAATTTCGACATGGCGCGGATGTTCGAGAAATTTCTCGATATAGAGTTCCGGTGTCCCGAAGGCCCGGCTCGCTTCTTCACGCGTGACGAGAACGGCATCCTGAAGGGCGGAGGCTTCGCGCACGACACGCATGCCGCGCCCGCCGCCGCCGCCGGCCGCCTTGACGATGACGGGATAACCGATTTCGGCGGCGATTTTCGAAACCTCCGCCATATCATCCGGCAGGGCGGAATCGGGTCCGGGAACGCAGGGCACACCGGCCTCCATCATCGCCCGCTTCGCCGCGATCTTGTCACCCATGGTGCGGATGGCGTCGGCGTGCGGGCCGATGAAGACCGCCCCTGCCGCCTCCACGGCTTCCGAAAAAGATGCTCTTTCGGACAGAAATCCATAACCGGGGTGAACCGCGCCAGCGCCGGTCAGCTCCATCGCAAGCAGTATGGCCGGCGCGTTGAGATAGCTCTGGCCGGGCGATGCCGGGCCGATGCAGATGGCGGTATCGGCAGCCTTCAGATAGTCGGCATCCCTATCGGCTTCCGAATAGATCATGACCGTCTTCAGGCCGAGTTCACGGCAGGCGCGCTGCACCCGCAAGGCAATCTCGCCGCGATTGGCGATCAGCACGCTGTCGAATGCTCTTGGCTCAGCCACCTTTGGGAGTGTCGCATCCATCATTCGAACTCCAGCACCGGCTGTCCGAGTTCGACGTCTTCGCCGTCATTGGCGATAAATCTGGCGATCCTGCCGCTTCGTTCGGCCCTCACGGTGTTGAACACTTTCATCGCCTCGATGATGAAGAGTTCCTGTCCTTGCCTGACCTCGTCGCCGGCTTCGGCGAAAGGCGCCGCACCCGGGCTCGGGGCGCGATGGAAAAGACCGAATGACGGTGCTGCAACGACGCCGGATAGTGCCGGTGCGGCTGCGACGGATGCCGGTGCCTGCTCTCTGGCGCGGGGTGTCTCGGATGCCGTTTCCGTCACCGGAACGGGCCGGGCCTGCGATGATGGTGCGTGCGGCGAAACGGCATTGTTTTCGCGGATGATCCGGACCGTGGTTCCCTCCTGGCTCACGGTCAATTCGGATACTCGCGAAGAGCCGACGAACTCGATCAGTTTCTTGATCTTTTCCAGATCCATATTGGTTTCCAACGTCTTTTTTGTTCCCACGGTGGCGGGCAGGCGGAGCGGAATCCGCACCCTGTCCATCAGCAATAGCTACCATGGAGGCGGGATTGATGGGGTCAGACGAAGTTCCTATGGACACGGGTTTGAGGTTTGATATCCCGCCGCGGCGTGGTGAAACGGTTCGAAGACGTCCGAAGGAACGAACCATGGATTCCCGCAAAGGCATTCTCCTCAAAATATCCGCAGCGCTCGCTCTGGTGCTGATGGGCGCCTGCATCAGCGGCTTGAAGGGCGAGATACCCATCGGGCAAGTGGTCTTCTTCAGGTCGGCGGTGGCCATGCTGCCGCTCTGCCTGTGGATGGCCGTGCAGGGAGGATTTCGGCAACAGGTTGCGACCAGTCACATTGGCGGCCATCTGGTGCGGAGTTTTTCCGGTACCGGCGGCATGGTCTTCAGCTATCTGGCGCTCGCCTACATTCCGCTGGCCGACGCAACGGCCATCAGCTACGCGACACCACTCTTCACCGTCATTCTGGCGGTGCTGCTTCTCAAGGAAGTCGTGAGGATTTACCGCTGGACGGCGGTGGTCGTCGGGCTCTGCGGAATCGTGCTTATCCTGTCGCCGCATTTTTCCTTCGATGTTTCGGATGTCACTTCCGGTTCCGGCGTCGCCATGCTCGGCGGCCTGTTTGGTCTGGCCGCGGCTTTTTTCTCTGCCATATCGATGATCCAGATCCGGCATCTGACGCAGACGGAAAATACCGGCGCAATCATCTTCTATTTTACCCTGCTCACAACCGTCATTGGTTTCGCGAGCATCGGCATGGGCTGGAAAATGCCGACCGCGTGGCAATGGACCCTGCTGATCGGCACCGGTCTCATTGGCGGAACCGCGCAGATATTGGTAACGCTCAGCCTGCGTTATGCGGAGGCCTCGCTGCTGGCGCCGTTCGATTATACGACGATGGTCTGGGCGCTGTTGATTGGCTATGCCTTCATGGATCAGCTTCCGGCCCTGACGACCATTCTGGGGGCTTCTATCGTGGTTGCCGCCGGCTTGTTCACGTTGTGGCGGGAAAGGCGGCTGCACAAAAGGCGCGTCACGGAACAGTTGACGCTGTCGGCTCCCTGATGGACCGTTTTGCCAGCCGGTTTTCGCGCCACATGGCGAACAGTCCGGCGGCGATGACCGTCAGCGCGCCGACGATGGTCGCACCCGTCGGCACCTCGGCCATGAAGAGATAACCGAGGGCGATCGCCCAGATCATCGTCGTGTAATCGAAGGGCGCCAGCAGCGATGCCTGGGCGTGGCGCAGGCTGAGCGTCATGGTGATCTGGCCGATGCCGCCGGCGAGGCCCCCGCCGGCAAGCAGCAGGAACTGGTGAAAATCCGGCATCTTCCATCCAAATCCGAGCGTGGCGAGGCCGGCCACCACACCCGTCAGCGTATAGATGAGCACGATGCGCGACGGCTTTTCGATGCTGTTCAGATGGCGGACGGCGATGGAGGAAAAGGCCGCGCAAAGCGCACCGGTCAACGCCAGTGCGGTTCCGATCATTGCGACCCTGTCGATTTGGGCGGGGCCTGAGGCGGCATCGAAGATCAGTTTCGGCGAGAGCGTGATGAAGACACCGATGAAACCGGTCAGCACGGCGGACCAGCGGTATATCCTCACTTTTTCGCCAAGTAGCAGCGCTGCCAGCATGATGGTGAAAAGCGGTGTCGTGTAGCTCAGCACCGTGACATTCACCAGCGGCAGATAGGCGAGCGCCAGAAAGCCGAAGAACATGCCGCCAAGCCCGGCCGAGCTTCCGGCAAGCAGGCGGCCTATATTCTTCGTGGCGGGCACGGTTATCCGCTCGGACGAGGCGACGAACCAGAGACAGAGGGGAACGAGCGCAAAAAATCCCCGGCAGAAGACGACTTCGCCGACCGGGATCGCCCCGTCCAAACCCTTCACACAGGCGGACATGACTGTGAATGCCAGCATGGCCGTCAGCTTGAGCAAAATTCCGGTCTTAGGATCCATCCCGCTCCCCATCGCAGCCGAGACCGTGTCATGGGGAAGAAGCGGAGAAAAGCCTTGGCTGGCTGTCATAAGAATCTTGTCTTACCCCATCACTTGGCCCATTGCCCACCTTTCGCGGAAAAGGGCTTTTTGCCCTAGGTCATGGCGGCGATTTGGTGTCATGATCACCTCTCGAACTGGCGGGAGGTTTAAGCGGGGATGTTGGATTTGCGCAGGCTGCGATATCTGGTCGCGATTGCCGATTGCGGCTCCATGTCGGCGGCGGCGCGGCAATTGGGCATCGTCCAGCCGGCGCTCAGCCACCACATCACGGAACTGGAAAGGCTGGTGGGGTTTCCCGTGCTGCACCGGCTGGCGCGCGGGGTGAAGGCGACGGAAAAGGGTGAAATCCTGCTTTCCCATGCGCGGGAGATTACCGAGAAGGTCAGGCAGGCGGAGGCGGAAATCCGGGCCATGGCCTATCTGGATGAGCGGGTGATCAGGCTGAGCCTCATTCCCTCCTGGGCGACCGCCTTTGCGCCAAGCATCATCAGCGAGGTTGCCGCTTCGATGCCCAAGGTTTCGTTGCGGCTGATAGAGGCGCGCAATGACGAATCCCTGCGGCTCATCCGTCTCGGCAAGGTGGATATGGCCGTTGCGCTTGTCGGTGCGGAGGAAAAGGCAGACGATCTTATCGTCAAGGAGAGCCTGTTTGCCGTGTCATCAAGGCCACTCGGCAGGGCGATGCCGCTTGAGGGGGCCGCAAAGCTCGACCTTATTCTGCCGCCAAAGGACAATCCGCTGCGCGTATCGATAGACGAGGCTGCCGCCCGTGCCGGCATTACACTGAACGTCACTATGGAAATTGACGGGCAGGATACGATCAAACGCGCCGTCAGCGCTGGTATCGGTGCGACGATCCTGTCATGGAATTCGGTGCAGCAGGAGCAGGAGGCTGGCCAGCTTCAGGCCGCGCATATAACCGATCCGGTTATCTATCGCTCCATCCATCTGCTGAAGGGCAGGGAGGTGGACGAGCGCACCTTCAGGCTGTTTCGAGACCTGTTGCGGTCGGTCGCAAGGCGTGAGCCTTCGCTCAACCCATAAAAGATTTGTATGGGTAATTTGAAAACTCGGTATTTGTGTTGTTGATGGCTTCTTCCTAGCCTCCCCGGTGAAAGCGTATCGGGGAGGAAAAGATATGCGTTTGAAGACATCTCTGTTTTTTGTGCTGGCGGCTGCGGGAATGCTGGCTGCAGGAGGGGCAGCGGCGGAATATCCGGAGCGGCCGGTCACATTGGTCATCGGTTATCCGGCCGGCGGTGGCACCGATATCCAGTCGCGGGCGCTGGTGCCGTACCTCGAAAAATATCTCGGCACATCGGTCGTGGTGGAAAACCGCGAAGGTGCCGGCGGGTTGATAGGCGCGACCTATATCGCCAATGCCAAGCCTGACGGTTACACCATCGGCGCGCTGAATTTCCCGTCCATGTATTCGCCGATCGTGCAGGGCAATGCCAGCTACAAGGAAGATGCCTTCACGCCGCTCGCCAACCAGATCGGCGGCGATCTGGCGCTGACCGTCAATAAGGCGTCGCCGATCAAGACCGCCAAGGAATTTGCCGAGGCGGCCAAGGCGAACCCGGTCGTCGTCGGCGTGACGGGCATCGGCCATCCGAGCCAGATCACCGCCCTGCTGTTTGAAGACGCAGCGGGCGTGAAGCTCAATTTTGTGCCCTTCAACGGTGGCGGACCGGCAAGGCTCGCCATGCTTGGCAACCACGTTACGCTCGGTTTCATGAACCTCAACGAGGTCTTTGCCGACAACCGTTCGGGCGCGCTGCGTGTGCTCGCGACCTCCGGTGCAGAGCGTTCGCCGCTCTCGCCTGATGCGCCGACCTTCAAGGAAGCCGGCTACAATGTTCAGTTCAGTCTGCTTGCCGGTTTCGGTGCGCCTAAAGGCCTGCCAGCGGATGTGGAGGCAAAGTTGGTCGATGCCTTCCAGAAGGCGCTGAAGGACCCGGATTATCTTGCCGACGCCAAGAAGCGCGAACTGACGACGCTGCCGCTGACCCAGGCCGAATTTGCCGAGGCTCTCAAGAAGGGCAACGCCAATCTGGCCGAGCTCTGGAAAAGCAAGCCCTGGACAAAATAAGCGGCCGGCAACGACCGCTTTCTCTCACCTAAACCAAAATGACGCTTGGGCCTGCGTTTGGCCCGGGCATGACCCACTATTGAAAGGAATCCGGCCAATGGCCCATGTCATCCGCAATTTCCAGCGTCCTTCAAAGGCCGATGTCGAGGCGATCAGCAAGTTCAGCCCCGCGACAATTCACGAGGCGCAGGGCAAGCTCGGTGCTCTCGATTATCGCATCAAGCCGATCAAGCCGGGCCTGAAAATCTGTGGTCCTGCGATCACCGCGAAATGCCATATCGGCGACAATCTGATGATTTTTGAAGCCATCAATCTGGCAAAGCCCGGTGATGTGCTGGTCATAGATGGCGGCGACAATCCCAATCAGGGCGGCTTTGGCGATGTGCTGGCCGCCGCCTGCATCGGCAAGGGCATTGTCGGCTTTGTGGTCAGCGCCGCCGTGCGTGATGGCAAGGGTCTGCGCGAGATCGGTTTCCCGGTGTTCTCGCTCGGGCTTTGCATGAAGGGCACCTCCAAGGACACGCTCGGTACCATCAACCATCCGGTCGTGGTGGGCGGCGAATTGATCAGCCCCGGCGATATCGTCTGCGGCGATGATGATGGCGTCGTCGTCGTTCGCGAGAAGGATATCCCGAAACTCGTCAAGGCCTGCCAGGAGCGTGACGACCACGAGAACCACATGATGGAACTGCACCGGCAGGGCAAGATGGATATCGAGGATCGTTACGACATGATGCGCTCAAAGGGATGTGTCTGGGCCGATTGAGCCAGTGATTAAACGTTGGATACGCCGTGTCGGGAGGCACGGCGTATTCCTCAATGAGGAGGGGAGATAATCATGGCCGAACACGGCTCGAAACTGACGGCGAATATTCTGTCGGGGGCCTTCTTTCTGGCGGCTGCCGCCGGGCTTTATTACGGCGCGCGGCCGCTGAGCATGGGCACCAATTTCCAGCCCGGGCCCGGCTATATGCCGACGGTCATCGCGGCCTTGATGTTTGCACTGGGTATCGCGCTGCTTTTGCAGGATTTGCTGGGAAAGACACCGTCCGAAGCCTGGGTGACGCCGAAAATGCGTCCGTTTCTGGCGGTGGCCGGCATTGCCGGCTTTGCGCTGCTGATCGAGCCACTAGGCTTCATCGCCGCCGCCTTCGTGCTGATCGTGCTCGCCTGCATCGCTTATGGCAGGATCCGGCCGATTGAGGTTCTGCTGCTTTCCGCCGTGCTCATCCTCGCCTGCATCCTCATTTTCGTTGTGGGCCTCGGACAGAGGATACCGTTGCTGCCATGACCGATCTTCTCTCCAATATCGTCCTCGGTTTCGGCGTGGCAGTCACGCCCGTCAATCTTTTCTATTGCCTGCTGGGTGTCACGCTCGGCACGATGATCGGCATCCTGCCGGGCATTGGCCCTTCCGCCACCGTCGCACTGCTTCTGCCCATCACCTATACGATGCCCGATACGGCGGCGCTGATCATGCTTGCGGGCATTTTCTACGGTGCGCAATATGGCGGTTCGACCACGGCGATCCTCGTCAATCTGCCTGGCGAATCCTCATCCGTTGTCACCTGCATCGATGGTTATGCCATGGCTCGTCAGGGAAGGGCGGGTGTGGCATTGGCCACGGCGGCGCTCGGGTCATTTTTTGCAGGCACTGTGGCGACCGTGCTGATCGTTGTTGTCGCAAAGCCGCTTTCCGCCGTCGCGCTTGCCTTCGGGCCGGCTGATTATTTCAGTCTGGTGATCTTCGGGCTGCTGTTTGCCGTGTTTCTGTCCAGCGGATCGCCGGTCAAGGCGGTCGGCATGGTCGCCTTCGGTATCGCGCTCAGCCTCGTCGGCATTGATCCGACATCCGGTGAGCAGCGTTTCACCTTCGGCATGGCGGAACTGTTCGACGGTATCGATTTCGTGGTGCTGGCCATCGGGCTGCTCGGCGTCAGCGAAATTCTCTTCAATCTGCAGCAGGGCGTGGAGCGGGATGCAGGTGCGGCAAAGACCGGATCGCTGATGCCGACGCGGGAGGATTTCAAACAGGCTTTCCCCGCTGTGTTGCGCGGCACCGCACTCGGCTCCTTCCTCGGCGTGCTCCCCGGTGGTGGTGCGATCATGAGTTCGTTTGCGAGCTATGCGCTGGAGCGCAAGATCGCCAAAGATCCATCCCGGTTCGGCAAGGGTGCGATCGAAGGGTTGGCCGGGCCGGAAAGCGCCAACAATGCCGGCGCGCAGACCTCCTTCATCCCGCTTCTGACGCTCGGTATTCCCGCCAACGGCCTGATGGCGCTGATGGTCGGTGCAATGATGATCCAGGGTATTACACCGGGACCGGAAGTCATGCAGTCGCGGCCCGATCTCTTCTGGGGGCTGATCGCCAGCATGTGGGTGGGCAATCTTCTGCTCCTGGTGCTGAACCTGCCGCTCATCGGCATCTGGGTTCGCCTTCTCGGCATTCCCTACCGCTTCTTGTGCCCCGCCATTCTGATGTTCTGCGCCATCGGCGCCTATGGCCTGTCTTACAGCATCGTCGATGTTCTGTTCTGCGCAGTCTTTGGCATTGTCGGCTTCTTCCTGCGCAAGATCGGCTGCGAACCCGCGCCTCTGGTTTTGGGCTTCGTCCTCGGTCCGCTTCTGGAACAGAACATGCGCCTCGGGCTGCTGATTTCGCAGGGCGATTTTTCGACATTCGTCTCTCACCCAATCAGCGCCACCCTGCTCGCTTTGTCCGGCATGGTCGTCATCATGATGGCGATGCCGGCGATCATGCGCCGTCGCGAGGTGGTGTTTCAGGGTGACGACGACTGACATTCAATCGAGCCGGCGCGGCCGGCCAAACAAAGGTGAAATATGCATATTCTGATAATCGGCGCGGCGGGAATGATCGGCCGCAAATTGATGCAACGTCTCGCTTCTGACGGAGCGCTTGGCGGTGTGAAGATCACCGAAATGACGCTGACGGATGTTTTCGAGCCGGTTGCGCCGAAAGGCTTTGGCGGCACACTGACCGTCGAGCGTAGCGATCTGTCGAATGCCGGCGTCGCCGAAAAGCTGATCGCCAGGCGACCGGATGTGATCTTCAACCTCGCCGCCGTGGTTTCGGGCGAGGCGGAGGCCGATTTCGAGAAAGGCTATCGCATTAATCTCGATGGCGGACGTTCGTTGTTCGAAGCCATCCGTCTGGAGCATCAAAAGGATGGATACCGGCCGCGCGTAGTGTTCTGCTCGTCGCTCGCCGTGTTCGGCTCGCCATTCCCCAAGGTGATCGGCGACGAGTTCCTGCCGGCACCGCTGACCAGCTACGGCACGCAGAAGGCGATCGTGGAGCTGTTGCTTGCGGATTATAGCCGTCGCGGTTTCTTCGATGGCGTCAGCATCCGCCTGCCCACCATCTGCATCCGCCCCGGCAAGCCGAATGCGGCCGCCTCCGGCTTCTTCTCCAATATCCTGCGCGAACCGCTGGTGGGCCAGGAAGCGGTGCTGCCCGTTGCAGATACCGTGCGCCACTGGTTCGCCAGCCCGCGCTCGGCTGTCGCCTTCCTGCTGCGCGCCGCGAGTGTCGATCTCTCCGGGCTTGGCGTTCGCCGCAATCTCATCATGCCGGGGCTTTCTGCCACGGTGGCCGATGAAATCGAGGCCCTGCGCGCCTTTGCCGGGGAAAAGGCTGTGGCGCTTATCAAACGCGTTCCCGACGAGCGGATCATCCGGATCGTCGATGGCTGGGCCGAGGATTACGATCCGCAACTGGCGCTGTCGCTCGGCTTCAGGGCGGAAACGTCCTTTGCCGAAATCATTCAGGCGCATGTGGAAGATGAGCTGGAGGGGAAAGCAGCATGAGTGATGGAAAGATCGCGCTCGTCACGGGCGGAGGAACAGGAGTCGGCAAGGCGATTGCCAAAGCGCTCCTGGACGATGGTTACAGCGTCGCGATCACCGGGCGACGGGGGGAGGTTCTGGACGCCGCTGTCGGCGAATGGCGCGAACATCGAGACCGCGTTCTGGCCGTCGCGGCCGATATTTCCGTTCCGGCCGATGTCGAACGGCTGTTTGCGGAGGTCACCGGCCGTTTCGGCCGTCTCGACCTTCTGGTCAACAATGCCGGCATGTCGGCGCCGGCTGTCCATATCGAAGACGTGCCGTTCGAAACCTGGAACGCGGTGGTCGGGGCCAATCTTACGGGCGCCTTCCTCTGTACACAGGCGGCATTTCGCCAGATGAAGGCGCAGTCGCCGCAGGGTGGGCGCATCATCAATAATGGCTCGATTTCGGCCACCACGCCGCGGCCGCGTTCGGCGCCTTATACCGCGACCAAACACGCGATTACCGGCCTTACCAAGTCGGCCGCGCTGGATGGCCGGGCATTCAACATTGCCTGCGGGCAGATCGATATCGGCAATGCCAGCACCGAAATGACGCGCGCCATGGCCACCGGCGTGCTGCAGGCGGATGGCAGCACCGCCATCGAACCCACCATCGATGCGAGTATCGTCGCCAGGGCCGTGGTGCATATGGCCTCGCTGCCGCTGGAAGCGAATGTACTCACCATGACGGTGATGGCGAGCGGCATGCCTTTCGTCGGTCGCGGCTAAGGAGCGCGCATGAAGCCAGATCTTCTGCAAACCTACCCGCTTCAGCCACAGATAGAAGCCGAACTGCAAAAGCGCTTCCGGGTCCATCGCTGGCACGAAATATCCGACAAGCAGGCGTTTTTGCAGGCGGAGGCGGCGTCGATAAAGGCTGTCGTCACCGGCGGCCATATCGGTGTCGCCCCTGATCTCGCCGCCTGCCTGCCGGCTCTCGAAATCGTCGCCATCAACGGCGTCGGTTTCGACAAGGTCGATCTCGATCAGGCCCGCGCGCGCGGCTTCAGGGTGACGAACACGCCGGACGTGCTGACCGAGGACGTCGCCGATCTCGCCATTGGACTTTCCATCATGCTGCTGCGCCAACTCGTCAATGCGGATCACCATGTCCGCTCTGGCGCATGGAAAAGAGACGAGATGCCGCTCGGCAACAAGGCGTCGCGCCGGCGTTACGGCATTTACGGGCTCGGCCGCATAGGCCGTGCCATCGCGGCGCGGCTGGAAGCCTTTAATGCGGAAATTTCCTATTTCAGTCGGCAAAAACAGGATGTGGCCCATGAATATCATCCGACGGCGGTGTCGCTCGCGCGTGCCTGTGACGTCTTGATTGTCGCGGCTGCGGCGACGCCGGAGACGAAACATGCCATCAACCGCCAGGTGCTGGAGGCGCTGGGGCCGGATGGGGTTCTAGTCAATGTCGCCAGGGGGTCGCTGGTGGATGAAAAGGCGCTGGTCGATATTCTCGTGGCGGGTGGGTTGAAAGGTGCGGCGCTCGATGTCTTCGAGAACGAACCGCATGTTCCCGAGGCACTCTTCGGCATGCGCAATGTGGTTCTCGCCCCGCATATCGGCGCTGCGACCCATGAGACGCGGCTGGAAATGGGCGCTCTGGTTCTCGCCAATCTGGATGCGCATTTTGCGGGGAAAGATTTGCCGACGCCGGTCGTCTAGGCGGTTCGGGTGGTGACGGGGCAGGTGTGCCCTTTCGCCAGCCGGACTGACGCAGTGCCGAAAGTAGCGTTCGCATCCGTCATCCATACAAGTTGCTTATTACTCCAAAAAAAATCGGTCTTAGGCAAGCGATGAAAGCTTCACTAATGTTTGCTCAACGATAGGGGACAAACATGCCATTCTCAGACTACAAGACCGCACTCGTAACCGGCGCATCTTCCGGAATTGGCGCCGCCGTCGTTGAGCGCCTTTGCCGCGAAGGGCTGGAAGTGCATGCGGTTGCCAGAAGCGCGGACGCTCTCAACAAGCTGGCGAAGCGCACGGGCTGCTTTGCCCATGCCATCGATGTGACGGACCGGCCGGCGCTTGCAAAGCTGACGAGCGAAGTTGCGTTCGATGTCCTCGTGAACAATGCCGGCGTCGACCGCCCGAAGAAATTTCTGGAAGCGGATGAGAGCGATATCGATCTCCTGATCGACGTGAACCTGCGTGCCGTGCTGCATCTGTGCCGCATGGTGGTGCCGGGCATGGTGGCGCGTGATCGCGGTCATGTCATCAACATCTCCTCCATTGCCGGCAATTACAATTTCGGCGGTAATTCCACCTATCACGCCAGCAAGGCCGGCGTGGCGATGCTGTCCAACCAGCTGCGCATCGATGCTTTCGGCAAGCGCGTGCGGGTGACGGAAATCTGCCCCGGTCGCGTCGCGACTGATATTTTCAATCATGTGCATGGCGATGATCCGAGCATTCGCGAACGTTTCATCGATGGTTTCGAGTTGCCGCAGGCGTCCGATATCGCCGATGCGATTGCGTTTGCCATCGCCGCACCCGTGGCCATGAATATCGGCCACATGGAAATCACCCCGACGCTTCAGGTCATGGGCGGGCTGCAGACGGCCAAGCCCCAAACCGCCGAATATCAGGCAGCTGCGGGCGGTTCCGGAGGAAAACTCGCGTGAGCGGTTTTGACCTCTGGGCAATTCTGAGCAATACAGATTACGTCTCGATGCTTTTGCATGGCATCCAGATGACGTTCATCATCTATGCCGGCTCGTGGCTTCTCGCTATGTCGCTGGCCATCGTGCTTCTCGCCGTCCGCCTGTCGCCCTTCCGCTTCGGCGATCCGCTGGTGGCGGCCTATGTTTCCTATCACCGGAACGTTCCGACGCTGGTGCAGCTGATGCTCTGGTATTTCGGCGTCTTCACGCTGTTGCCGAGCGGGCTGGCCAGCTGGCTTTCCAGCCATAATGCGGAAGCGATCTTCGCCATTATCGGCCTCGGCCTCTGTCAGGCCGCCTATTTCAGCGAAGATCTGCGTTCCGGCGTTCGCTCCATCAATCCCGGCCAGATGGAAGCGGCGCGTGCGCTCGGGCATAGCTATGTCTCGGCCATGCGTTTCGTCATCATGCCACAGGGCGTTCGCAACGCGCTGCCGCCGCTGATCAATCACAGCACTTCGCTGTTCAAGAACAGCAGTCTCGGCGTTCTGATCGGCGCGCCCGAACTCACCCATGCGGTCAAGGAAGTCGAGAATCTGAGTTTCCGGACGTTTGAGGTCTATCTGGTCGCCACCGTGCTTTATCTGTTCTTCTCGCTGCTGATCATGGGTCTCGGAGCCTATATCTCCATGCGTGCCGATCCACTGCGGAGGGCACGGGCATGATCCACGACATGATCGCAATCATCAAGGATTACTGGCTGCTTCTCCTGATCGGCCAATATCCCAACGGGCCGCTCGGTGGCCTTGCCAACACGCTCATCCTCTCAGCGCTCAGCATCGCGCTAGCCTTTCCCGTCAGCATTCTGATGGCGCTGGCGCGGCTGTCGAAATGGCGGCTCTTGCGCTGGCCGGTCACCGCCGTGGTGTATTTCACCCGTGGCGTGCCGCTGCTGCTGCTCATTCTCTGGAGCTATTTTCTCGTTCCGTTGTGGACCGGGGCGGATGTGCCGAGCTTCGTTACCATGCTGGCGACGCTCGTCATTTATCAGGGTGCTTTCATGAGCGAGGTTGTCCGCGCCGGCATCGTGTCGCTTGGAGCGGGGCAGATGGATGCGGCGCGTGCGCTGGGGCACGGATATTTCAGCGCGATGCGCTATATCATCCTCCCGCAGGCGCTCTACAACATGATCCCGAGCCTGATCTCGACATTCGTGTCCACCATCAAGGATACGACGCTCGGCTACGTCATCAATGTGCCTGATCTGACCTTTGCGGCGAACCAGGTGAACAACCAGCTTTTGACCCAGCCTTTCCAGGTCTTCCTCATTCTGGCGCTGGTTTATTACATCATCTGCTGGTCGCTGACCCATGTCGCCAATCTTCTCGAGCGGCGTATCGCCCGCCGGCGGGCTGGCCCGCGTGGCAAGCTTGCCGCAGACACGGCCCCGGCCCCCGCCAATATCGTTACGGAGCAGCTATGACCGCGCCAGTTTCCGCCACTCAAGATCCCTACACCATCACGCTCTCGCAGGTCTGCAAAAGCTATGGCGATTATCAGGTGCTCAAGGATGTCAACGAAAACGTCACCCGTGGCGAAGTCGTTGTCATCTGCGGGCCATCGGGTTCCGGCAAGTCCACCCTCATCCGCACGATCAACCGTCTGGAGGAGATCAGCAGCGGCTCGATCATGCTCGATGGCAGGAACATCCATGCCCAGATGCGCGCAAAGGAGCTGAATGCGCTGCGCAGCCGGGTGGGTTTCGTCTTCCAGAGCTTCAACCTCTTCCCGCATCTTTCGGTGGTGGAGAACGTCTCCATGTCGCCGATCCGGGTGAAGGGTGTTTCTCCGGCCGTCGCCCATGACAAGGCGCTGAAGCTTCTCGATCGCGTCGGCCTTGCCGACAAGGCCAATTCCTATCCCGCACAGCTTTCCGGCGGCCAGCAGCAGCGCGTCGCGATCGCGCGGGCGCTCGCCATGGAGCCGCCGGTCATGCTGTTCGATGAGCCGACCTCAGCGCTCGATCCGGAAATGGTGGGTGAGGTGCTCGCCGTCATGAAGAGCCTCGCAGCCGAAGGCATGACCATGCTCTGCGTCACCCATGAAATGGGCTTTGCCCGTGAAGTGGCCGACCGCATCTGGTTCATCGACGCCGGGCGCATTCTCGAGACGGCTAAGCCGGACGAGTTTTTCAAAAATCCGCAACATCCCCGTGCCCAGCGTTTTCTCGCTGATCTCAGGCACTAGGGCGGGATGGCGAAAAGTGTGAGCGGTTTTCGCCTGAAATCCCGCTCAGGACCGAACTATCAACCCAAACCTCTATAATAACAGGGAGAACTGAAATGAACTGGAAGTGCATTACTCTTACCGTCGCTTTGACGACCTCGGCTGCCATCATGCCGGCCAAGGCCGACCAGCTCGACACGATCATTGCGAACAAGACGCTGCGCTGCGCGACATTCGCCGACGTACCGCCTTTTGCCTCGCCGGATCCGAAGACACGTGAAATGGCCGGCTTCGATGTTGATCTGTGCGGCGCCATCGCCAAGGAACTCGGCGTCAAGGCCGAGGTCAAGCCGGTTTCCGTCGAAGCGCGCGTTCCGGAAGTCAAGCTCGGCCGCGTCGATCTCTCGGTCGCCAACCTCGCCTATACCCAGAGCCGTGCCGAGCAGATCCAGTTCAGCGATCCTTATTATTTGGCTAAGGAAATGCTGATCGTTCCGGTCGATGACCCCGGCACCAAGAAGTCTGACTTCGTCGGTCAGCGCATCGCGTCCAGCAAGGGCTCGACGTCGGAACTCTCGGTCAAGCTCAACAAGTCCGAGCCGCTGACATTCCAGGATACGGCGTCGGCCTATCTCGCCGTCCAGCAGGGCAAGGCGCGCGGCATCGTTGGCAACACCATGACGATGACCAAGTTCGTCAATGAATCCAAGACCAAGGGCAAGCAGATGCGCATGATCGAAGAGCCGATGCTCTTCCAGCCCATCGGCATCGGCATGGCCAAGGACAACCCGGCGCTGACCGCCAAGATCAACGAAATCCTGCGCAAGCTCGATGCGGATGGCGAGATCAACCGCATCTGGGACAAGTGGCTTGGCCCGAACACCGAATACAAGATGACACGCACCGACAAGGTCGTGCCTCTGTCCGAACTGAAGTTCGACCCGATCCCCTGAGCTTCGGCTCAGCCTCGGTCAAATTTTCCAACTCTTCAACACTATCGGTCGGCGAGACGCTCTCGCCGACAGCTTCAACGTGGGAGGTTTTCATGATCCACATTAAAGATATAGCGCAGCGTCCGGCCAAGGCCGATGTCGAAGCCCTTGCCAAATTCTCTCCTGCGACCATCCATGAGGCGCAGGGGCGTCGCGGCGCATTGTCTTCGCGGCTGAAGCCGGTCGATTATCGCATGAAGCTCTGCGGCCCGGCCTTCACGGTCAAATGCGCGCCGCGCGACAACATCATGCTGCAACTTGCCATCAACTATGCCAAGCCGGGCGACATCATCGTCGTTTCCGCCGGCGAATATGAGGAAGCCGGCTCGTTCGGCGACGTTCTCGCCAATGCCTGCCTCGCAAAGGGTATCGGTGGTCTGGTGACGGATACCGGCGTGCGCGACACGCTGCAACTGCGGGACCTCGGCTTCCCGGTCTTTTCGCTCAGCGTCTGCATCAAGGGCACGGTCAAGGAGACCATTGCCGCGGTCAACGACCAGGTGATCGTCGGCGGCGAAATTATCAATCCAGGCGATATCATCGTCGGTGATGCCGATGGTCTTGTCGTCGTCAGGCGCGAGGAAGCGCAGGAAGCGGCCAAGCTTTCGCAGGCCCGCGAAGATGCCGAGGCCGGTTACATCGAAGCCTACAAGCAGGGCAAGTCGGTGATCGAGGTCAGCAAGCTCGAGCCGGTTCTGAAAGCCAAGGGCCTCGTTGTCGATATCTGAGAAAAATCCGAGGAAAGGCCTGGCGGCAACAGCCGCCGAGCAAAACCCTCATGGGAGGAGAGACTATGAAAGCGGTTGTCATCCACGCGGCCAAGGATCTGCGGATCGAGGAACGGGAGACCGAGCAGCCCGGCCCGGGGCAGGTCGAGGTTGCTATCGAAGCGGGTGGCATCTGCGGCTCCGACCTGCATTATTACAATCACGGCGGCTTCGGCACGGTGCGCGTGCGGGAGCCGATGATCCTCGGCCATGAGGTGGCCGGTACCATCAAGGCTCTGGGAGAGGGTGTCTCCGGTCTCGCCGTTGGCGACCGGGTTGCCGTATCGCCGAGCCGGCCCTGCAACCATTGCGAATTTTGCCTGAAGGGCCAGCAGAACCAGTGCCTGAACATGCGCTTTTATGGCTCCGCCATGCCCATGCCGCATATTCAGGGCGCGTTTCGTCAGCGTCTCGTCGCCGAGGCGTATCAGTGCCACAAGGTGCGGGACGGTATCTCCATTCATGAAGCGGCCATGGCGGAACCTTTCGCGGTAACGCTGCATGGCGTCAACCGCGCCGGCGCACTAACGGACAAACGTGTTCTGGTCACCGGCTGTGGGCCGATCGGGGCGCTTGCCATCATCGCCGCCCGCGCCCATGGCGCCCGGGAAATCGTCGCGACCGATGTCATGGATGCGGTTCTGCAAAAGGCGCTCGCCATTGGGGCCGACCGCGTCATCAATGTCGCGAGCGACCCGGATGCGCTCTCCGCTTATTCGGTGAACAAGGGTTATTTCGATGTGCAGTTCGAGGCGTCCGGCAATGAAAGGGCTGTCCGGTCAGGTCTCGAAGCGCTGAAACCCCGCTCCACCGTGGTTCAACTCGGCCTTGGCGGCGATGTTTCCATTCCACAGAATATGGTGGTTGCCAAGGAAATCGAGATGAAAGGCACCTTCCGTTTCCATGAGGAATTCGGACTTGCCGTCGATTTCATCAACCAACGCCGTGTCGATCTGACACCTCTGCTGACCGGAACTTTCCCATTGGAAGAGGCAGTCACGGCATTTGAAACCGCCGGTGACAGGAGCAAATCCATGAAGGTTCAGCTCGCCTTTTAATTTTGTCGGCGTGGCCAGGCCTTGAGAACACAGGCGCAATAGCTTGCGCCTGTGGTTTTGCTCGGACGCTCAATTGTTCAAATAGGTCTTGAGGAAGCTGCGCGTCCTCTCCTGCTGCGGCCGGACGAAGATTTCGGATGGTGGGCCTTCCTCCACCACCAGCCCCTTGTCCATGAACACTACGCGGTCGGCGACTTCCGCGGCGAAGCGCATTTCATGGGTCACGATCAGCATGGTCATATGCTCGCGCGCCAATTGTTTCATGACCTGGTTGACCTCTTCCACCAGTTCCGGGTCGAGAGCGGAGGTTGCCTCGTCAAACAACATGACTTTCGGCCGCATGGCGAGCGCGCGGGCAATCGCAACCCGCTGTTTCTGGCCGCCGGAGAGCATGGAAGGATAAGCGGCCGCCTTGGCATCCAGCCCCACCTTGGCCAGCAGCGAAAGGGCAAGCTCTGTCGCCGCGCTTTTGGTCATGTTCTTGAGCGTGATCGGCCCCAGTGTGATGTTTTCCAGCACGCTGAGATGCGGGAACAGGTTGAAGTGTTGGAAGACCATGCCCATGTCCTGCCGCACGGCATTGATGTGGCGTTCAAAAGCGCGGCCCGTGAGCGGCTGATTGACCTGCAGGCCTTCGAGGTAGATTTCTCCCGAGTTGACCGTTTCCAGATGGTTGATGGAGCGCAGTAGCGTGCTCTTGCCGGAGCCGCTCGGCCCGATGATCGCGACGATCTGGCCCTTTGCTACCGAAAGATTGATGTTCTTGAGAACTTCGAGGTCGCCATAGGACTTTGCGACATTGCGCACGTCCACGGTGGGCTGGACCATCGGCTGGGAATTGCTCATCGGATAAACTCCATTTTCTTGTCGGTCCTGCGCAATGCGAATTCCAGCGTCAGATTGATCGCGTAGTAGATCGCGGCGGCGACGAGATAGAATTCGAAGGGGCGATAGGTTTCGCTGATTGCCTGCTGGGAGGCGAGAACCAGTTCGGAAACGCCGAGAACCGAAACCACGGCGGTGTCCTTCAGCATGGCGATCATGTTGTTGCCGATTTGCGGCAGCGCGCGGACCACGGCCTGCGGCACGATGATGTAACGCAGCGTCTGCACCTTGCTGAAACCGATGCTGCGGGCGCCCTCCGTCTGGCCGTTATCGATGCCGAGGATGCAGACACGGATGATATCGGCATTGTAGATGGCGAAATGCAGTCCGAGGCCGATGATGCCGGTCCATATTGCCGGAATGTTCACCCCAATCTGGGAAAGGCCGTAGTAGATGAAATAGAGCTGCAGTAGCAGCGGCGTTCCCATGAGCACCCAACTGACGAAACGTACGGGATATTGGGCGATACGCGGTGCATAAAGCGTGGCGAGCGCGATGAGCACGCCGCCGGCAAAGCTGATGACGGCGGCGCTTGCGGCGATGATGACCGTCCACAGCGCGCCGGTGAGGATCGCAGCGGCAAAGGGCGGAACGATGGTGAAATCCAGCATGGAATACCTCCTATTTCAGCGCAAAACGGGCATCGAGCGCGTCGATCAGACGGGCAAGCAGATAGACCAGCACCATGTATATGGCTGCCGAGACGGCGAAGATTTCAAAGGGACGATAGGTCGAGCCGATGAAGCGTTGGGCGGTATAGGTCAGTTCCACGACCGAGATGGCGGAGACCAGCGAAGAGCCCTTGAGCAGCATGATCGTATTGACGCCGATGGAACGGATCATCAAGCGGCCGGCTTGCGGCAACACCACGAGCCGCATTGTTTGCCCGCGGGCGAAACCGATCGACCGGGCCGCTTCCGTTTGCCCCTTGTCGACGGTCAGGATCGCACCGCGCATGGCTTCGGCAAGATAGGCACCGACATTGATGCCGAGGCCGATCGCGCCGGCAGTGAAGGGGTCGAGATCGATACCGATCTGCGGGCCACCGTAATAGAGGATGAAAAGCTGCAGCAGGCAGGGCGTCCCGCGAAAAACGCTGACATAGGCGCTCCCGACAAAGCGCAGAAGCTTCGACCGGGCAAGGCGCGCCGCTGTTGCGAGCGTGGCGAGGACGAGGCCGAGCGCCAGAGCGAGTATGGTGATTTCAAGCGTGACGAGCGCGGCTTCCAGAAAAAATGGAAACACCTGCGTCATTAAGGAGAAGCCCATTGTGCCTCCTCTCGAACTGAGAAAGGAAAGGGAAGGTCCACGGAGGGAACCTTCCTTCCACGGTTTGCATCGGGGCGGCTGTCAGCGAATGTCGCGGCCGACCCATTTCATCGAAATCTTTTCGTAGGTGCCGTCGGCGCGCATGTCTTCCAGCGCCTTCTGGATCACCTCCTTGAGTTCGCCGCTGTTCTTGCGCAACGCAATGCCGATACTGTCGCCGTTTCCGGCATCGGGAATGGCGATTTCCCGTACATTCTGCCCGCTGCTTTTCGAGGCCACGAGAACGGGAATGGAATCGGCGGCGATGGCGTCGATGCGGCCGGCCTGGAGGTCGAGCAGCGCTTCCGACAGAGCTTTGTATGTCCGCACGGTCCAGTCGCCGCGCTGGCGCGCCCACTTGTCACTGACTTCACCGAGGGTGACGCCGACGCTCTTGTCCTTCAGGTCATCGAGGGATTTTGCCGGGGATGTCTCGGGGACGAAGACGGCCCTGCCGCTATGGTAATAGGGGCCGGCGAAGGCGACGGCCTTTTCGCGTTCCGGCGTGATGGTCATGGATCCCACGACTGCTTCGTATTTGCCGGAAATCAGGCCGGCGATGATGCCGTCCCATGCCGTCGTCACCACAACCGGCTTCACGCCAAGGCGCTTTGCCAGTTCATTGCCGATATCGACATCGAAGCCGACGACTTCGTTCTTGTCGTTGACGAAGCTGAAGGGTGGAAAGCTGCCGCTCATGGCGAAGCTGAAAGTGCCGCGTTCCCTGACCTTGGCCAGATCGTCGGCGGAGGCCGGCAAGGCCGATGCCAGCGCCGCGACGGCCAGCCCGGCAAGAGCTATTTTCTTGAGGATCGACATGGGAAAACTCCGTATAAAAAGCGTGCAGCCATCTGGCTGCGGACAGCGGAACGCGCTGCACGAAGGTGAAAAACAACGGGGAATATATGTTGAGGAAACGCCCTTTTGCTGTCGCGGATCATAGAGACGGCACGGGGCTTCTTCTGGCGACGAACGTCAGAACATGAGCAGTGATTTCTTTATTTTTATCTTCATGAGGAAGGCCCTCCCAAGCCTTTGGATGACGAGAGATGCGCTGGCGGCCCAGATGAAAGGACCGCCGCTGCATCGATAAAAAACAGTCTAGCGAAGTTGAACGGCTATAAAAAATGGCATTTCAGCGCATTTTCTGCAGGCATTTTGAGCGATTTGTATAGTCGCATTGGTGAAATCGACATTCGCTCAAAATCCCGGCCTGAGATCCCATCATCGTGGTGTCAGGTGAATGCCGGCAAGCGTGCAGCGAACTGAACCGCCGGCTTTCTCGACGGTCGGTATGTCAAGCGCGACTGGAACGGCGCTTTCGCGGATCGTGTCCCTCTGCGCCGCGGTGAGCGAAGCGTAAGCGGTGTTGGAAAGGGCGAGGATGCGCCCGTCCCGCCCCTGCAACTCCAGCGCGTTGCCGGCGAAGCCGCGGATCTGGGCATTGGTGAGCGCGATGACCCGTCGTCCCGATCGTTCGAGGCGGGCGACGATTTCCGCGCGCCGGCCTTCGTCGGCGATCATGTCGAGGCCGATCATTGCGTAATCCGTGCCGATGCACATCAGGACATTGGTGTGGTAGACCGGCACGCCCGCCTCATCACGGGCATCGAACACCATCGGCTCGAAGTTGAAATGCGTCGAGAAGCGCTCGAGCGCGATCGGGTCGGTGCGGTCGGACCGCACGGCATAAGCGACACGGTCGATATGATCGAGAACCATGGCGCCCGTGCCTTCCAGAAAAAGACCGTCCGGTTCCAGGCCGGAATAATCGATGATGTCCTGAACGCGATAGCGGCTCTTCAACATCTCGATGACATCGTGCCGACGCTCGCGCCTGCGGCTTTCGGCCTTCATCGGATAAATTGCGACATGGCCGCCGGCATGGGTGGAAAACCAGTTGTTGGGAAAGACGGAATCGGGTGTTTGTGTGCCTTCGTCTTCAAATAGATGCACCGTCACGCCATGGCTTTCCAGTGTCTGTGCCGCTCGGGTGATTTCCGCATGGGCGATGGCGCTGAAGTCCTCGCCGCTGTCGGGTGTTGCCTGAAACCGGTTGTCAGCGGCGGTCTCTGTATTGACCGTGAAATGATGCGGACGCACCATGACGACGGCGGCCGGCGCCTGAATGGAATAGTTTTTTTTCATCATTCTGCTCCTCAGGTCCGGGCGCGTTGCAACATGCCGAAGAGATCACGCGGATCATCGGGATCGGCGATGATGTCGATTTCCTGATAGAAGCTCGAGCCTTCGAGTTTGCCACGCACGTAACGCAGGGCGGAAAAATCCTCTATGGCGAAACCGACGCTGTCGAACAGGGTGATCTGGCGTGTGTCCTGACGGCCTTCGGCCTCGCCGAGAACCACTTTCCAAAGCTCGGTCACCGGATAATCCGCGTCCATCTGCTGGATTTCACCTTCGATGCGTGTCTGCGGCGGATATTCGACAAAGGTGTCGGCGCGCAGCAGAATATCCCTGTGCAATTCCGTCTTGCCGGGGCAATCGCCGCCGATGGCGTTGATGTGCACGCCGGCGCCGACCATATTGTCGGTCAGGATGGTCGCATATTGCTTGTCGGCGGTGCAGGTGGTGATGATGCCGGCCCCTTCGATTGCAGCCTGTGCCGATTTGCATGGGATCACCGTCAGGCCGCTTTCCTTCAGGTTTGCGGCGGTCTTTTCGGTAGCGCGGGGATCGATATCGTAGAGGCGTACCTCCTCAATGCCGAGCACCGCCTTCATCGCCAGCGCCTGAAACTCCGCCTGAGCTCCGTTACCGATCATCGCCATGGCTTTCACACCCTTCGGCGCGAGATGCCGGGCGGCCATTGCCGAGGTGGCGGCAGTGCGCAGCGCCGTCAAAAGGGTCATCTCCGTCAAGAGCACCGGATAACCGGTGGAGACGGATGCGAGCAGGCCGAAGGCGGTGACCGTCTGAAGCCCTTCCGCCATGTTTTTCGGATGGCCGTTCACATATTTGAAGCCGTAAATCTCCCCGTCGGAGGTCGGCATCAGTTCGATGACACCTTCGCGCGAATGCGAGGCGATGCGCGGCGTCTTGTCAAAGCATGGCCACCGGCGAAAATCCGCCTCGATGGCATCTGTAAGCTCAACCAGCATCTGCTCTATGCCGATATGATGCACCAGGCGCATCATGTTCTCGACGCTGACGAAAGGAATAAGGGCTTTTGGCGACGGGGACAGGGGCATATGGGCAACTCCTCGCTTGCTGGAACGAAGATAGCTGCCGGGCCTGTTCAACCGAAATCGCAGAAGCTTGTTGTTTCTGAAGCCAGTTTGAACAATATGTTCAATCCAATTGTCAAATCGGTCAGATTCCATGAGTATTGCAAAATACATACCCGATGAACTCGACCGGCAAATCATCGCCCATCTCAGGGTCGATGGCCGGGCGTCGCTAGCCAAACTTTCCGATGCGCTGGGTGTCGCGCGCGGCACGGTGCAGAACAGGCTGGACCGGCTGACGGAAACCGGCACACTGCTTGGATTTACCGTGCGGGTGCGCGAGGACTATGATGACCGGGCGGTCCATGCGGTGATGATGATCGAGGTCATGGGAAAATCGACCACGCAGGTTATCCGCAAGCTTCGTGGCATTGCCGAGATTTCCTCGCTCCATACCACCAATGGCAATTGGGATCTGGTGGCGAATATCCGCGCCGGCAGCCTCTCGGATTTCGACCGGGTGCTGCGGGAGGTCCGTATGATAGACGGCGTCTCGAACAGCGAAACCAGCCTCCTGCTCAGCAGTGTTTAAGTGCGGCCATCGGTTTGGCTGCAGGGTGTCTGTGAGATCAAAGCTCTCGTGGCCTGACGAAACGCTGCTCCAGAACCTCGCTTCCCCATTGGCTGCCGGGACGTTCCTCGACACAGGCGAAACCATGGGTCTCGTAAAGGTGCCGTGCGGCCGAAAGACCGTTAAATGTCCATAGATGCGTTTCGGCGAAAGCCTTTCTGTCGGCAAAGGCGAGTGCCGCGGCGAGCAGCCTGCGCCCTACACCGCCACCGCGCACGCCGTCATCAACAATGAACCAGCGTAGGTGCGCGATGTCCGATCCCAAGTCTTCGCCGTCGATGGCGACGGAGCCGATAATCTCTTGCCCGCGCATTGCGGCCCATACTGCGTTTTGTGGTTTTTCGAGCCGGTTGCAAAAGGAGGCGAGACCCTCAGCCACAACGGATTCGAAAGGCTGGCCGAAACCGGATGTCCGGGCGTAATAAAGCGCATGCATCTGCGTGATGCGGGCGATGAGACCGGGCCTGTAACCCTCTACGATCTCCACGGTGGGCACCGCGGCATCGCTCCGGTCTTCCAGCGCGTCGGCGTAAAGACGAAGCCCTTCCAGAATGGTGCGGCCATCCGCCAGGGCAAGCCGTGAAAGGGCGTTCGATACCTGCCGGTTTGCGAAGGCGTGAATGGCACCGACCCGATCCCGCCCTCGTCCGGCCAGATAGAGCCGCTTGATGCGGTTATCTTCACTGTCCGCCGCCTCCAGAACATCCCCGGACAGAATGAGTTTGCGAAGCATGCGGCTGACACTCGATTTTTCGAGCCGCAGAAGCTTCCCCAGATCGCGCGCCGTGATGCCCGGGCATGTCTCGATCTCGATCAGGGCATGCACGGCAGAGGGCGGCAGATCGGTGCCGGCGAAATCCCCGCCCATGAAGCCGAGTTCACGGACAAGCCGACGCGAGGTGAAGCGGATGTCATTTATGGGAAGGGACTGTTCGGGCATGCTAAATCCATTATGGTTGCATCATGCAACTATAATCACATTCTGCGCTGTCTGCCAAGTTTGGATTCCGTAAAATGCTGGATTTCTCTGTAAAATAGGGCAAGCTCCCGTTCAGGAACGCCAACATGACGTTGCTGAACGGCGGCTTTCGAGAAAACACCATTAAAGCAGTCCGTATGGAAGTTTGCGGGCAAGTCGCTAAATTTAATTATCCGGCTATGGAGCCGATATGCCCGATACGCCTCGTTTCTTCCGTTATGCGGTTCTCGCTGCGATGTTGCCCGTCGCCGTCCTCGGTGTCGTGACAACGCCGGCTGAGTATCGCGCCATCGGCATCGAGGCGGCAGATTGCGACGGGCCTATATCGGTTCTGATGCCTGCCGTACCAGCACTTGCAGCCTATGCCATCATCGGCTGGCTGTTTCTGTCGGGTGCCAAACGCCACCGCTCCTTGATTTCCGGTAGCATTTGCGTGCTGGTATCCTTGGCGCTTATCTGGAATATCGGTGCAGCGCTCCTGGAATATCGGCGAAACGCGGTGGAAATGGCCTGTGACTACAGCGGGAAGCTGTGAGCATGCTTGGAAATACGGAATACGGCTCTAGCCGTGAAACCGTAGATTTCGTCGCGTCAGCTGCTCGACAGTGGTGCAGCCCATCAGCTTCATGCCGCGTTCGATTTCGATACGCATCATTTCCAGCGCCCTTTCCACCCCGGGCTGGCCGGCGGCAGCGAGAGGGAAAAGATAATAGCGGCCGAGCCCCACAGCCTTTGCGCCCAGAGACAGGGCTTTCAGGACATGGGTTCCGCGCTGTACGCCGCCATCCATCATCACATCGATCCGGTCGCCAACCGCATCGACGATCTCTGCCAGCTGGTCGAAGGCGCTGCGGGAACCATCGAGCTGGCGACCGCCATGATTGGAGAGCACGATGCCGCTGCAGCCGATTTCGACGGCCCGCCGCGCGTCGTCAACCGACATGACGCCTTTGAGGCAGAAAGGCCCATCCCATTCTCGTACCATCTGCGCCACGTCATCCCAGTTCATGGAAGGGTCCAGCATCTCGGTGAAATAGCGGCTGATGGACAGAGCCCCGCCATCCATTTTGATGTGGCCGTCGAGCTGTGGCAGGCTGAAGCGCTCATGTGTCAGATAATTGATGCCCCAGGCCGGCTTGATGGCGAATTGCGCGATGCCGGAGAGATTGAGCTTGAAGGGGATGGCAAAACCGGTGCGCTTGTCGCGCTCGCGGTTTCCGCCGGTAATGCTGTCCACGGTCAGCATCATTGTCTCGACGCCGGCGCTTTTGGCGCGTGCCATCATATCGCGGTTGAGGCCACGATCCTTGTGGAAATAGAACTGATAGACCTGCGGCCCGCCGCTGATCCGGCGCGCTTCCTCAAGACTGGTGGTGCCGAGCGAGGAGACGCCGAACATGGTGCCGAATTTTCCCGCCGCGGCCGCGACCGCTCGCTCTCCCTGATGGTGGAAGAGGCGCTGCAGCGCCGTCGGGGAACAATAGACCGGCATGGAGAGCTTTTGCCCCATGACGGTGACCGACATGTCCACGTCGGACACGCCGCGCAGCACATCCGGAACAAGATCGCAATTTTCGAACGCAGCCGTGTTCCGCCGATACGTTACCTCGTCATCGGCGGCGCCGTCTATGTAGTTGAAGATCGGCCCGGGAAGACGCTGTTTGGCCATGCGGCGAAAATCGTGGAAATTATAGCAGTCTTTGAGTTGCATCTGTCGCTCGACCGGTCCGGTTTGAAAGCTCTGAAAAGATTGCTCGAAACCTATACCGGCGATTTGGGGCGGGCAATCGGCCTGCCGACGATTTCCGCAGGCTCGAAGCATGAATAATTCAGGGTCGGGGCGGCGGCGGCAGCTCCTGGAGCGAGGTGCTTCGCCGAAAGCCGGAGAACCGACGTCCACATTTCCGTGCCCACAGTCGGGAAGGATGAAAATACATGTTTCATCCAAAGGTTACGTGCGACCGGGGTTACGAATGTCCTGTCACCGGCGGCAGCGCTAAACGGGGCTTGCAAGCTGCCCGGTGGAAACCGCATGCAGCGCTTTGCCAGTGCTGATGAAGCTCTCGATATTGCCGATCGTGGTGTCCGCAATGTTTTTGAGGGCTTCCTCCGTGAAAAACCCCTGATGACCGGTTACCAAAACATTGGGGAAGGTCAGCAACCGCGCAAAGACATCGTCGCGCAGCACGTCATTGGAAAGATCTTCGAAAAAGAGATCGCCCTCCTCCTCATAGACATCGATGCCGAGAGAACCGATCCTGCCATCTTTCAGACCCGTGATCGCGGCCCGCGTGTCGATGATCGCGCCGCGGCTGGTATTGATGAGCATCACGCCTTTCTTGAGGAGGGGCAGCGTCTCCTTGCGGATCAGGTGCCTGGTTTCCGGTGTGAGGGGGCACATCAGCGTAAGAATGTCCGATGTCCGAAACAATTCCTCCCGCGTAACATAGGCCATGCCCAACGCCTCGCAATCAGGATTCGCATGAAGATCGTGACCGATGAGACGGCAGCCGAAGCCGGCTGCAATACGCGCAAAAATCGCGCCGATCTTTCCCGTGCCGACGATGCCGATGGTCTTGCCGTGGAGATCGAAACCAAGCAGGCCATCAAGGGCGAAGTTGCCTTCGCGGACGCGGTTATAGGCGCGGTGGATCTTGCGGTTGAGCGACAGGATGAGTGCCATTGTATGTTCGGCAACCGCATAGGGTGAATAGGCGGGGACGCGAGCGATGGTGAGGCCCAGCTTCTCGGCGGCCGCAAGATCGACCTGGTTGAAGCCGGCGCAGCGCAGGGCGACGAGCCGCACACCCATTTCCGCCAGCCTTTCGAGCACGGGCCGCGACAGGTCGTCATTCACGAAGGCGCAGATCGCATCGGTTCCCTCCGCCAGGGCCACCGTTTCAAGCGACAGGCGCGCTTCGCAATATTGTATCCGCATGCCCGGCCCGGCGGCGGCGTCAAGGAACTGCCTGTCATAGGGCTTGGCGCTGTAAACCACGATCCGCATCTGCTTCTCCAGTATCGAGTACGAAAGTTACCGTTGCGGAGACCATGCGTCTGGTAAGTCTCCTCAGCTGCGAAGGCCCGGTGCTTCCTGCCCGGTGCTTTCGACATATTCCGTGTAGCCGCCGCCAAATTGGTGAATACCATCCGGGGTCAGTTCAAGTACCCGGTTTGAAAGGGCGGCGAGGAAATGGCGGTCGTGGGAAACGAACAGCATCGTGCCCTCATAATCCGACAGAGCCCTGATCAGCATCTCCTTGGTGTCGAGATCTAGATGGTTCGTCGGCTCATCCAGTACGAGGAAATTCGGTGGATCGAATAGCATGGCCGCCATAACGAGACGGGCTTTTTCGCCGCCGGAAAGAACACGACAGCGTTTTTCAACATCGTCGCCGGAGAAGCCGAAACAGCCGGAAAGCGCACGCAGAGGCGCCTGCCCGGCTTTTGGAAAACGCTCCTCCAGCCATTCCAGAATGGTGCTGTCGCCATCCAGAGCATCCATGGCGTGCTGGGCGAAATAACCGAGCTTGACGCTGGCGCCGAGCGTGACATTGCCGGAATCCGGCTCGGTCGTGCCGGTCACCAGCTTCAGCAAGGTCGATTTTCCAGCACCATTGACGCCCATGATGCACCAGCGCTCCTTGCGCCGCACCATGAAGTCCAGCTCGCCATAGATCGTGCGGCTGCCATAGGCCTTGTTGACCTTCTTCAGCGCCACGACATCCTCACCCGATCTTGGGGCCGGTGCGAATTCGAAAGCGACCGTCTGGCGCCGTTTTGGCGGTTCGACGCGGTCGATCTTTTCAAGTTTCTTGACGCGGCTCTGCACCTGCGAGGCATGCGAGGCACGCGCCTTGAAGCGTTCGATGAACTTGATTTCCTTGGCGAGCATGGCCTGCTGACGCTCGAATTGCGCCTGCTGCTGCTTTTCGTTCTGTGCCCGCTGCTGTTCGTAAAATCCATAATCGCCGGAATAGGTGGTGAGGCTGCCAGCATCAATCTCGATGATCTTGGTGACGATGCGGTTCATGAATTCGCGGTCATGCGAGGTCATCAACAATGCGCCGTCATAGTTCTTCAGAAAATCCTCAAGCCAGATCAGGCTTTCGAGATCGAGATGGTTCGACGGTTCGTCAAGCAGCATCACGTCCGGGCGCATCAAAAGGATGCGGGCGAGCGCCACACGCATCTTCCAGCCGCCGGACAGTTTTGAAACATCACCGTCCATCATTTCCTGGCTGAAGCTCAAGCCATCCAGAACCTCACGGGCGCGGCCCTCCAGTGCGTAGCCATCAAGCTCTTCGTAACGCGCCTGCACTTCACCGTAACGTTCTATGATAGCGTCCATTTCGTCCATCCGGTCGGGATCGGACATGGCGGCTTCCAGCTCCCGCAGTTCCGCCGCCACTTCGCTGACCGGGCCTGCGCCTTCCATGACTTCGGCGACCGCGGAGCGTCCGGACATTTCACCGACATCCTGATCGAAATAACCGACCGTCATACCCTTTTCGACGACGACCTGTCCCTCATCCGGCTGCTCCTCGCCGGTCATCATCCGAAACAGCGTGGTCTTGCCGGAACCGTTCGGCCCGACAAGGCCGATCTTCTCACCACGATTGAGCGCGGCGGAGGCCTCGATGTAAAGAATGCGGTGACTGTTCGACTTGCTGATATTTTCGATGCGGATCATGACGGGGCCTATGAATGGGAGCGGCCCTCCTATGCCACGGGTCGCCGCCGCTGTCACCTGCCGCTCATGTCTTGTCAGCCATGCAGAGCCTGATAACACTGGCCTCCGGGGCAAATACCCCGGAAGCGATATGTTTGCGTCTTCGTCTGCCGAATTTTCGTTAGTTGGTCAGCGTGGCTATGCTGCCGGCTGCCTTGCGGGCGATTTCGCCAAAAGCGGTGACAATCTGCTCCATGTTTTCGGGCGCGTAATAATTGTCCAGGCTGGAAGCGCAATATTGCAGCAGCGACTTGCCCTTGTCCGGCGCCATGAAGGCGACGCTGAAAATCTTGATCCCGTCTTTCTTGGCGGTCTCGCAGGTGGTGCGCACCGACTGGTCGATGCTGGAACTCCACGAGGCGCTGTTTCCAGTCATTTCACCATCGGTCATCAAGACGATATAGCGCTCGAAGGATTCGTTTTCCTGTGTCTTATGTGCCGTCGCTTCGTCCGGATTCGTTTTTTTAAGGGCGTTATATGCGGCGTTCAGGCTGCTGCGGGCATCCGTGCCGCCAGTGGGAAATTCCGGGATCTGTTTATTGACGTAGCTGACAACGCTGCTCGTACCCCAGCTGATGGCCTGAGCCGCATAGGTCTCATGTGTATATACCGAGGCGCCGGTCCGAACGAGCTGGGAGCCGCCGCTCGCGGTGTAGGTCGGATCGGCCTTGTTCAATGTAGCAACGAGAAAACCGACGGCGGTCTTCAACGATGCGGCCTTGTTGACATAGCAGGGCGATGTCTTTCCGAGATTGGGATACTTGCCCCAGTTATCGGATGTGTAGTTCTGGCAGGACGTTTTAGTGCTGTCGACACTGTCCGTCTTGAAGGACATCGAACCGGAGCGGTCGAGCACCAGATACATGGAGATCGGTGCGCCCTTGTTGACGGTACTCTTCGCGGTACCGGTTGCCGCGATATCGAGCGTCTTCACACCGACGAACCCCAGCAGCGGGTTGAGCTGCACTTGACGGTATAATGTGGTCTCGATGGTGTAGGTCTTGCCGCGTGCATCTTCCTTTGCAGAAATAGCGACTGAGGAGTTCTTCTCCAGCTCCTTTTTCTCTTCCTCGGTCAGGTTCTTTTCCATCTGCGCAGCGATGAAAGCCTTGGCGATTTCCTTGATTTGCTCGTCGGTGGCATCGCCTTCTTTCAGGCGCGCCTCGGTTGCTGCAGCGAGCGCCGCAGAATCGGCCGTGTTCTGCAGGTCGGCTTTCACCTGCATCACATTTGCCAGTTCCAAACCGGCTCCGGCCACGCCCAACAACACCGGCAGCAATATTGCCGTCATGATGCCGAAATTACCGCTGGTATCGGCAAGGAAACGGCGCTTCAGTTTTTTGTCTGTGGAGGCGGTCATGATGGGGCTCACCGATTAGAATATTCGATTAAGCGCAGGAAACCCGCAAAGGATGTAAAATCCGCTAACACGAAGATTATAATTTTATAAACCGTTCAAATTGGCGCAGTTTTCGAAGTATTTTCAAGAATTAATGGGTTGGAAGATTGAAATAACACACAGTGTGTCATTGCTGGACGGGAACCACATCCACGGCCTGTTTTATCTGCTGGTTGCCGTAGCTCTTCAGGACCCCGATCACCGGTGCAACATCCGAATAGTCGCGGCCATAACCGACGACGATGTGGTCGCTGCCGGCCACGATATCATTGGTAGGGTCCAGTTCCAGATAACCGGCCGCTTCTCCGCACCAGATGCGGACCCAGGCATGCATCGCATCGGCGCCTTCCAGCCGTTCCTTGCCCGGCGGAGGAATGGTGCGCAGGAAACCGCTGACATAACCGGCGGGAATGCCGAGGCTGCGCAGCGCCGTGATCATGATATGCGAAAAATCCTGGCACACGCCGCGCTTCAATTTAAAGGCTTCGGATGGTGTCGTATCCACGGTGGTTGCCTCGCCATCATAGGTGAAGTCTTTGTGGATGCGTTTGCACATGGCCAGCGCGATTTCGCGGATGGTCATTCCCGGTTTCAGCAATTCCCGCGCATAGGCCGAGATCGCCGCATCCATCCCTATTCTCGGGCTTGTGCCGATGAAATGATGCGGTGACTGGAAATCGATGGACCAGACATCGGCAAGGTCTTGCGGCAGGCGGGAAAGCTCGGGTGAAAAATCAGCCGTCATGGCCGGCGCTTCCACCATCACCCGCGCCTGCATGCGGATATCCAGCTTTTCATGCGGCGCGCGCAGATGCACCGAGGTAGACGATTGATGAAAGAAATCGTCAAAGACGGCACGTTCTTCCGGCACGGGCGAAACGTCGATGGAACCTGCGACCAATCTCTGCCGACCCGGGATCGACAGCGGCAGCACGCGGATAATGTGGCGTGCGCCATGGGCCGGCGTGTCGTAGGTGTAACCCATGTGCAGGGAAAGATCGTAAAGCATAAGGCTATCCGAGATAGGTGCGGGCCAGAACATCGGACAGATGTTCCATGTCGGTTTCGAGCTGGCGATAGACCGCACCGTTCATGTTTTCCGGAGTCATGACGGCGAGTCCGGAATGCAGACGCATCGTTTCGCGGTAAAAAGGAGACATCTGGCCGTTCACGAAGGCATTTGGAAGCTGTTCCACCTCGGTGCGGATTTCGTTCAGCTGAAACAGGATCGAGCGCGGATTGAGCGGATCAAGCGCCAGAAGATCGGTGACGGTCAGACCTGCCGTAGCGACATTGTAACGGCGGCGATGGGTCATGACGCTGTCGCCGATTTCGAGCAACATGTCATAGGAACCGTCAGGCGCGTCCGGCCCGGTCATGTGGCCGAGAAGTCGCGTCATATGCAGGCCGCGCTCGAGATAACGGCCGATCGACAGGAAACGCCATCCGGTGAAGCGGTACATGTTTTCATGCACGAGACCGGCAAAGCCGGCAAGCTTGCGCAAAAGGATTGTCATGGCGTGGGTAGCATCGTCGCCTGGCGCCACTTTCGCGTGGAAACGGCGGGCTGTCTTGGCAAGGTCGTTCAGCGCCAGCCAGCCATCGGGCGAAAAGCGGTCACGGATATTGCTGGCGGAATAAAGCGCGCTGTTGATGTTGTTCAGCAGGCTTTCCGGCACGGCATCGTTCATCTCCACGTCAAGCGCTTCGAGATACCGCGTCACATGGGCGAGCAGGGGTTGGCGCGGATCGGCCGACTCGGCATAACGCCCGTGCCAGGCACGCAGGATGCGCAATGCGCCTTCAGAACGTTCGATATAACGGCCGAGCCAGAAGAGGTTATCGGCAGCCCTGCTTGGCAGGCTGCCCGGCATATTGCGGGTAAAGCTCTCTTCCGCCGGCAGGAGGGTCGTGCGTTCCACCGGTTTTTCGCTGACGATCCAGACATCCGCCGCGCTGCCACCCGATTGCATGGCAATGGCGGAAACGTCATCGCCGCTTCCAATTCGTGCAAAGCCACCCGGCATGATCTGCCAGCCATTCTGCGTGCGGGCGGCAAACACACGAAGGCTCATCGGACGCGGCACCAGCTTGTTGTCGATATAGGCCGGCGTGGTTGAAAGCTTCACGACTTCCTGGCCCACCAGCTTGTGACCATCGGAGGCCAGCCAGTCGCTGATCGATTCCTTCGCCGTCTCGCGCAGGGAAGAGCCGAGCACGGATTGACCGTTGTCGTCGAAAAAGGGCAGGCGGGAATAGGCCGGGCCGATGACCATGCCCTCGATATTGCCGGCAACGTGGCGGCGTTCCGATTCCTGTCCGCACCACCAGGTGGCGATCGACGGCAGCTTCAGCTCCTCGCCCAGAAGGTGGCGGCAGATGCGCGGCATGAAGGCAAGCAGCGCCCGCGTTTCGAGAATACCGCTGCCGAGGGCGTTGACGATGGTGAGCGCTTCGTTGCGCAGCGCCTGCACCATGCCGGGCGTGCCGATATGGGATTGCTGGTTGAGTTCCAGCGGATCGGAATAGGAGGCGTCGAGACGCCGCCAGAGCACACCGATCGGCTTCAACCCCGCCACGGTTCGAACCATGACGCGGCCGTTGACGACAGTCAGGTCCTCGCCCTCCAGCAGCATGAAGCCGAGATAACGGGCGATATAGGCGTGTTCGAAATAGGTTTCGTTGGCGGGGCCGGGCGTCAGCACTGCGATGCGATCGTCAGGATGTTTTCTGTGCGCCTGCAGCGTGTCGCGGAAAGCGCCAAAAAATGAGGCGAGACGGTGAACGTGGGTTTCGGCATAGATATCGGAAAGCGCGCGGGTGGTCGCCACCCGGTTTTCCAGGGCAAAGCCCGCGCCGGAAGGTGCCTGCGTCCGGTCCGCCAGCACCCACCAGTTTCCGTCAGGTCCGCGTCCGATTTCGAATGAGCAGAAATGCAGGTAATGGCCGCTTGCCGGTTTGACACCGACCATTGGACGCAGATATTCCGGATTGGAGGCGATCAGCGCCGGCGGCACGTAACCTTCGTTCACCAATCGGTTTTCGCCGTAAAAATCGGCGACCATGGCCTCCAGAAGATCGGCGCGCTGTTTCAGCCCTTCAGAGAGAACCGTCCATTCCCTGTCGTCGATCAGCACTGGAATATGCGAGATCGGCCAGTTTCGTTCGCTGCTACCCTTGCTGTAATCGCGGTAGAACACACCCGCGTCGCGCAGATAGCGGTCGGTGCGGGCAAAGCGCTCGTGCAATTCGCGTTCCGACATGCGCGAGAGCGCACCGAGGAGGTGCTTCCAGACCGGCCTGACCTTGCCGTTGGTATCGAGCATTTCGTCGGCCACGCCCGGCAAAGTGGAATAACCAAGCCCGCGCAGCGGCGCGCCGGTTTCCGTCTTGCGTTCCGTTGCCGGGGCTTTGGACAATTTACACTCCGTATGGCCGACGCAGATCGAGCGTCAGCGGAAATTCTGGCGACACGGTTTCCGCATGAAGCGGATATTGCCCTGCCGTATGTCCCCATGGTTCGAAACGGGCAAGGCGGCGTGCCTCGGCCTCGTTGCCGTTGACGGGAAACGTCTCGTAATTGCGCCCGCCCGGATGAGCAACATGATAGATGCATCCGCCGATCGATCGCCTCGACCATGTATCATAAATGTCAAAGGTCAAGGGTGAATTGACGGGCAGAACGGGATGCAGGCCGGAAGCGGGCTGCCATGCCTTGAAGCGCACGCCGGCAACCGCGACGCTGCGGTTCTCCGTCGGGGTCAGCGGAACGGCGCGGCCGTTGCATGCCACGGCGTAACGGGCAGGGTTGGAGGTCTCCAGCCGCACCTGCAAACGTTCGACCGAGGAATCGACAAAACGCACGGTTCCGCCGATGGCGCCCTGTTCGCCCATCACATGCCAGGGTTCCAGCGCCTGACGCAACTCCAGTTTCGAGCCTTCATATTCCACTTCGCCGAAGAAGGGGAAACGGAACTCCTGCTGGGCGGTAAACCACTCGGGTTTCAGATCGAAGCCGTTTTCCCTGAGATCGGCGAGCACATCCAGAAAATCCGCCCAGATATAATGCGGCAGCATGAAGCGGTCGGCGAGCGCCGTGCCCCAGCGCACGAATTTGCCGCCGGCGGGGTTTTTCCAGAAGCGGGCGATAAGCGCGCGCACCAGCAATTGCTGGGCCAGCGACATGCGGGCATTCGGCGGCATTTCGAAGCCGCGGAATTCCACAAGGCCGAGGCGACCGGTCGGTCCGTCAGGCGAAAACAGCTTGTCGATGCAGATTTCGGCGCGGTGGGTGTTGCCCGTTACATCCGTCAGCAGGTTGCGGAACAGACGGTCGACCAGCCATGGCAGCGGCGGCGCGCCCTCACCGGGAGCAGGCACCTGTGCCAGTGCGATTTCCAACTCGTAGAGACTGTCGTGGCGGGCCTCGTCAATGCGGGGCGCCTGACTGGTCGGGCCAATGAACAGCCCGGAGAAGAGGTAGGAAAGCGACGGGTGCCGCTGCCAGTGCAGAACGAGGCTTTTCAGAAGGTCGGGTCGGCGCAGAAAGGGGCTGTCATTGGGGTTGGCGCCGCCCACGACCACATGATTGCCGCCGCCGGTGCCGGTGTGGCGACCGTCGATCATGAACTTGTCAGCACCGAGACGTGTCTGGCGTGCTTCCTCATAAACCGCCGAGGTGATATCGACGCATTCCTTCCAGCTTGCGGCGGGATGGATGTTGACCTCGATGACACCGGGATCGGGCGCGACGCGGATGACATTGATGCGCTCGTCATGCGGCGGCGCATAACCCTCGATATGAACGGGCAGCCCAAGTTCTGCCGCCGCGGCTTCCGCCGCTGCGACTAGCTCGAGGTAGTCTTCAATGCGTTCGACCGGCGGCATGAAAACACAAAGACGGCCGTCGCGCGGCTCTACGGAGAGAGCGGTGCGCACCGCACCGCCGATTTCTCCAAGCGTCTGTTCGACACGCGCTTGGGCGGCAGCCTCATCCACATGGAAGGACGCTGCCGGCAGGGCGCGGCCCGACGGCGAAGCGAGATCGGGAAGGGCCCCGCGGGGGATCGATGGATCGGCCTCGTGGATATAGGGGTAAGCAGAAGGTGGCACATATGGCAGGGTACCGAGCGGCAGGCGGTAACCGACCGGGCTGTCACCCGGAACAAGGAAAATCTTGCCGCGCCGCGTCTTCCATTTTTCGCTGACCCAGCGTTTGCCTTCGGCTCTGGCGTTCCACGCCTGCACGGGAAGAATATAGCCCGTCGGTGTCGTAAGCCCGCGTTCGAACACGCGGGCTATGCGGTTTCGCTCTTCGGGATCTTTCAATTTGGAGTTGGACGGGTCGACATTATCGGGAAGGCTGCCTTCCTTGATGATCCATTCGGCCGGATCCTCATAGGCAGGCAGTACCAGTTCCTTCTCGATGCCGAGGTGGGTGGCGATGCCGCTGAGCAGCTTCTGCGCATCCTCGGCCTCGACGCCGGCATCTGCGCCTTCTTCGGCTATCAGCGCCGGGTTCTGCCAGATCGGCAGCCCGTCCTTTCGCCAGTAGAGCGAAAAGGTCCAGCGCGGCAGGCTTTCGCCCGGATACCATTTCCCCTGCCCATAATGCAGAAAGCCGCCCGGCGCGAAACGCTCACGCAGGCGGCGTATCAGGGCGTCTGCCTTTTCGCGTTTTGTGGGTCCAACCGCGCCAGTGTTCCATTCGTCGGATTCGAAATCGTCGATGGAAACGAAGGTCGGCTCGCCGCCCATGGTAAGCCGGACGTCATGGGCGTTCAGAACGTCATCGACCGCTTCGCCAAGCGTATTGAGGTCTTCCCAGCTGTCGTCGGAAAAGGGCTTGGTGATGCGTGGGGTTTCGGCAACGCGCCGGACCTGCATGTCGAAAGCGAATTCCGTATTGGCATGGCCGAAATAGCCGCCCGAAATCGGTGCGGCGTTGCGATAATGCGGTGTTGCCGCCAGTGGAATATGGCTTTCACCCGTCAAAAGCCCCGATGTGGGGTCAAGACCGATCCAGCCGGCGCCGGGCATATAGACTTCGGCCCAGGCATGCAGATCGGTGAAATCTACCTCGGTGCCCGAAGGGCCGTCCAGCGCCTTCAGATCGGGTGTCAACTGGATGAGGTATCCGGATACGAACCGCGTGGCGAGACCAAGATGCCTCAGAACTTGCACGAGCAGCCAGCTGGTGTCGCGACACGATCCCTTGCCGGAGGCCAGTGTTTCCTCCGGCGTCTGGACGCCCGGTTCCATGCGAATGACATAACCGATTTCCTGTTGCAGACGGGCGTTGAGGCCCACGACCATATCGACCGTCGGCTGGCCGGGCGTGTGGTCGACGGTCGCCATGAAGGCGGCGAGCAACGGGCCGGTCGGCTCCGGTTTCATGTAGATGGATAAGTCGTCCCGCAATTCCTGCGGATAATCGAACGGCCATTTGGTCGCTTCTTCCTCGACGAAGAAATCGAACGGATTATAGACCGTCATATCGGCGACAAGATCGACCTCGATCTTAAATTCCGTTGCCGGCTCGGGAAAGACAAAGCGGGCAAGGTAATTGCCGTAAGGATCCTGCTGCAGGTTTACGAAATGATTGGATGGCGAAACCTTGAGCGAATGGCTGATAACACGGGTTCTGGAGTGCGATGCGGGCTTTAATCTGATGATTTGTGGTCCAAGGCGAACCGGATTGTCATATTTATAATGCGTCAGATGATAGATGCTCGCTTTGATCGCCATTAATCTGCCTTGCCCGGTTTTTCCGGTCTATGCGGTTTATCCGCCCCTCTGAAATTATTCGGATTTTGTGCAATGCAGGAAAAGAAAGCAAGGATCATTTCCGGGGACATCCGCATTGTTGCTACGGGCCGCGAGGTTTGCCCGCGCGAAGATCTATCCGCGCTTTTCAATCGCCGCCGCCGGGATTTCGCCGGGATTGTGGACAAGGTCGAACAGCGTGTTATTGCTTGGCATCGCAAGGCGCAGAATCGCGACCCGCTTTCTTTGCCGACTGACGTTTCGGAATGGAATGAATGGCAACAACCGTGACCGACGATCAGCGCAAGAGCGCGGCTAACCCTTCGGGTTTCGATCTCGATTTTCCTGCGCAATTGCGCATGATGGGCAATGCCTTCTGGACATCGCCGGTGCGTAACCGGCTGATATTGCTGTCGTTTGCTCTGCTTACGGTAATATTGCTGACGGCCTACGGGCAGATCCGCCTCAACGAGTGGAATGCGCCGTTCTACAATGCGCTGGAGCGGCGCGATCTTGATGCCTTCATTCACCAGCTCGAGGTCTTCGCGATCATCGCCGGGCTGCTGCTTCTCCTCAATGTCATCCAGACCTGGCTCAACCAGATGACGGCGCTGAACATGCGCGAGGGTCTTGCCAAGGATATGGTGGATCAATGGCTGAAGCCGGGCCGCGCCGCCCGTCTTGCCGGTTTCGGCACGATCGCCATCAATCCGGACCAGCGTTTGCATGACGATGTCCGCAACCTTGCCGAAAGCAGCACGGCGCTGTCCATCGGTCTCGTGAACGCAACGATCCTGCTTATTAGCTTTATCGGTGTTCTCTGGGGCCTGTCGGCGGGTTTCTCCATCACCATCAATGGCGATCTTGTCCCTATTCCCGGGTATATGGTCTGGGCCGCAATCCTTTATGCCGGTTCTGCGTCTTTGCTGAGCAACCTTGTCGGTTATCGTCTGGTTGGGCTGAACGCCGAACGTTATTCGAAAGAGGCTGAACTGCGCTTTTCCCTGATGCGCGCCAGCGAAAATCTGGCCGCGATTGCGCTGGCCCGCGGTGAAAAGAATGAACGGCGGCGGATCGGTGTCGATATTGATGCCGTGCTCGGTGTGATCCGGGGGCTGGCCATGGCGCTGACGCATCTGACCTGGGTTTCGTCGGGCTATGGTTGGCTGGCGGTTGTTGCGCCGATCCTGATCGCTGCCCCGGTCTATTTTTCCGGCAACCTTACCTTTGGCGGGCTGATGATGGCTGTCGGCGCCTTCAACCAGGTCAATACCGCGCTTCGCTGGTACATCGACAATTTCGGCCCGATTGCAAGCTGGAAGGCGACATTGCAGCGCGTCTCGGTGTTTCGCAACGCCTTGATCCAGATGGACAGCGTCGAACAGCACGGGCTGGCGATTGATCTGCAACGGAGTGCGGAGAATGAAAAGATCCGCCTTCGGTCGGTCACGATCTGCCGTGATGCAGGCGGGCAGGATGTGGAGCGCGGTTTCAGACTGCGTGAGGCGAATGTGGAGATCGGGCCGGGCGAGCGGCTGATGATCAATGGCGAGCAGGGCGTGAACCGGCGGCTGTTATTTGCCGCCATGGCGGGATTGTGGCCCTGGGGGCAGGGCAGAATAGAAATGCCCGAACAATCCGACACGCTGTTCATTGCCCAACATGGCTATTTGCCGACGGGTTCGCTGCGCGAAATTCTGGCCTACCCACGTGCGCCGCAGCGGTTTGCCGAGGAGGATTATGTCGCGGCGCTCATCGCGTGCGGGCTTGGCGATATGGCGCCCCGTCTCGATGAAAACATCCGCTGGGACAAGAAACTGGATCCGGACGAACAGGCCAGCATCCGCGTCGCCAACGCCCTGTTGCTGAAGCCGAAATTCGTTGTCATCGACGATTTGCTGGAAGGGCTGGAGAAACAGACGCAGGATACGCTGGCCGAGGTTTTGAACGGCATCGACGGCGCGGCGATCATCTATATCGGTCGCTCTGAGACGTTTCTGTCGGTTCTTTCCCCGGCTGTCGCCCATCTGGACCACGCCGTACCGAAGGAAAATATCGCCAAGCGCGATGGCAATCCGCAATAGTCGTCTCGCTATGTTACCCTTTGCGTTGATCGCGGCGGATCACAGCCGCAAATGCCATTTTTCCAGGTCGAGCCGCTGTTGTTTGGCGAGATTTATGGTGGTCTCCGGTCCCGCCTGCGAACGCAGGGCAATGGTTCCGGTCGCCAGACTAACGGCGATAACGCTTGCGACCACCACGATGATGCGGTCGTAACGTTGTTGTATCGTGTTGTTCCCACTCCAGTCATAGGCCATTCGCACGCCCTCGCGTTTTTTGGAATCGTGCCCCATCATGGTTAACCGAAGCTTACGATGGCTTTGTGATTCCTTGCTGTTTTGGAAGGGCTGCCGCGATAAATCAGCTATTGGCTGATGAAGCGCGGTTGTCTAAGTCCGGCAGCGGAGGTTTGTGAAAGGAATTTGACATATGGACCAGCAACCGCCCGCCGATATGGAACTCACCCTCAGAACGCTTGCGATGCCCGCCGACGCCAATCCGGCCGGCGATATTTTCGGCGGCTGGGTGATGTCGCAAATGGACCTTGCCGCTTTCGTCCGCGCCAACGATGTGGCCGGCGGCCGCACCGTGACCGTGGCTGTTAATGAAATCGTCTTCAAGAAGCCGGTCAAGATCGGCGATACATTGTGCGTCTATACCCGGATAGAGAAGGTTGGGCGTACCTCCGTCACGCTCAAGATCGAGGCCTGGACCCGCAGGCATTATCAGGATTCGCGCGAAAAGGTCACGGAAGCGGTCTTCATCATGGTCGCGGTGGACGACAATGGCGAGCCGCGCCCCGTCCGCAAAGACGCGTGAGGCGGTTCCCGTTCAGTTCGAAGCAAATTCCGAAGCGCTGAAAGAAGCTCAGGAGAGTAAGAAGCGCTTCGGCTCCGGCAGTTCGATCGTCGACCGCTCAATACTTTAGAAATATCCAATTTATTTATCAATTTTTGCGATCAAGGTACGGAATAGGACGGGGATCAGGCTTTGACCATTCCAGGTGTTGTTATTGTCGGCGGCGCTCACGGCACGCTTGCTCTTGCCCGCAGCCTTGGCGCCCTGAATGTGCCTGTTTATTATCTCACCCATGATTCACCCCTGCCGGGCTGGTCGCGTTTCGTGCGGGAGACGATCCGCTGGGCCGGCCCGCACGATGCCGGGGCGTTGCCGTTTTTGCGGGAAATGGCCGAAAAGCATCATCTGAAGGGCTGTCTGCTCGTGCCATCCGGGGATGGCGAGGTACAGCTCGTTTCACAACATCGCGAAGAACTCTCCGCCCTTTACAAAATCATCCTGCCGGATTGGCAATCCCTGCAATGGTTGTGTGAGAAGCCGCTGCTCTACAAACGCGCGGCGGCGCTTGGCGTCAGCTTTCCCCGAACCTATGCGCTGACATCGACCGCTGACATCGATGCGCTGGACGCGACGTTTCCCGTCATTCTCAAGCCGAATATGGGTGGCGGCGATACCGTGATCTCCCGGGCGAAGGTCGTTCGCGCCGATGACCGGCAGGCGTTGAAAACTGCCTTTGCCGATGCGAGCGCGGAGATAGGTGCAGGCAATGTCGTGGTGCAGGAACTCATTCCTGGCGGTGGAGAAAGCCAGTTTTCCTATGCGGCGCTATGGCGCGACGGAGAACCGGTTGCCGAATTCACCGCCCGGCGCACGCGTCAATATCCCGTTGATTTCGGATATACCAGCACCCGCGTCGAGGTTGTCGACAACCAACAGGCGACCGAGGCGGCCCGGACGATATTAAAATCGGCCTGCCACAGCGGTCTGGTCGAGGTGGAATTCAAATTCGACGGTAGGGATGGTTCGCTGAAGCTTCTCGATGTCAATCCGCGCCCATGGTCGTGGTTCGGGCTCAGTTCGGCGGCGGGCGTCGATCTTGGCGCGCTATTGTGGCAGGTTGCCAATGGCGTACCCGCCGGCCAGTCCCAGACTGTGCGACAAGGTGTGTCGTGGTCCTATCTTGTCCGTGATGCGGTTGCCGCCTTTACATTAAGCCGGCGCGGCAAGGCAGATATCGGTGACTACGTTGCGTCTCTGGACAAGGTCCGCAGCTGGGCCGCTTTTGCACTGAATGATCCCTTGCCGGGTCTTATCGATCTGCCGCTCACCGCGTGGAGAGTCGTCAAAAAACGGGTTCTACCCGGCCTGAAGTCAAAACAATCCGCAACGGTTTCCTGGCAGCCGGTAAAGCGCCTCTTGAAATACGGAGCCATAAGGGCCGGGCTGGAGGCGAGTTCTCTGCCCGTGGTCCGCGCCGCATTTCCGTCCCTTGCCGGGCGTGGCGTGATCTTTACGCTTCATCATGTGCGCCCGGGGGCGGCCATCTCGCCTTTTGCGCCCAATGTGCAATTGTCCGTCACGCCGCAGTTTCTGGAAGAGGCGATACAGGCCGCACTCGAATGTGGTCTCGTTCCCGTCCACCTGCACGATTTACCGGCGCTGCTTGCCGACAATCGCGAAGGCCGGTCTTTTTGCGCCTTCACGCTTGATGACGGTTATCGCAATAATGCCGATCATGCCGCGCCGGTCTTCCGCAAATATGGCATTCCCTACACGATTTTCATCACACCGGGTTTTGTTGAGCGGATGCGCAGCCTGTGGTGGGAAACCGCGGCTGCGCTGACGCAAAAAGCCGCATCGTTTGACTTCGATTTCGGCTCTGGGTCAGAGCCTGTGATATCCGCCACGCCTCAGCAGAAGGCGGAAGCATTCACGCGCCTGGAGAATTTCGTGCAGAACTTTTCAGAGGATGAGGCAGTGGAAAGGATCGACCGCGTCGCGAGGCAGCACGGCATCGATCCCATAGCGATCGTGGATGAGCTTGTCATGGATGCGGACGAACTCAGGGCGCTGTCGGACGATCCTCTGGTGCATTTCGGCGCACACACCATGACGCATGTGAATATGCGCAAGATAGATGCCGCGCGTCTGGCGCAAGAGATCAGGGAATCGACCCGCCGGTTAGAGGCTTATGTCGGCCGTCGGCCACAATCCTTTTCTTATCCCTATGGCTGGACAAAGGCCGTGGCAGAGCGTGAGGCGCAGGCGGTGCTTGACGCGGGGTTTTCCGTGGCGGTCACCACGCAGGCTGGTGTTCTTGGCCCTCATAGCCTCGAAAAGCCAACGCAGTTGCCGCGTGTTTCGCTGAACGGGCGCTTTCAAAAGAAGCGTTTTGTCAAAGCGCTTATCTCAGGGCTGCCTTTCCGGTTCATCTAGCGGCGACATCCTGTTTGTCGTCTTTCGCCTTGCCTGCGGATCTGCATGCCGGCGGGCCGCATTTGCCGTTTGTCTCCATCGTTTCTGAATTCGGCGATGGTCCGGCGGGCCTCTTCATGGCCAGCAAGCCAATCCGAGAGCCTGCATAATAATTTTTGTTATTCACATCTGTTTATCTATTGATTATAAATAAATTTATTGAGGTAAAACATTACAACTTTTTTGAAGGCTCCGCCCGTGCTGCTGATTTTCGCCGATGATTTGACAGGCGCTCTCGACGCCGCCGCACCCTTTGCCGGGCGCGGGCTGGCGACTGAGGTTGCGATCGGGCTTGACGGTGTACCCGCAGCACTGGCGGATGCGCCTGCTGTTCTCGGCGTCAATCTGGGTTGTCGTGACGGTGATGCGGATGAAGCCGGGCACCGCACGCGGTCACTATTGGCGCTGGTTCCAGCGGATACCATCTTGTTCAAGAAGGTCGATTCCCGGCTGAAGGGGCATATTGCGGTTGAAATGGATGCGATGTCCTATCGGCACGCGCTTGTCGCGCCCGCCATCCCTGATTTTGGACGTATCGTTGTTGGCGGGTCTGTATCCGGCTTTGGCATTGATGTCGTCATTCCCGTTCATGAGAAGCTCGGCGGACATGCTGGTCGCTGCACGATACCCGACACGCGATCGCAGGGCGACATGCGGGAAGCTCTCACCGCCGCACAGGCTGAAGGCGTCGATCTTCTGGTCGGCGCGCGCGGGCTTGCCGAGGCGCTGGCCGAGGCAATGACGGGGCGGACTGTTCCCGAGACGGCGATCATTCCGACCGGCAAGGGACTTTTCGTCGTTGGTTCGCGTGATCCGATTACGGTAGAGCAAATGGAAGCGCTTGAGCGTGCCGGGCTTGCGTCGATTATCGATGCGCCCAATGGTGCCGTGCCTTCCCATGCATATGATGGTTCCGGCCTGACACTTGTTCGTGCAGCGCAAGGGGCAGAAGATCTTTCACCGCTTATCGTTTCCGATCGGCTGGCGGAGGGCGTTGTGCCGCGCTTCACGGCAGGTGCCAGCAGGCTGCTTCTGTCGGGTGGGGCGACGGCCGAAGCTGTGCTGCGCGCCATGGGCATTTCTCGTCTGCGTCTTGCCGGCGAATGTCTGCCGGGCCTGGGCGTCGGCTGGTGTGGCGACCAATGCATCATTGCGAAGTCCGGCGGTTTTGGGCAAGCTGACACGTTGAAACACATTGCGAAAATGATGCTTGGCGTAAACGACGCTGGAGAGAGCTGACCAGATGGGGTTGATGAAAGAAACGGCGCGCAAGGCACTTCCGGACATTATTTTCGAGAGAATGCACAGGGCGATCAAATCCGGTGCTTACAAGCCGGACGAACGGCTGCCGACAGAACACGAACTCGCGATGGAATTCGAGGTCTCAAGGCCGGTGGTGCGTGAGGCGCTGCGGCGGCTGCGCGAGCAGGGATTTATCTATTCCCGAAGAGGGTCCGGCAGCTATGTGCGGGCTTTCGGCCTGCGCGAGCCGCTCGGCTTCGGCCAGCTGGAAAATGTCGCCGACCTTCTGAATTGTTACGAATTCCGGCTGACGCTGGAGCCGGCCGCGGCCGCTGCGGCGGCATTACGGCATGATGGCGAGAGGCTTGCGGCGATCAAAAAGGCGCTCGAATTGATGCGGGACGCCACCAATCGCCAGTCCCACCGCGAGGATGCCGACTACCAGTTCCACCTCGCCATCGCGCGGGCGGCCAGGAACAGTTATTTCTCCACCGCGATGGAGGCTCTGAAAGATCATATCGCGATGGGAATGAAGTTCCACGGCATGTCGGTAAAGCGCGAGGCCTCCGGCCTGACGCGCGTTTTTGCCGAGCATGAGGCCATTGCGAAGGCTATCGCCGATGGAGATGCCGAGGCGGCGCGTCAGTTGATGCTCCAGCATCTAACGGGATCGCGCGACCGTCTGTTCGAGTCTTCGCATTCGGATTGAGGCCGATGCGCCCGGAGGCGCGCCGGCCATTCTTTCAAAAGGCGCGGCGGTAAATGCCGAGTACATCTTCAAGGCTCATATCGACCGGATTATTGTCCATCAGCCGGCGGATGGCGTGTGCGTCCTCGGCATAACGGGGAAGATCGGTCTCTGTCGCTCCATGCCTTGCCAGCGACATTTCGATGCCGAGCCCGGCGCAGAAATCCGTTGCCGCCTTGCGCAGATCATCAGGCGAAAGATGCTTGCGAAGCCCCAGCGCATCTGCCACTTCCGCTGTTTTTGCTGAAACCGCAGGCTGGTTGAAGGCCAGAACATGCGGAAAAACGATGGCATTCGCCAGTCCGTGTGGCAGGTTGAGAAGCGTGCCGAGCGGATAGGCGATGGCGTGGCCGGCCGCCGTATTGACCGGGCCGAGGCAGATGCCGCCATAATAGGAGGCAAGCATCATTCCCTCACGGGCTTCAGTATCCGCGCCATCGCGAACGGCGCGCGCCAGATATTTGCCGACCAGCGCGAAGCCCATGCGGGCAAACCCGTCGATCATCGGGTGAGCCTTGCGGTTGGTGAAGGCTTCGACACAATGGGCCATGGCATCCACGCCCGTCGCTGCCGTCACGGCTGATGGCACGGAATAGGTCAGCTCCGGATCGAGAACCGCGAAATCCGCGATGAGGTAAGGGCTTTCGACCGCGATCTTGTTGCCCTTGACGGGATCGGTGATCAGCGAGCGGATGCCGGCCTCCGAGCCGGTGCCCGCAGTGGTGGCGATTTGCACCAACCGTGTATCGCACCCTGTGACCCTGTTCGGTCCGGCCACCTGTTCGAGCGTCTGGCTGGAATTCCACAATGCGGAGACCAGCTTTGCCACATCCATCACGGAACCGCCGCCGAGGCCGATGACGAGATCGGGTTTGGCGGCGCGTGCTGCCGTCAATGCTGCATTGAGTGTCGCCGTGTCCGGCTCGCCGGGAATGGCATCGAAGACGGTGAATGGGCCCTGCAATTGCAGACGGTCGACGAATTTCGCCGTCAGTGGCGTGGCGATCACCAGGGTCGATGCGGTTTTGCCGGCGAAGGCGCCGACCTGCGCGATGGTGCCTGCGCCAACGGCGAGCCTGCGTGGCTGATGGAGGAGAATGGGAGCTATGGACATGGTGTTTATCCTTTCGCGCTCTTGCCCGCCACGAGCTTGCGGGCATAGGCGATGGCCTCATTCATGTTGCCGTGATTGGCGATGCCCTTGCCGGCAATGTCGAAGGCCGTGCCGTGATCGACGGAGGTGCGATCTATCGGCAGATCGACCGAAACGTTGACGGCGGTATCGAAGGCCACGAGCTTGATCGGGATATGGCCCTGATCGTGATATTGCGCCACGACGAGATCGAAAGCGCCGGAATAGGCCCGGTGAAACACGGTATCGGCGGAAATCGGCCCCTGCACCTCGATGCCTTCGGCGCGTGCGGCGGCGACCGCCGGGGCGATCTGATCGTCATCTTCGGTGCCGAACAGACCGTTTTCACCGCAATGCGGATTGATGCCGGCAACCGCGATGCGCGGCCGCTCGTAACCGATGCGCTTCAGGTGGGCATTGCCGGCGCGGATGGTCGCCAGCACCCGCTCCGTCGTCGCCCGGCGAATGGCGTCTTGCAGGGAGACATGGGTCGATACGTGGATGACCTTCAGCCGTTCGGAGGCAAGCAGCATATAGGCGGCCGAAGAGCCGGTGAGGCTGCGCAGCATGCCGGTGTGGCCGTCATAATGGTGACCGGCAAGGTTAAGCGCCTCCTTGTTGATCGGTGCGGTGACGATACAGCCGATTGCGCCCGCTTCGGCATCGCGCACGGCCTTTTCGATGAAACGGAAAGCGGCGTCACCAGCCACCGGCGACAGCGTACCCCAGGGCAGCGGCGCGCCCTCGATGGGCAGATCAACCACATGCTGCGAGAGATCAATGTCAACGCCAAGCGCATCCCGCGCCGCCAGAAGCGTGGCGAGGTTGCCGTAAATCCGCGTCGCGGCCCGGTCAGGCGCGGACATTTCAGCCAGCGCCCTGACGGTGACCTCAGGGCCTACGCCGCAGGGGTCGCCCATGGTGATGCCAATAATATTGCTCATCTTTTTTCCTCGTCCTTGGCCTCGGCCCAGCCGGGCGCCAGCCGGACATATTTGATTGCGCGGCGATGATAGGTGTAGCTTGCGTGCAGCGTACCGTCCGGCGCTTCCAGAAGCCATGGATAGGACATTTCCAGATTGCGGCCGTCAGTCGAATCGTTCGACAGGCAGGTGCCTGGACCATCTTCGATCAGGATACGGATGGGGAAGCTGCGCCCATCGTCATCGGAGATGCAGATGGAAACCGGCGCGCGCGACACGCCCCAGACGGGCACGCATCCGCCTGTCGGATCGGCCTCCGGCCTGCCGTCATCCTCTCCAAGCTCGTCATAAAGCGAGGCGCGCCGGTCGCTCGATTGCGCGGCGCTGACGGGATTGCAGATCATCGCCAGCCGGCCGTCACCGAGCTTGATTGCGGCGATGGAGGAATTGTTGTTCGGCACGTCGGTCGGCTGCGGCTTTGACCAGGAGCGGCCGCCATCGGCGCTTTCCGTGCGGTAAACGAAATCGGCCTGCCGGCGACGGAAGAAGGCGGAATAGCGCGTATTACTGCCCACAACAGGACTCATATGCACGCAGCCGGTCGAATCTCCTAGGTCTTGCAAGTGCCACGTCAGGCCATTGTCCTTGGATATGCCAAGCGCTGCCGTATCGTGGCTGCCGTTCCATTTCTGGCCGGGGCGCTGGATGCAGCGGAAGATCGGCAGCAGCCAGGCGCCGTCATCACGAATGCGCAGCGGCGCGCGGATGAAGCAGCCCTTCGGGAGATCGAGAAAACGCCCCTCTTCGGAGATGAGCTTTTCCGGTGCCGTCGCATCACGGGTGACACGCGCCATGCGGATGCGGCATTCGTCTTGATTGCCGGAGGGCTGGGCGGTGTGAAACAGCCAGAGGGCGCCATCCGGCGCGGTGAAAAGAACCGGGTTCTGTTCGGAATGGGCAGGATCGTGGCTCAGGCGCTGTGGTGCGCCCCAGCTGGTAGCGCCGGGCATCAGCACGGAAGCGAAGATCGAAATATCCGATTTTCCTTCCAGCGTGCCGCCGAACCACGCGCACAGCAAAGCGCCGTCATCAGCCAAGTGCAGAAAGCTTGCGTGGTTCTGGATCATCGGCGACGGCAGAAGCGCTTCCTGCCGTTTTTCTGACGTGGCGCGGATGGCTCCGGTCATGGCGTGAGCGATGTCATCAGGGGTCATCGTGGTCTCCTCTTGGCCTGATGAAAATGGCATATTCGAAAAGTTGTCAAGTTTATTTAAACAAAAACCGGGTCTTATAGGTTTTGATTATTACATCTAATTATCTGTTTTAAAATAATAATAATTGTTATTATGGCGCGAATAAAAAATGCTTACGAAAAATAAATTGACAAAAAATGTGATAGCGCCGATGCTCTGTTCACGGGTGGAGGAGACGATCATCCGCACGCCATGCTCCTCGATGCAGGAGGCGGGGCTTTTTTTAAAACCCCTTGCGGCACGCCGCCATGTTGCTGAATTTCTGATCTGGGAGGAGAACGGAATGAAGAAGTCATTGATTGCGGGCGCCCTTGTTTTGGGTTCCCTCAGCGCTGCGGTTTCGCCGGCGCTTGCGGCATCGGGGCCGATCAAGATCGTGCTGGCGGAAGAGGCTGACCTGCTGGAGCCCTGCATGGCGACCCGCTCCAACATTGGCCGCATCATCATGGAAAATGTCAGCGAGACGCTGACCGAGCTCGATGTGCGCGGCAAGAACGGCGTTCAGCCGCGGCTTGCCGAAAAATGGGAGCAGAATGCCGATGGAAGCTGGCGCTTCCATCTGCGTGAAGGCGTGAAGTTCTCTGACGGCACCACCTTCGACGCCAAGGACGTGAAGCACAGCTTCGAGCGTATCATGAGCGACAAGAACGCCTGCGAATCCCGCCGTTATTTTGGTGGCATGACGGTGACGCCTTCGATTGTTGACGACCACACGATCGACTTCAAGACAGACCCGGCCCAGCCCATTCTGCCGTTGCTGATGTCGCTGGTCACCATCGTTCCTGAAGAAACCAAGATGGAATTCATCCGCGAGCCTGTCGGTACCGGACCTTACAAGCTGACCAACTGGACGCCGGGCCAGCAGATCGTTCTGACTGCACGTGACGATTATTGGGGCAAGAAGCCGCAGGTGACGGAAGCGACATATCTTTTCCGTGCCGATCCTTCGGTTCGCGCTGCCATGGTGCAGACCGGCGAGGCCGATCTTTCGCCCTCCATTTCCCAGCTCGACGCGACCAATTCGAAGACCGATTTTTCCTATCTTGATAGCGAGACGGTTTATATGCGCCTCGACCACAACATCGCGCCGCTAAACGATGTGCGGGTGCGCCGCGCGCTCAACCTCGCCATCGACCGTCAGGCCTTCCTCGGCACGCTGGTTCCGGAAGGTGCAGTGCTGGCGACCGCGCTGGTTCCGCCGACGACGCTTGGCTGGAACCCCGACGTCAAGGTTTTCCCTTACGACCCTGACGGCGCAAAGAAGCTTCTGGAAGAAGCGAAAGCTGCCGGTGTGAAGGTGGATACGCCGATCACCATCATCGCACGCACGGCGAATTTCCCGAATGTCACCGAAATCATGGAGGCGATCCAGCAGCAATTGCAGGACGTCGGCTTCAAGATCGACCTGAAATTCGTGGAAGTGGCCGAACACGAGAGCTATTATTCCAAGCCTTTCAAGGAAGGTCGTGGACCGCAGATCGTCGCTGCCATGCACGACAATTCCAAGGGCGATCCGTCTTTCACCATGTTCTTCAAATATGCCACCAAGGGCACGCAGTCCGGCTTCTCGGATCCCAAGGTGGATGACCTGATCGAACGCGCCTCCGCAGCCGTCGGTGACGAGCGCGCCAAGCTCTGGTCCGAACTCATCGCCTATTTGCATGATGATGTCGTGGCCGATGTGCTGCTGTTCCATATGGTCGGTTTCTCCCGCGTTTCCGAACGTCTGGACTTCAAGCCCACCATCGCCACCAACTCGATGCTGCAGCTTTCGGAAATCGGCATCAAATAAAGCCCCGAACCTTAAGCCAATGAGCGGCGGCAGGGCGAAAGCCTTGCCGCCGCGTTGAACCCCGGAGGCAACCATGCTGAGCTTCATCCGAAAACGTTCCGTTGCGAGCCTGATCTCCCTGATCGGCCTCATCGTGATGGTTTTCTTCCTGTCCCGCCTGACGGGTGATCCGGCCGCGCTGTTTTTGCCGGTGGAGGCCTCGGAGGAATTGAAGCAGCAGTTTCGCGCGCTGCATGGGCTGAACGATCCGCTGATGGTGCAATTCCTGCGTTATGCGGGTGATGTGATGACGGGTGATCTGGGTGAATCGCTCCGAAAAGCCCGCCCGGCGCTGGATGTGGTGCTGGAGGCTTTCAACTGGACGCTCTGGCTCGCGGTCATCACCATGTCGCTGGTTACCACTGCGGCCATCGTTGTCGGCTCGCTTGCGGCTTTCCGGTCCGGTGGCTTTTTCGACCGCATGGCCTCGACCATTTCGCTCGTCGGCGCTTCGGTTCCGGATTTCTGGCTGGCAATCGTGGCGATCGTCGTTTTTTCCGTCAATCTCGCATGGCTGCCCACATCAGGCACGGGCTCGGTGCTGCACTGGATATTGCCGATCTCGGTGTTGTTCGTGCGCCCCTTCGGTATCATTGTGCAGGTGGTGCGCGGCTCGATGATCGGGGCTTTGTCGTCGGCTTACGTGAAAACGGCGCGCGCCAAGGGTGTGAAATCCGGGCCGATCATCTTCATCCATGCCCTGCGCAACGCCATGCTTCCCGTCATCACCGTCATCGGCGATCAGGCCGCAAGCCTTCTCAATGGCGCCGTCATCGTTGAAACCATCTTCGGGTTTCCGGGTGTCGGCAAGCTGATGATCGATTCCATTCTTCAGCGCGATTTCAACGTCGTTCTGGCCGCCATTCTCGTGACGGCGCTGGCGATCTTCCTGATGAACGTACTGATCGATATCGCCTATGCGCTGCTCGATCCGCGTATCCGGCACTGAGGAGGCCATTCAGCCATGAGCCTTTTGAACGCCGATACCGAGATCATCGATGAGCCGTCCTTTGCAATGCGCATGCTGCGCATGTTGTGGGCGGATAAATTCGCACTCTGTGCCGCGATCTTCCTCGTCGTCATCGTCATACTCGCCTTTGTCGGCCCGGCCTGGCTTGGCGATCTCGCGACGAAACAGAACCTGCGCGGACGTAATCTCGCGCCGTTCGACTGGCAGCGTGAATGGTACTTCTGGCTGGGAGCGGATGCGCTCGGCCGCTCGCTTCTGGCGCGCATCGTCGCCGCCACGCAAAACACGCTGATGATCGCCGCCGGCGCCGTGCTTCTCTCCGCTGTCACCGGGACAGTGCTTGGCCTCATCGCCGGTTTTTCCTCAAACCGCGTCGGCCAGATCATCATGCGGCTTGCCGATGTGATCATGTCGTTTCCGTCGCTGCTGATCGCGGTCATCGTGCTTTATCTGCTCGGTTCCTCCATCCTCAACCTGATGCTTGTTCTGGCGATCACCCGCATTCCCGTTTACATCCGCACCACAAGGGCCGAGGTGCTGGAGGTGCGCGAGCGCATGTTCGTGCAGGCGGCAAGGGTGATGGGCGCATCGGGCAAACGCATTCTGTTCCGCCACATCTTGCCCGTGGTGCTGCCAACGCTGACGACGCTTGCGACGCTCGATTTCGCTTATGTAATGCTGGCGGAAAGCGCATTGTCCTTCCTTGGCATCGGCATTCAGCCGCCGGAAATCACCTGGGGCCTGATGATTTCGCAGGGGCGGCAATATCTCACCAATGCCTGGTGGCTGTCCTTCTGGCCGGGCCTTGCCATCATCCTCACCACCCTGTCGCTCAACCTGCTTTCCAACTGGCTGCGCATCGCGCTAGACCCCGTGCAACGCTGGCGGCTGGAAATGAAAGGCCGCAAGCATGGCTGACCATCTTCTCGACGTGCGCAATCTTTCCGTGGAGTTTCACACCGCAAGCGGTGTCGTCCATGCGGTCAAGGATGTTTCCTACCATATCGACCGTGGCGAAACGCTGGCGATCCTCGGTGAAAGCGGCTCCGGCAAATCGGTATCGTCCTCAGCCATTATGAACCTCATCGACATGCCGCCCGGACATATCAGCAGCGGCCAGATATTGCTTGACGGCAAAGACCTTCTGACCATGCCGGCAGAAGCGCGCCGCGAGGTCAACGGCCGGCGCATCGCCATGATCTTTCAGGATCCGCTCAGCCATCTCAATCCCGTCTATACTGTCGGCTGGCAGATCCGTGAGGCGATGACCACCCATGGCATGGGCAAGGCGGAAGCTGAGGCGGAGGCAAGGCGGCTTGTCGCGCGTGTCGGCATTCCCGATCCGGATGGCGCCTTGAGGAAATATCCGCATGAATTTTCCGGCGGCCAACGCCAGCGCGTCATGATCGCCATGGCGCTGGCGCTGCAGCCCGACCTGCTGATCGCCGACGAACCGACCACCGCGCTTGACGTGACGGTGCAGGCGGAGGTGCTGTCCCTGCTCAAGGAGCTGCAGCGGGAAACCGGTATGGCCGTACTCATCATCACCCATGATCTCGGCGTCGTCGCCGAAATCGCCGACCGGGTAGTGGTGATGGAAAAGGGCGTGCTGGTGGAAGCCGGCACGGTTCGCGAGGTCTATCGCAATCCGCAGCACCCCTATACCCGCAAGCTTATCAGCGCCGCCCCCGGCCGGGGCGAAATGCACGAGCCGCAGGCGGTGGGCGAAGCGCTGCTCAGCGTGCGTGACGTGCGCAAGCGGTACGGCGCATTCGAAGCGCTGAAGGGGGTTTCCTTTGATCTGATGGCTGGTGAGACTATTGCTGTCGTTGGGGAAAGTGGTTCCGGCAAGTCAACGCTGGCGCGCATTCTGCTGCGGCTCGATGAGCCGGATTCGGGCAGCGCCTTGTGGAAGGGCCGCGATCTCTTCAAGCTTCCGCCTGCGGAACTCTTTGCGCTCCGGCGTGATCTGCAAATGGTGTTTCAGGACCCCACCCAGTCGCTTAATCCCCGCATGACGGTGTTCCAATTGATTTCCGAGGCCTGGGTTATCCATCCGGAGATATTGCCCAAGGCAAGATGGCGCGAGCGGGTCGCCGAATTGCTGCATCAGGTCGGCCTGTCTCCGGAACATATGCGCCGTTATCCCCACCAGTTCTCCGGTGGCCAGCGGCAGCGGATCGCGATTGCCCGTGCCTTGGCGCTTGAGCCGAAGCTCATCATCTGCGATGAGGCGGTCTCGGCGCTTGACGTTTCGGTTCAGGCGCAGGTCATCGCGCTTCTGGACAAGCTGCGCCGCGAAATGGGCCTCTCCTTCATCTTTATCGCGCATGACCTGCCGGTGGTTCGCGATTTCGCCGATCACGTCATGGTCATGCAGCGCGGCGAGGTAGTGGAATTCGGCAGCGTCCGGCAGGTTTTCGAGGCGCCGCGCGAGGAGTATACCCGCGCGCTGCTTTCGGCGAGCCTCGATCCCGACCCCGATATGCATTCCGCGCGCGGCCCGGCGGATGCCGGCCATGTCATCGGAAATTCAAGTGGAGTTCTTTCATGACCAAACAAGCCTTCGTCGCGCTCGTCACCTGTTTCAACGAGGACGAAACGATCAATTATGAAGCCACGCGCGCGCAGGTGCGCCGCCAGGTGGCGGCTGGCAACAACATCATGTGCGCCGGCACCAACGGCGATTTTACCGCGCTGACCCATGAAGAAAAAATCCGCCTGACCGAAGAAGTGGTGGACGAAGTGGCCGGTCGCGCCAAAGTCATCGTCAATGCCGGCATGCCCGCCACATTCGAGACCATACAGCTTGCCAAAGCCTTCGACCGTATCGGCGTCGATGGTATCGCCGTTATCACGCCCTTTTTCATCGCATGCACGCAAGATGGCCTGATCCGCCATTTCTCGACGGTGGCCGATGCCGTTGAGACCCCGACCTATCTCTACGATATCCCCGCCCGCACCCAGAATCACATAGAGCCGGAAACCGCGCGCAAACTTGCAACCCATGGCAATATCGCCGGCATCAAGGATTCCGGTGGCGCGCAGCAGACGCTGGAGGCCTATCTCCAGGTGGCGAAGGAAATATCCGGTTTCGAGGTCTATTCCGGCCCCGATCACCTTGTTCTGTGGTCGTTGCAGAACGGCGCGGCAGGCTGTATTTCCGGCCTTGGCAACGCCATGCCGGATGTGCTTGCCTGCATTCTCAATGCATTCAACGCCGGCAATATCACTGAGGCTGAACGCCAGCAGGCGATCTACACAGCCTTCCGCACTGACCTCTACGCGCTCGGTTTTGCGCCCGCCATGGTCAAGCGCTCGCTCTATCTTCAAGACCCCTCCGTCGGCGCCAGTCGCCAGCCGGCTCTGTTGCCCGATCCGGACCAGGACGACCGAATTATGGAAATCCTACGGCGCTATCAACGGCTCTAACAACTCGGTCGGACATGATGTGCACGGTTGCAGGCCGCGACGCGTCACATTAAAAATATTCACGAAAACCGCCAAAAGCCGAAGCGTTTCTCCACCATCGTCCATGACGAATAATTTGTGACACAAACACGAAATTTCCCTTGTCAGCCCGGCTATTGATGTTTATGAGGAGCGCGCAACGCAAGCGTTCGCGCATGCGGAGAGGTGGCAGAGTGGTCGAATGCACCGCACTCGAAATGCGGCATACCTGCAAGGGTATCGTGGGTTCGAATCCCACCCTCTCCGCCAAAATTTGCCTTGGGCAAGCAAGGTTTTCCCGCGATTTTTTGAACTTATGCTATCTTTGATGCTGCTGGAAATTGCTATTTCCATACTCAGCACTTCCATGCCTCCGGACTATATGAAGCCGTTGATGGGAGGATGCGTCGTCCCCTAGTGAAGATCGATGCCATGCAAGGGCATCCGATGCGTGATCTTCGATAACAATTGGAGATCACGCGGCATCGATCTGGAAGAACAGGGGGACGCAGGCACGCGCAGGTTCATATCCGCCATTGCCTCTCGCGGTGGAGGCGCTATCATAATTGTGTCGTAAAGGACGGCGAGCTTTGGGAGGAGCGATACGTGAGACGGATGTGGCCAGATGAATTTGCCTTTCTGCTGGACGGCGCGGAAGAGGTTGACCTGCATATTCCACCGATGGAGCACAAAGATGGTTCGCCCGGGGAAACGATATCCAGAAGGGCCTTGAAAGCCCGTATCAGCCAACAGGATTTTGAGAAGATTTGGTCCCTGGCAGAAGCTCGCTATCGGTTGAACGGCCGGCTTTCGGGCAAGGCGATTACGCTGATTGCCAACAACCCTCATTACCAGAAATGGCACCCCTCCGATGGCGGTAGCGTCGAGGGCGTGTCCGATAGCGGTCAGAAATACACGACTCGTTATGTGATCGTGCATTTTCTTCTGGATGATGTTCACGAGCCTGTCGAAGCCTGAAGGTCTAAGTGCCGGTTCTTGCCAGTGGATTGGTCGAGTGGCGTCGAGGTCATTTTAGTCTTCGGCGCCATTTTCCTGCCGCCTTCGATCTTCCCGCACATCTGGCCGTCAAAGGCACATGAGCCGCGCGTGATCAGACTTTAGGTTGCTCATGGGTGGCGCAATGGATGCCGCCGCCTACCTCGCCCACCGGGTCGATATTTAACGTGATGATCTCACGGCCGGGATAAAGCTTGCCAAGAATGGCTGCGGCTCGTTCGTCGGCTTCCCGGTCGCCGAATTCAGCGGCGATGACCGCACCGTTGCAGACATAATAATTGACATAGGAAGATACGAAATCGGCGCCGTCAGCACGAATGTTGTAGGGTTCCGGCAAAATGACCATGTCCAGCTTTCGGCCCTCGGCATCGGTGGCCGCGGCCAGAATGTCATGGGTTTCGAAGGCGGCGATCGACCACGGATCATCGTGGTCGATCTTGTCTCCCATCTGGATCAGCAATTGGCCAGGCTTGACGAAACGGGCGAGTGCATCGATGTGGTAATCGGTGATATCGGCACCGATGATTCCGGGTGCCCACAACATCTTGCGCGCGCCCATCGTGTCGAGCAGCAGCCGTTCGATTTCGGCCTTGTCGCCCCGGTTGCGATTGATATTGATGAAGCTGCTTTCATGGGCGATCAAGGTGCCGTGGCCGTCGGTTTCCACTCCTCCAGCCTCGCCCACCAGCCCTGCGTCAAAAATCGGAAGGCCCATACGTTCGGCTATCCGCGCGGCAATCTTTCCGTCGGCATTGTGGGTTTGCTTGTTGCCCCAGCCGTTGAAGTTGAACTGCGTGATGGCGAGCCCACCCTTGCCATCCACAACAAAGGACGGCCCGGAATCGCGACACCACAGATCATCCGTCGGAATGTCCCATAAGTCGACGTTGCGCGACACCTGTTTACGGATTGCACCATGGTGCTGCGCTGCGGCCAGCATCACGACCGGCTCAAATTCGGCTATGGTGTTGGCGATTTTCGCGATGGTTTTCTGAAGATCGTCAAGAAAATCGGGATCGTCATGCACGGCAGGGTTCACCGGCCACTGCATGAAAGTGCGTTCATGCGGTTCGGTTTCCTCAGGATACCAAAAACCGGCGGCACGGGCTGACGGGCCTGCTGTCCGGCCCTGTGGGGCCGAGGACGAAAGGCCGGCGGTGGCAGCCGCGGCAAAAAGCAGTGTCTGGCGGCGGGTCATCATCGTATCACCATGAAAATACAAAGAAAACGATCGCTTCAGCTTATGGGTGCGCACCTTGGGTTTGCCCAGAGGTACTGCCAACCAAGGCTAAATTGTCTTGCAACTTCAGCTCATATTCCAATGTGGCTTTTACATGGATGTGACGGATAAATGCATGTCTTTTTAGGCTGAGGGCATCTTATGTGCCGGAAACGACCATTATTTCGATTGCCGTAGTGTGTTGGCTCGACTTCTCGCGAGGCGTCACGGTTTTACTCCGTTCGGTTCAGAAACCGCTTTTGGCAAGAAACACCCTGCTGGCTGCAAGGTCATCCAGAATGCTGCCGGCGTTGCGCGGGTCGCGTTCCTGCTCGATGGTGATGTAACCGCCGTAACCGAGTTCCGTCAGAAGGCTGCGAATGGCTGGGTAATCGATAGAGCCGCGGCCGATCGGGCACATGACGCCCTTGGCGCAGGCGTCGAAGAAGCGGATGCGTTCTGCCATCACCTCCTCGAAAACCGCAGCGTCGATATCCTTGAAATGAATATAGTCGACACGGTCCCAATAGCGGCGAAGCGCGGTGACGGGGTCCATGCCGGAATAGGCCATATGGCCGGTATCGAGGCACAGGCCCGCGAGATCGGCGGGAATGTCCTCAACGATCTGCTGCAACTCATCGGCAAATTCGATGTAGCCGCCGGCATGCGGATGAATGGTGGCACGCACGCCGTATGTGTCGCGGGCGAGCGTTGCGATGGCACGGATGTTTTCGACCATCCCCCGCCATGCGGCTTTATCGAGGCGCGGTGCGCGATCGGAATGGCCGGCGGCGTAGTCGCGTTCGTCATGGCCCCAGTCCATGACCGTCAGATAGGGGGCGGGAAAACGCTGGCCGGCATGGGTTTCCGGTTTTGGCAGGCGAGTGATCAGCGCGCAGATTTCGTCGGTCTGGCGCAGCAGGTTGTCGCGGTTGTCAGGTGAGACCAGGTCGTCGAAGATCGTGCCGGCAACGATCTTAAGGCCGCGCTCGTCCAGCGCCTGCGAAACGCGGCTGAGATCGAGCGGCAGATAGCCATAGGGGCCAAGTTCCAGCCCGCCGAAACCGGCGGCATTCGCCTCATCCAGCACCTTTTCCCAATGGGGCAGATGGGGATTTTTGACGTCATCGACGCCCCAGCAGCAGGGAGCGGTGGTAATGGTGATCGGGTTGGTCATGGCATCCTCGTGGCGCGATTGGTGCCGGGCCGCGTTCTGCGGCCCGGGGCTTAGCTTCAGCGGCTGATGGTGGCTTGCAGGGCATCGATGGAGGACTGGATGCCTGCCTCGGTGGACATAGTGAAATCCTCCATTTCGAGACTCACCCAGCCATTGTAACCGGCCATGCGTACCACGGAGAAAAACTCCTTCCACCATTGCAGGTCATGGCCGGCGCCGACAGCCACATAGTTCCAGCTGCGGTTGGCAACGTCAGTCACCTCTTTCAGCTCCAGCAGGCCGTTCACATCGGCCAGCCCGCGTTCGATGCGGGTGTCCTTGCCATGGCAATGGTGGATCCCGTCGCCGAGGGCTCGGGCAGACGCGATGGGGTCGGCCCCCATCCACATCAGGTGTGACGGATCGAGATTCATGCCGACCGTCGGGCCAACCTCGTTGCGCAGGCGAAACAGGGTTTCCGGGTTCCAGACGAGCATGGCCGAGAAATTCTCGAGCGCATATTTTTCAACGCCCGCTTCCTTGGCGAGCTTCACGAGCCCGTGCCAGAGTGGGAAGGCGCGGTCTTCCCACTGGTAACGGTCGCGCTCCGGCATCTCGTTCGGCCAGCTCTTGGTGTAGACGAGCCAGTTCGGCACCGTGTCGCCGGGTGCAGCCTCCGGCAGACCGGACATGGTGACGATCTTCGTTACGCCGATTTCGCCCGCCAACCGAACCGTATCCTGCATTTCCCTCAGGTGGCGCTTGCCCATATCGCCGGGATCTAGCGGATTGGCAGAGCAATTCAGCGCGGCGATCTCGAGGCCGCGGGCCTCGATTTCCTTTAGTTTGGACTTGAGCAGCCCCTTGTCCGCCAGAAGTTCGTCCGCCCGGAAATGTGGGCCGCTGGACCAGCCGCCGCCAGTCATCTCGATGCCCTCGACGCCGAGCGCGACACATTTGTCGAGCATTTCGGTGAAGGGCAGGTTTGCCATGACGTCGGTACAAATTGCGAGTTTCATCGTGTCGTCTTTCTAAAAAAGGCATGGGGACGCGCTTGAGGAGGAGGAGGACGGGAGAGTGGTCCGGCGCGCCCCCAAACTGGTTATGCGAAGTCGACCCAGGCGGCGCCGGCATCGGCCGAACGGACGCAGTTTTCCAGCCAGCGGACGCCTTCCGTGCCAGCCGTGATGCCGGGATAATGGTGGGTTTTCAGAAAAGCCTGATCGTTGCGATTTGCCGCGTCGATCGCCTGGGCGATCCAGAGATAGATGTTCGACCAGCTGTCCCCGAGACCTTCAGTATGCAGCGCGCCCATGCGGTCGATGGCGAGGCTTTCCTGTTCCAGATAGGGCATGCCATGGTGCATAATGCGGCCGGGTTCGCCCTGAACTTCGTAGATCAGCTGGTCGGGATGGGAATCGGACCATTCGAGCGACGCCTTGGAGCCGACGAAACGGTAACGCTGCGACCCCATATTGCCGGCATTGACGGAGGAGACCCAGAGGCGGCCGCGCGCGCCATTGTCATAATGCATCAGGACGGTGGCGTGATCTTCCAGCGGCGCGCGCGTGGGGATGAAGGCCTTGCGGTCGCAGAGCAGCCGTTCCACCTTCATATGCGGCAGCACGACTTCCGAGAGATAATAGAGATGCGTGCCGATATCGCCCAGCACGAAGGTCGGGCCGGCAGTGCGTGGGTTGGTGCGCCATTTGACGGCCTCGCCCGCGCCCACATCGTCGCCGGCATTGAAACCATGGGTATATTGCAGGTCGACGATACGGATGTCGCCCAGCATTCCCTTTTTGACCATGGCAGCCATCTGATGGACGAGCGGATGCCCGGTAAAGCCATAGGTGACGCCGACGATGAGGCCCTTCTGTTCGGCCAGCCGCGCCACTTCCTCGCATTCCGCCACGGTGAAGAACAGCGGTTTTTCGCAGATGACATGCAGCCCGGCTTCAAGGCAGGCCTTGGTGATCTCGTAATGGGTGAAATTGGGGGTGGCGATGGAGACGACGTCCACACCGTCTTCGCGCGTCGTCTCGCCGGCAATCAGCGCCTTGTAGTCCGCATAGCAGCGTTCCGCCGCCACGCCGAGATTGACGCCGAAGTCTCTGCCTCGTTCGGCATCGAGGTCGAAGGCGCCCGCGACGAGCTGGTAGTTGCCGTCGCGCAGGGCGCCGGTGCGGTGCTTGTAGCCCACCTGTCCCGTGCGTCCGCCGCCCACCATGGCCCAGCGCAGCGGGCGCGAAATCAGTTTTTCTCCGTTGATCATGTCAGTCGTCTTTCCATTTGATGTTGCGAATGGCCGCGGCGGGAGGCGGGGTCCGCCTCGGGCTCAGCGCCGGTTTGCCGCGTCATTTCTTGAAATAGAGGTCGATATAGTCCTGCATTTTGGCGCGCATGAACCGGCTCGATTCATCGGCCCTGTCCTCCCAGGCAAAGACGCAGGAGGTCATGATGCCGTCGAAGCCGATTTCAGCGAGCGTGCCGAAGAAATCGTCCCACGGCACCTCGCCCTGGCCAATATTCAGGTGCTGGTGCACCCGCGCCTGTGTGCCCGGCGGATTGAGGATATAGCGAAGCCCGGAGCTGGCCTTGTGGTTGAAGGTGTCGCCCACATGCACATGCGCCAGCACATCCTTCGCTTCGCGCAGCATCGCCTTGGTGTCGTCGCCGAAATAGAAGGTGTGCGGTGCGCAATAGAGGAACTTCACATTCTTCGAATTGACCGTGCGGATGATGTCCAGCGCCGGCTGCAATGTCTCGCACCAGTCCTCGGGATGCGGCTCGACATGCAGGTTGATGTTCTCGCGCTCGAATATCGGCACCAGCTCGTCCATCGAGCGCCACCAGGCGTCCTCGCAGGCCTCGATCATCGAGCCGGTATGGCAGCAATAACATGACCCCTTGTCGGGATGCGGACCACGGCCGAACTCGGAGTTCATCGTGTCGACCTCCAGTTCGATGGCGATCTCAATGGCGCGCTTCCAGTGTTTCACTGCCGCCTGCCGTTCGGTCTCATCATTGGAAGCCCAGCGATACATGGGCAGCAAAGAGGCGATGCCGACATCGGCGTCCTTCAGCGCCTTCTTGAAAGACCTGATCCGCTCGGGAAAGACGCGCGGCGCCTTGAACCATTCGAGGAAATCCGCGCGCGGGCTGAGTTCGATCCAGTCGTAGCCGAGTTCCTTCACTTTGGCCGGAAGCTCATCGAGGCTGGTGAAACGATGCATGTGGGGGTCGATGGCGATCTTCATCGGTCTTGATCCTTGCTTTATGTCTTAATTCGAGGGTGGCTGCGGCGGATGGCCGTCATGGCTGGCCATGTAATTTTCCACCTCCGCGCCGAGGTCGGCGAGCGCTTCACCGCCGGCCATCAGATCGGTGATTTCCTCGCGGGATTTTTCACCCTTGCGGAAGTTTGCGGCGACCGCGCCGCGAATGAGCACGGCGAAATGGTCGCCGACGGCAATCGCATGGGTGACCTGATGGGTGATGAAGATCACTGCGATGCCCCGCTTGCGCGCTTCCAGCACGATGCGCAGGACATGGGACGCCTGTTTCACGCCCAGCGCTGCCGTCGGCTCATCGAGGATCAGAACACGTGCACCAAAATGCACCGCGCGAGCGATGGCGAGCGATTGCCGCTCACCGCCGGAGAGCCCGCCGATCAGGCGGTCGCCGTCATCGATGCGGGTGATGCCGAACTCCTGCACCGCCTTGACGGCGATTTCGTTTGCTCTCTTGCGGTCGTAGATCCGGAAAGGCCAGAAACCCTTGGTCGGTTCCGCGCCGATGAAGAAAGAGCGACCAATGCTCATCAGCGGAAAGGTCCCGCCGAACTGGTGTACTGTGGAAATGCCCATGCGCTGCGCATCGCGCGGCCCGTCGAAATCGACCGGCTTTCCATCCATCAGCACTTCGCCGGAACTGGGCTGGTAGACGCCGGCCAGCGTCTTGATCAGCGTGGATTTTCCAGCGCCATTGTCTCCCAGCAGGCAGAGCACCTCGCCGGCGCGCACCTTCAGCGAGATATCGTGAAGAACATCGATGGGGCCGAAGGATTTGTTGACGTTTCTGAGTTCGAGAATGGGTGTCGACATCGTCTTGCCTCACTTCTTCTTCGGCGAATAGGTGAGCGCCATGACACGGAAGGTGTTGTTCATCAGCACTGCCAGAAGCAGCATGACGCCGATGATGAGGCTCGACCAGTTGCGGTCAAAGGCGGTGAAATAAATGCCCTGATTGACGATGGCGAAGGTGATGGTGCCGAGAAATATGCCGATCACCGAACCGAAGCCGCCGGTCAGCAGCACCCCGCCCACGACGACCGCGATGATGGAGTTGAAGATGAAGGTCATGCCGGCCGAAACCTGGGCGACATTGAAGAGGATCGCCTGACAGACACCGACGAAGGAGGCGCTGACGGAGGAAAGGACAAAAAGCGTCACCGTCAGCTTGTCAGTGGGAATACCGGCGTTGCGGGCGCTCACGCGGTCGCCGCCCATGGCGAAAATCCAGTTTCCGAAGGGTGAATAATGGACGTAGAAGATATAGATCGCCGTCAGCAGCAGCCACCAGATGATACTCACCTGAAAACTGCCGCCGATAAACTGTCCGAACAGGAATTTGGCGATGGGGCCGGATTGGGCGGGGCTGAGCGCCACGCTGGTCGTTCCGGTCAGCAGCACGGAAAAGCCGAGGATCAGCCCCTGCACCGCAAAGAGCGTGCCGAGTGTGACGATTAAGGATGGCACCACGGTTCTTATGACCAGAAAGCCGTTGATCAGCCCGACGAGCACTCCAAGGCCAAGCGCGCCGATGATGCCAAGCCAGATCGGCATGCCATAATAACCGGTGATGATGGCGACCGTCAGCGCACCGGCCGGGATCATCGCGCCGATGGAAATATCCAGCTCGCCGGAAATCATCAGCAACCCGACGGGAATTGCGACGATGCCGAGATTGGCGGCGACATTCAGCCAGCTTGCGGCGCCGGCCGGTTTCAGGAATTCGATGCTGCCGAAGACAACAAAGAAGGCAAGAACGAAAACAAGGCCAAGAAAGGCACCTGATTCCGGGCGACGCAGAAGGTCGCCCAAAGAGAGATTTTTCACGTCGTTCACTCCACTATTGACCCTGGGTTTTGCGGGGATGCCCTTGCCTGCCGATCCCGAACGCCGGCATTGCCGGGTGTCGGGATCGGGCGCGGATCATCGCTCAGCGCGCACCCTTGGCGACGCCGGCAAGCGTGGCCTGGATGTTGGATTTGTCGACGATGTTGGGGCCGGTCAGCACCGGCGCGGTCGGCAGATCGGTTCCGAAATCGATGGCTGAGGCCAGAAGCGTCACCGCCAGCAGCGATTGCAGATAGGGCTGCTGGTCGATTGCAAAACCCTGTGTCCCGTCCTTGATGCGGTCGAGGCCGGACTGGTTGAGGTCGAAGGTCCCGAGCAGGGCCGTTTCGGTTTTGCCGGCCTGCATCACGCCAATGGCGGCTGAATCCGCGTCACCCGCCGAAATGGTGAGGACGCCGTCAATCTTGCTGTCCTGAAGCAGCGTCGCCTTGATCGCCTCGGCGACAGCGGTGGCATCGCCAAAGCTGGTGGCGGGCAGCGGCAGCTGCTTGCCGCTGCCGCCGGCCTTGGTGATGCCGTCCAGAACACCCTTGCATCTGGCTTCGAGATTGGCGGCGCCCGGGACGGTGTTGACGCAGATGACGTTCTTCTTGCCCTGCTTGGCGAAATATTCGCCACCGGCGACGCCCGCCAGATATTCATCGGAGCCGACATAGTTGATCGCACCGAGTTCCTTCGCCTTTTCATGGCCGCCGGCATTCATGAGAATGACCTTGATGCCGGACTTGATGGCTTCGCGGATCGCCGGGTCCTCGCCTTCCGGCACCCAGTTCGGAATGACGAGACCATCGACCTTCTGGCTGACGGCGGTCTGGATGAGCTGCACGACATCAGGCGCGAAATTGTCATAGGTCTGCAGACGCAGGTAATTGACCTTGCCGCCATTCGCCTCGACCACGAGGCGCGCGTCATCCACGCCCTTTTTGATGAGGTTCCAGAACGCATCATCGTTTTTACCGCCGACAACGGCGATGTTGGCCGCAGACGCGCCGCATGCCATCACCAGCGATGCCGCGCCCGCTATAAGAAATTTCTTGAAATATGCCATTGTTTCCTCCCTGCCCATTCTCCCGATGGGCCAAAATGACAAGATGATTTATATCTTTCATTTTCCTGAGAATGGAATTTATATTTCATTTAATGTTGCATTTCATATCATTCCGTGTCATTCATCGATGATACAATTGTGAGGCGCCATGAACCGACCCACCATTACCGATCTTGCGAAAGCCGCCGGCGTCAGCATCTCCACGGTCAACCGGCTGCTGCACGGTTCGACCGCCGTGCGTCAGGATACGATCGACCAGATTCTCAAGGCTGCAGAGGAGATCGGTTTTTATGGTCTCGGCACCATCAAGGACCGGCGTCGTGAGGCCATGCCCCACTACAGGCTTGGTTTCCTGCTGCAGCAATCCCATCGGCCGCTCTACCGGTTGTGGGCGGAAGGGATCGTCGCGGCGGCACGTCAGAGGCCGGACAGCGTTATCGAGCCGGATGTGGTTTTCGAGGACGATCTTTCGCCCGAGGCCGTTTCCGCCAATCTCCTGAAGATGGGCAAAACCTGCAGCGCCATTGCGGTGGTGACGGCCGATCATCCGCTCGTCAGCCAGGCAATCGACGAGTTGCGGGGCAGGGGCGTTCCCGTGGTAACCTACGTGTCCGATCTATCGGCGGCGAGCCGCGCGGGTTTCGTCGGCACCGACAGCTGGAAACGGGGCCGCACGGCGGCATGGTTCCTCAGCCAGACGGTGAAGGGCGAGGGTGTGGTCGTGCCGCTGATCGGCAGCAACCGTTATCAGTGTCAGGATGTTTCGGATGCCAGCTTCCGCTCCTACATGCGCGAGAACACGCCTGAATTGCAGGTGGCGGAAACGCTGCTAACTTTCGAAGAGCCTGAAAATGCCTATGTGATCATCCGCGACATGATCGCTGCTGAACCCGGCCTCCGGGGGATCTATGTCAATGGCGGTGGCATATCCGGCGTTCTTAGGGCGCTTCGGGAACTGCCGGTGGAAAGGCAGCGCAGCATAAAGATCGTCTGCAACGATATCGGCCCGGAAACGCGCAAGGGCCTGAACGAAGGGCTGATTACCGCCTCGCTGCCGCTTCCCCTCGACAGGATGCCGCAGCAATTGATCGATGTGATGTTACGGCGCGTCGAGAATGGGGACACATCCTCCGTCGAACAGCGGATCGTTCCGTTTGAAATCCTGACGCCCGAGAGCATCTGGACATAGCCGATAGGATCACTGGAATTCGAGGCTCATCCGGGCAAGATCGTCCCACAGGCTTTCGGCAAAACCGCGCAAAACGATGACTTCGAACACCTGCCCGTCAAGCCGGGTGAGATGGGCGGCGATATGGCCGATCAGCGTCGTGGCGGAGCGTCCCACCGGAAAAGCGGCGATGGAAAGATCGACCGCCGTTCCTTTTGCCAGCACCCGCTCGGCCATTCTGCCTTCGACTCGGATTCGTACGCGCCCCTGGCTCTGGTCCACACCCGTTGCCTGCGGTTCAAGCGCCGCAAGAAACGTCTTCATGTCCGCGTGAGACAGCGGCTGTTCGCCGACGATGAACCACTGGCCGGGAGAGACCGCCCGCACATCGCCTTTTGCGAGACTGGACAGGCGGACTTCCATATCCGCTGCACCGGGCGCGGCCAGCACATGGATGATTGCGCCTTCCGCCAGGGGAGAGAGCTTGATGGTGGTGGAAGCAATTGCTCCCTTTTTGCCCAGCACCGGGCGCAGGGTCGGCCGGAAACCAGATTTGAAATCAGGCTTGAAATCAGACATGGAGCTTCTCGTTCTCAGGGTCGAAGAAAACCGGATTGCACAGGCGCGCGGCGGTGAATTCATTGCGCAGACCGTTCCAGACCACGACTTCCTCGCCATGCCGCGCGGGGCCATTCTTGACGAGGGCGAGGCCGATGGTGGAACCGAGATGGGGTGAGAACGCGCTTGAGGTCACATAGCCCTGATCGTTCTCCAGCGTTGCCGCTGCATCCTTCGCAAGAATATGCGAGCCGGTGCGGAAGGACTGGTTTTTATCAAGCGGCACGACGCCGACGAGGCTCGGACGGTCGGCGGCGGAAAGCCCCTCGCGCTCCAGCATCCGCCGGCCAATGAAATCGGCCTTGGTGGCAGAGACCATTTTGGCAAAGCCGAGATCGGCGGGCACCACCGTGCCATTGATCTCGTTATGGGTGACGTGGCCCTTTTCGATGCGCAGCACACCGAGCGCCTCAACGCCATAAGGCATGATGTTCTCGGACTTGCCCGCCTCCATCAGCGCATCGGCAACGCTTTCACCGTAACCGGCGGGGACGGCGAGCTCGTAGGCCAGTTCGCCGGAGAAGGAAATCCGGAACAGGCGCCCGTGCAATTGCCCGCCAAACAGCGAGATTTCTTTGGCCGCAAGAAAGGGGAAGGCCTCATCGGAAATATCCTCATCGAGGATTCTTTGCAGAATGGTACGCGCCTTCGGCCCGGCAATCGCCATCTGCGCCCATTGGTCGGTGACGGAGGCAAGCCGCACGTCGAGATCCGGCCAGAGTGCCTGGGCGCAGAATTCCAGATGGTTCATGACACCTGCCGCATAGGCCGTGGTGGTCGTCATGAAGAAACGGTTTTCCTCCAGCCGGCTGGTGGTGCCGTCATCATAGATCATGCCATCTTCACGCAGCATCAGGCCATATCGCGCCTTGCCGACCGGCAGTTTCAGGAAAGCGTTGCAATAAACCCGGTTGAGGAATTCGGCGGCGTCCTTGCCGCAAATCTCGATTTTGCCGAGCATCGATACATCGCAGAGGCCGGCATTTTTCCGCACATTCAGAACTTCGCGGTCAACGCTTTCCCGCCAGCCGTTTTCGCCGCTGCGGGGAAACCAGGAGGAGCGATACCAGAGCCCGGTTTCAACGAAGATGGCCCCATTCTTTTCGGCCCAGCCATGCAGCGGCGATTTGCGCACAGGCTGGAAATGCTGACCGTGATAGGCTCCCGTCAGTGCGCCAAAGGAGACGGGTGTGTAGAACGGCCGGAAGGTGGTGGTGCCGACATCTGCCGGGGAAACGCCGCGCGCCTCGGCCAGCAGCCCGATGGCATTGACGTTGGAAAGCTTGCCTTGATCGGTCGCCATGCCGTTTGTCGTATAACGCTTGGCCAGTTCGACATGGCCGTAACCTTCGTTGACGGCAAGGCCAAGATCCTTGCGATGGACATCATTCTGGTAATCGACAAAGGCTTTGGCCTTGATGCCGGGGATGGACCAGAGCGCCTTTGCGGGCCGGGCGACGACATCGTTTTCCACGACGCCGAATGTCGGTGTGGTCGCTGCAAAACCGAGATCCTGCGCAAGCGCCGCGCCCTTTCGCGCGCCATCCTCAAGGCAGGCGGCGATGCCGTTTATCGCGGACACCGCTCCGGCGAGTTCGAGCCCCTTGAGACTGGCGGGTGCAAGGAAGGCAACATTGTCTTCTGACCAGACCGGTTTTCCACCGCGATGGCAGGCAAGATGGATGATGGGGCTGAAACCGCCCGACATGGCCAGCGCATCGATATTCATGCTCTCCGTGCGGCCATTGGCATAAATCTCTATGGCGGACAGCGCCTTGCCGCCTTTTGCATTCGAGACGACTCCACCTTTGATAACACGCGCCTTGCCTTCGTAGCCCGGATTACCCTGCTCGCGACTATCGATGATGGCGGCGAGGGTGACACCCTGTGCTTCCAGATCGCGGGCGAGCGCATAACCGCTGTCGTTGGTGGTGAAAATCGCCGTCGCCGTGCCGGGGCTTACGGCATAACGGTTGAGATAACTGCGCATGGCGCCGGCCATCATCACACCGGGAATATCATTGCCCCCGAAGACCAGCGGCCGTTCTTCCGTGCCGGCGGCGAGCAGCGCACGCTTGGCGACGATGCGCCACAGGCGCTCCACCGGCACATGCGCTTGCGGGTGGGTCACATGTTTTTGCACACGCTCAAGCGCGCCGAAGACATTGCCGTCGTACCAGCCGAAGGCAGTGGTGCGCGTCAGCACCGTCACATTCGGCAAGGCTTCGAGTTCGGCGACACATTGCGCCGCGAAATCGGCAGCGCTCTTGCCGCCGATGATCGCGGTTTCGGAAAGGAGCCCGCCGCCTGCCATGGAATGTTCATCGACAATGATGACGCGCGCACCATGACGTCCTGCGGCAAGGGCAGCGGCCAGCCCCGCCGCGCCGGAACCGATCACCAGCAGATCGCAATGCGCCCAGCATTTGTCATAGGTATCCGGATCCGCCTCGTAACTCGCCTTGCCGAGACCGGCGGCTTTGCGGATGAAGGGCTCGTAGATTTTTTCCCAGAAGGCGGCGGGCCACATGAAGGTCTTGTAATAGAAACCCGCGCCGAGGAAGGGCGAAAGAAGGCCGGTCAATGCGCCGATATCGAAATCGAGTGAGGGCCAGCGGTTCTGGCTTCTCGCTTCCAGCCCGGCATAAAGCTCCTGCATGGTGGCGCGCGTGTTCGGTTCGGTACGGCCACCGCTGCCGATGGTCATCAGGGCGTTCGGCTCGGCGGCACCCGCCGTCAATATGCCGCGCGGGCGGTGATATTTGAAACTGCGCCCGACGAGTTGCTGACCATTGGCGAGCAGGGCAGAGGCGAGGCTGTCGCCCTCAAAGCCTGACATCGGCTTGCCGTCGAAGGTGAAGGAAAGCGGTTTGGAACGGTCGATCAGACCGCCGGTCTTCAGGCGGTTAGCGCTCATGCGTTTGTCACTTTCGTCTTGTCGGCGGCGTCGCGGCAGGCGGATATCTCATGGGTGGCGGTATCGCGGGCGACGACCAGCCAGCGGCGACAGCCGGATGTGTGGTGCCAATATTCCTCATAGGCGCCGCGCGGATTGTCGCGCAGATAGACATAATCGAACCATTCCTCCGCGCCGGCATCGGCGGCGGGCCTTTGAAGGGCTGCGCCCTTGATGGTGAATTCTTCCTTGGGTCTTGGCCCGCAATGCGGGCAGGGCACGAGACTTGCCATTTCAGATGTCCTTGATCCGCCAGATAGCGGGATGGCGAAAAGTGTGAGCGGTTTTTCGCCTGAAATCCCGCTACAGATTTAGTGAAGGTTGGGCTGGGCGCCCTGGCCCTTTTCATCGATGAGGTATCCACGCCGGAAACGATCCAGCCGAAATGCGGTCGCCGTTTCCTGCGGTGTGCCGCGTGCGAGAAGATGGGCGAAGCAGAAACCGGAAGCGGGCGTCGCCTTGAAGCCGCCGTAACACCAGCCGGCATTCAGGTAGAGATTGTCGATCGGGGTCTGGTCGATGATCGGCGAACCGTCCATCGACATATCCATGATGCCGCCCCAGGAGCGCAGAACCCGGACGCGGGAGAGTGCCGGTATCATCGCCTTGCCAGCTTCCGCCACATGTTCGACCGTCGCCAGATTGCCGCGCTGGGCATAGGAATTGTAGCCGTCTATATCGCCACCGAAGACGAGGCCGCCCTTGTCCGATTGCGAAACGTAAAAATGGCCTGCGCCAAAGGTGACGACGCCATCGATGAAGGGTTTCAGGCCTTCCGAGACGAAAGCCTGCAGCACATGGCTTTCGATCGGCAGTTTCAACCCGGCCATGGCGGCCACCTGCGATGAGTTGCCCGCTGCCGCCAGCGCCAGCTTGCCGCAGCCGATGAAACCCCTGTTGGTCTCGACACCCACGACACTGCCGTTTTCGCGGCGAATGCCCGTCACTTCGCAGCCCTGGATAATATCGACGCCTCGGCTGTCTGCACCGCGTGCATAACCCCAGGCCACGGCATCATGCCGCACGGTGCCGCCGCGCCTTTGCAGCAACCCGCCCTGAACTGGAAAGCGGGCATTGTCGAAATCGAGAAACGGCAGCATTGCCTTGACCGAGCCGCGATCCAGAAGTTCAGCATCGACACCGTGCAGCCGCATGGCATTGCCGCGCCTTGTATAGGCATCGCGCTGCGCATCCGAATGGAAGAGGTTCAGCACGCCGCGCTGGGAAACCATGGCGTTGAAATTGAAATCCTGCTCCAGCCCTTCCCACAGCTTCATCGAGAGCTCGTAGAATGGGTTGTTGCCCGGCAGCAGGTAATTGGAGCGGATGATTGTGGTGTTGCGGCCGACATTGCCGGAGCCGATGTAGTTTTTTTCCAGCACTGCGATATTGGTGACGCCAAATTCATTGGCAAGGTAATAGGCCGTCGCCAGCCCATGCCCGCCGCCGCCAACGATGATGACGTCATAATGCGGTTTCGGTGACACATCCCGCCATGCGGGCTTCCACGCTTTGTTGCCAAAAAGGCCGTTCTTGAAAATGGAAAAGGCGGAATAGCGCATCTGGCGTACCTCGAACGATATCGTGCAAGCTTATCGACGTCGTTCGAAAGATCATTGCAGATTAGGGACATTATGATTTAAAAAAGAGACATGACGACAATCGAGCAGAAGAACGCCCAGCGCATTGGTTTCATCCTGGTTCCGAATTTTGCGTTGATGTCCTACGCCTCGGCGGCGGAGCCGCTACGGGCCGCCAATCTGATCGCCGGAACCGATCTTTACGACGTGGTTCCCCTGTCTTTCGACGGGGAAGCCGTCAGGAGTTCGTCCGGCATCATTGTTGGCTGCGAGGCACTTGCCGCCGGAGGGGATCGATGCCACACGATTTTCGTCTGCGCGGGCGGCGGACCGCAGGACTGGACCGTTGCGGAAAATTCCTACGGGACGTTACGGCGGCTGGCGCGGCAGGGTGTCAGGATCGGGGGCATTTCCAGCGGCGCCTATGTGCTGGCAGCGGCGGGATTGCTGGAAAACCGCGATTTCACGATTCACTGGGAGCATGCGCCGGTGCTGAAAGAGGCCTTTGGCCATCTCACGCCTCGACAGGCGCGGTTTGTTTTCGATGGAGACCGCATCACCTGCGCCGGCGGCGTTGCCCCCCTCGACATGATGCATGCGATGATCTCGCAGAGAATGGGTGCTCATTTCGCAAGGCGCGTCAGTGACTGGTATCTGCACACGGCGGTGGCCGAACCCGGCGCGCCGCAGCGTGGCTCCTCGGCGGAACGCCATGGCACCAACCATCCGGCTCTACTGACCGTGCTGGAAAAAATGGAAACCACCATTGAAAGCCCGCTCGACCGGCAAACCGTGGCGAAGCTGGCAGGAACCAGCGCGCGTCACCTCGACCGGCTTTTCGCAACCCATCTGAAAACGACGTTTCTGGAAACATATCGCGCGATCCGCCTCGATCACGCCCGGCGACTTCTGGAGCAAAGTCCTCTTTCCATCGCGGAAGTTGCCTTCGCGACAGGCTTCTCCAGTGCGGGGCATTTTTCAGGAAGCTTCAAGGCTCGCTTTGGTCACACACCGAATGCACTGCGGATAAAGATTTCCTCCGAATTAAAATAGTTTTCCTGTAAGGAAGAGAAAATACGATAATGCCGGAGAACCCCATGGCGAAGGACACCCCCAAGACCGAACAAGCGCAGTTCCTGTCGCAGGATCCGCATGCCGTTCGTGAGCCGAGGGTCAACAATCTGGAAATGGCGATCGGCCATGAGGTGCGCGCCTATCGCAAGAAACTCGGCATCACGGTCACCGATCTCGCATCGGCCACCGGCGTTTCCGTGGGCATGCTCTCCAAGATCGAAAACGGCAATATCTCCCCGTCGCTCACCACGTTGCAGACGCTCTCCAAGGCGCTGGGGGTGCCGATCACGGCCTTCTTCCGCGGTTTCGAGGAACCGCGCAGCGCCACCTTCGTCAAGGCAGGGCAGGGCGTGAACATTGACCGCAGAGGCACTCGCGCCGGTCATCAATACAGCCTGCTCGGCCATATCGACAACAATACCAGCGGCGTTACCGTCGAACCCTATCTCATCACGCTTACCAAAGACTCCGATGTATTTCCGACCTTCCAGCATGAGGGCATGGAGTTTCTCTACATGCTGGAAGGCGAGGTGGTTTATCGCCACGGCGAGCAGCTTTTCACCATGCAGGCGGGCGACAGCCTGTTTTTTGACGCCGATGCGCCGCACGGGCCGGAGGAATTGGTGAAGCTTCCCGCCCGTTATCTGTCGATCATTTCCTACCCGCAAAGGCGGCTGGGCAATGATTGATAGTTTGCCTTAGAAGAAAAAAATATTCCTGATAGTTGACGAAATGGAATTCCATATGTTAGCCCTTCATTCAGAAACGAATGGAGGTGCCTGTCGATGTGCGGCATTGTTGGACTATTCCTGAAAGATAAAAGCCTTGAACCGCAGCTGGGTCAGCTGCTTTCGGATATGCTGGTCACGATGACCGATCGCGGCCCGGATTCCGCCGGCATCGCGATCTACGGAAGTGTTGTCGATGGCCGGGCGAAAGTGACCATACAGTCGGCCGATCCGGCTGCCGATTTTTCCGGCCTCGCCGAAGCGCTGAAGGAAAGCGGCGTCGATGCCGTGATCACGGTGAAAAGCACTCATGCTGTTCTCGATATTCCCGCCGAGAAGCTGGATGGTATACGTCCGGCTCTTTCCGCAATTCGTCCGAATGTGCGCGTGATGGGTTCCGGCGACAGCGTCGAAATCTACAAGGAAACCGGTCTTCCGAAGGATGTCGTCACCCGTTTCGACGTGCGCTCCATGGCGGGCACCCACGGCATCGGCCATACCCGCATGGCGACGGAATCGGCGGTGACGACGCTTGGTGCGCATCCCTTCTCCACCGGCGCCGACCAGTGCCTGGTGCATAATGGCTCGCTCTCCAACCACAATAATCTGCGCCGCGAACTGGTGCGCGAGGGCATGACGTTCGAGACCCAGAACGACTCGGAAGTCGCCGCTGCCTATCTCACGGCTGAGATGGCCAAGGGCAAGGATTTAGGCGAGGCGCTCGAGGGTGCGCTGGATGATCTCGACGGTTTCTTCACCTTCGTCGTCGGTACCAAATCCGGTTTCGGCGTGGTGCGTGATCCCATCGCCTGCAAGCCGGCTGTCATGGCCGAGACCGATCAATATGTCGCTTTCGGCTCCGAATATCGCGCGCTGGTCAATCTGCCCGGCATCGAAAATGCCCGTGTCTGGGAGCCTGAACCGGCGACCGTCTATTTCTGGGACCATGAAAAGGCCGTCTGAGACCCGTTCATCGGCGTATATTGCGAAAGTCATAATCCATGCCAGTTTTCGATCTCTCTCACACGCCATTGCGTGAACTCAACAAGGCGCTCCACGGCCTTTCCTCGGGCGCGAACGACACCGAATTCGAAGTCATCAATCCGCGCGGCCACCATGCCGTCGCGGTGGGTATCGACAGTCCTGTGACGGTCGATGTCCACGGTTCGGTTGGTTATTATTGCGCCGGCATGAATGATGGCGGCACCGTCACCGTGCACGGCTCGGCCGGGCCGGGTGTCGCTGAGAACATGATGTCCGGCACGGTCGTCATCGAGGGCGACGCCTCGCAATATGCCGGCGCGACCGGTCGCGGCGGGCTTCTGGTCATCAGGGGCAATGCCGCTTCCCGCTGCGGCATTTCCATGAAGGGCATCGATATCGTCGTGAAGGGCAATATCGGCCACATGTCCGCCTTCATGGGCCAGTCCGGCCATCTCGTCGTCTGCGGCGATGCGGGCGATGCGCTGGGCGATTCCCTTTATGAAGCGAAGCTTTTCGTGCGCGGTTCCGTGAAGAGCCTGGGTGCCGATTGCATCGAGAAGGAAATGCGGCCTGAACATCTGGAGAAGCTTGCCGAACTTCTGGAAAAGGCCGGCGTCACCGATGTCAGTCCCAGTGAATTCAAGCGCTACGGCTCGGCCCGCACGCTCTACAATTTCAACATCGACAACGCCGACGCGTATTGAGGCGAGGGATTTTCCGATGAGCTATCACAACCCTTTCACCCCGCCGCGCAAATCCGCAACATTCGACGACCATACGCTGGCGGAAATCCGCCGCGCGGCTGCGACCGGCATCTACGATATTCGCGGTGCGGGCACCAAGCGCAAGGTGCCGCATTTCGACGACCTCCTGTTTCTCGGCGCGTCCATCTCGCGTTATCCGCTCGAAGGCTATCGCGAGAAATGCGATACGACCGTGACACTCGGCACGCGCTTTGCCAAAAAGCCGATCACGCTGAAAACGCCGATCACCATTGCCGGCATGAGCTTCGGTGCGCTTTCCGGCAACGCCAAGGAGGCGCTCGGCCGTGGCGCGACCATCGCCGGCACCTCCACCACGACGGGCGATGGCGGCATGACGGATGAGGAGCGCGGTCACAGCCAGACGCTGGTTTACCAGTATCTGCCCTCGCGTTATGGCATGAACCCGAAAGACCTGCGCCGTGCGGACGCCATCGAGGTCGTGGTCGGCCAGGGTGCGAAACCGGGCGGCGGCGGCATGTTGCTTGGCCAGAAGATTTCCGATCGCGTCGCCAATATGCGCAATCTGCCGAAAGGCATCGACCAGCGTTCCGCCTGCCGTCATCCTGATTGGACCGGTCCGGACGATCTGGAAATCAAGATCCTCGAACTGCGCGAAATCACCGACTGGGAAAAGCCGATCTATATCAAGGTCGGCGGCGCGCGGCCCTATTACGACACGGCGCTGGCGGTGAAGGCCGGTGCCGATGTGGTGGTGCTTGATGGCATGCAGGGCGGCACGGCCGCCACGCAGGATGTCTTCATCGAAAATGTTGGCATGCCCACGCTTGCCTGCATTCGCCCCGCCGTGCAGGCGCTTCAGGATCTCGGCATGCATCGCAAGGTGCAGCTGATCGTCTCCGGCGGCATTCGTTCGGGTGCTGACGTCGCCAAGGCGCTGGCGCTCGGCGCCGATGCGGTTGCGATTGGAACGGCGGCGCTGGTGGCGCTCGGCGATAATGATCCGCATTGGGAAGCAGAATATCAGAAGCTCGGCACAACAGCAGGCGCTTATGATGACTGGCATGAGGGCAAAGACCCCGCCGGCATCACCACGCAGGACCCGGAGCTTGCCGCGCGTCTCGATCCCGTCGCCGCCGGCCGCCGCCTTGCCAATTATCTGAAGGTCATGACGCTGGAGGCGCAGACCATCGCGCGCGCCTGCGGCAAGAACCATCTCCACAATCTGGAGCCGGAAGATCTGGTGGCGCTGACGATGGAGGCTGCGGCAATGGCGCAGGTTCCGCTGGCGGGAACAAACTGGTTCCCGGGGAAAGGCAGCTTTTAAAACAAAAAGATCGGACGGACGCATTTGGGAGGATGTGTCCGTCTTTTTTCGATGAAGTGTCTGATACCAAAAAAAGGGGAATGACGTGACACTGGACCTCTCCAAATTTGCTGCCGAAAAGGGCATCAAATATTTCATGATCAGCTATACCGATCTCTTCGGCGGCCAGCGCGCCAAGCTGGTTCCGGCAGAAGCGATCGCCGATATGCAGAAGGGCGGCGCAGGTTTTGCCGGTTTCGCCACCTGGTTCGATCTGACGCCGGCCCATCCTGATCTTTTCGCCGTACCCGATGCTTCGTCGGTCATCCAGCTGCCCTGGAAAAAGGATGTCGCCTGGGTCGCCGCCGATTGCGTCATGGAAGACCAGCCGGTGGAACAGGCGCCGCGTGTGGTCCTGAAAAAACTCATCGCGGAAGCAGCGGGCGAGGGGTTAAGGGTCAAGACCGGTGTCGAGCCGGAATTTTTCCTGATCTCGCCGGATGGCGCGAAAATCTCCGACGAATACGACACGGCGGAAAAGCCGTGCTACGACCAGCAGGCGGTGATGCGCCGTTACGATGTGATCGCCGAGATTTGCGATTACATGTTGGAGCTGGGCTGGAAACCCTACCAGAACGACCATGAGGATGCGAATGGCCAGTTCGAGATGAACTGGGAATATGACGATGCGCTGCAGACCGCCGACAAACATTCCTTCTTCAAGTTCATGGTCAAATCGGTTGCTGAAAAGCATGGGCTGCGCGCCACCTTCATGCCGAAACCGTTCAAGGGGCTGACCGGCAATGGCTGCCATGCCCATATTTCAGTCTGGGACCTTGAAGGCAAGGTCAACGCCTTTGCCGACAAGGCAATGCCTTTTGGGCTTTCCGCCAAAGGCAAGACGTTTCTTGGCGGTATCATGAAACATGCGTCGGCTCTTGCAGCGGTTACCAATCCGACGGTCAATTCCTACAAGCGCATCAACGCACCGCGCACCATTTCGGGCGCTACCTGGGCGCCGAATACGGTGACATGGACCGGGAATAACCGCACCCATATGGTGCGCGTACCGGGGCCGGGGCGGTTCGAACTGCGCCTGCCGGATGGCGCGGTGAACCCCTATCTGCTGCAGGCCATCATCATCGCCGCCGGCCTCTCCGGTGTCCGCTCCAAGGCCGATCCCGGTCCGCACTACGATATCGACATGTATCGCGAGGGTCACAAGGTCACGGATGCCCCGAAGCTGCCGCTCAATCTTCTCGATGCGCTGCGCGAATATGAGAAGGATGCGGAATTGCAGCAGGCGCTGGGCGTCGAATTCTCCAAAGCCTATCTCAAGCTCAAGCAGGGTGAGTGGAACAGCTATTGCGCGCAGTTCACCGCCTGGGAGCATCAGACCACGCTCGACGTCTGAGTTCGGTTTTCCCCGCCGCCCTTGCGGCCCTTCCCGCGCTCGTCAAACAGCGCGGGTTTTTCCCTTATTGATGACAGAGAGAACGCCAGATGACGAATTTCGTCCTGACCGTAACATGCAAGTCCACCCGTGGCATCGTCGCCGCCCTTTCCGGCTTTCTGGCCGACAAAGGCTGCAACATCGTCGACAGCTCGCAGTTCGACGATCTGGGTACGGGCCGCTTCTTCATGCGTGTGGGATTTATCTCCGAAGAGGGGGCAAAGCGCGATGCGCTCATGGCCGGGCTTGCGCCGATCTCCGAAAAATTCGGCATGGAGGTGGCGTTGCACGACCAGTCCGAGCGGATGAAGGTTCTGCTGATGGTCTCGCGCTTCGGCCACTGCCTGAATGACCTGCTGTACCGCTGGCGCATCGGGGCTCTGCCGATCGATATTGTTGGCGTCGTCTCCAATCACTTCGATTACCAGAAGGTCGTCGTCAACCACGACATTCCCTTCCACCACATTCCGGTGACCAAGGAAAACAAGCCGCAGGCCGAAGCCCGGATCATGGATATCGCCGAAAGCACCGGAACGGAACTCATCGTGCTCGCCCGTTACATGCAGGTGCTTTCGGATAGAATGTGCGAGGCGATGTCGGGAAAGATCATCAATATCCACCACTCCTTCCTGCCATCCTTCAAGGGCGCCAACCCCTACAAGCAGGCTTATCAGCGCGGCGTGAAGCTGATCGGTGCGACTGCGCACTATGTGACTGCGGATCTGGACGAAGGCCCGATCATCGAGCAGGATATCGTGCGCATCACCCACGCCCAGAGTGCGGAAGACTACGTGTCGCTTGGCCGCGATGTGGAAGCGCAGGTGCTGGCGCGCGCCATTCACGCGCATATCCACCATCGCACCTTCATCAACGGCAGTCGAACCGTGGTGTTTCCTCCCGGTCCCGGCTCCTATGCCTCGGAAAGAATGGGATAAGGTTTTCTGGCGCTACGGCAGGCGGTCCTGCCGCACGTCTGCTGTTGCCATAAACATGATGCGCGGCTAAATAAGTTGGTACGCCATAATATCAAGAGCCAGAACCCGCTTCTGCGTGCGGCGAGCGCAGGCGGGATGTGCCAGACGAGGTGATACCATGACCGGTGCTTTGCAGGGAACTGCCATTCGCGTTGAACGTCCGACGAAGACGCTGAGGGAACTCGCGCTCGACAAGGTGCGGGACGCCATCGTGAACGGGTACTTCCGTCCGGGAGACCGTCTCGTGGAGCGTGATCTCTGTGCCCAGCTCGGTGTTTCCCGCACCATCGTGCGCGAGGTTCTGCGGCATCTGGAATCCGAAGGGCTGGTGGCGAACCTGCCGAACAAGGGTCCGATGGTCGCGCTGCTCGATCTCGATGAGGCGAAGCAAATCTACGAAATTCGCGGTGCGCTGGAGGGAATGGCGGCGCGCCTTTGCGCCGAACGTCGCGATCCCGCCATCGTCGAGGCGCTGGAAGTTTCGCTGAAGCACATCCGCGAAAGTTATGTTGCGAAGGATATGCCAGGCGTGCTGGCGCATACTTCGTCCTTTTACCAGACGCTGTTCAGCAAGATCGACCGGCATGTCGCCTGGGGCGTCGTCAATCTGCTGACGGTTCGGATCAACCACCTGCGCTCCATGACCATCAAGACGAAAAGCCGGGACACCGACGGTCCGGCGCAGATGGAAAAGATTGTTGAGGCGATCCGAAAGGGTGACGGGGATGCCGCCTACAAAGCCGCGCTCGATCACGTCACGAGTGCTTGCGCCATCGCCGAAGCTGTTCTCACGGCGCAGAAAGCCGCCGACTGACGGTTTTCGGCACTCTATCGTCTTATTCTTGCGGTTGCCCTGCCGGGAGCCGCAAGCTTATGCTTTTTTGATTTTATCGTTATTTTTCAATATTTTAGAAAAATCCTCGACCGCTTCTTGACAGGGCAAACCGTTTGGTGTGATGGTATGCCATAATAAATAATATAAAGAGCGGAGCTTAATATGAACTGGAATCCGATTTCCCGGAAATGCACAGCCGTGCGCGCCAAAACCTTTACGGCGGGCGTTGCCATCACTCTTTTTGCCGGTGCCGCCGTCGCTCAGGACTGCACGCCGAAAATATCCGACGATCATCTCATCAAGCCCGGCCACCTGGTGATGGCCACCAGCCCGACCCTGCCGCCCATGGCCTATGCCGATCAGCAGGGCGTATTGAAGGGACTGCGCATCGAACTGGGCTATGAGATCGCCAAACGGCTTTGCCTGAAGCCGGAATATATCAGCACCGAATATGCGACCATGGTGCCGGGCCTGCAGGGTGGCCGCTGGGACATGATCAATGCCGGCCTGTTCGTGACGGCAGAGCGGCGCAAGATCCTGTTCATGATCCCCTATGAAAACCTCGCCATCAGCATTTCCACGGCGGTCGGCGCGTCCCAGCCTATCACCAAGGTCGATGATCTCGCCGGCAAGGCCGTCAGCACCGATATTGGCGGTTATGCCGAGCGCAAGATCAAAGAACTGAACGAAGACTTCAAGAAGCGCGGTCTGGCGCCAATGACCATCAACCTGTTCGACAACTACGCGACGGTTTATCAGGCGTTGCGCGCCGGCCAGGTGCAGGCGGCGGTATCGATCGATCCGGTTGCCAAACAATATCAGGACCGCGGCGAATTCACCCATGCGCTTTCCGGCATGTATCCTACACCCGGCTCGCTTTCCTTCGGCAACAAGGACGTCGCCGACGCCGTTTCAGCCGCTCTGAAGGAGATGAAGGCCGATGGCGCGCTGGAGAAGCTGATGGGCGGTTATGGCGTCAGCATTGCGCCGGGCGATCTCGCCGTTCTCGGCCCGGAAGGCTGAATTCCATCCATCTGAACAGTCATCGCGGCGGGAAAGCTCTCGCCGCGACCGTTCCCGCATGAATTGGAGAAAGACGTGAAGGGTTGGAACTGGGAAGGTTTCTTCGAATATCTGACGAATTATTATCTGTTCGAGGGCGCGCTGGTGACGCTCGGCCTCACGGTTTTTGCCATGACGGCGGGTCTTGCACTGGGCTTTGTCATCGCGGTGATGCGCATGTCGAAATACCGGTTCCTGTCCGGGCCGGCCTATTTCTACACCTGGATCTTTCGCGGCACGCCGCTTCTGGTGCAGCTCATCATCATCTATACCGGTCTGCCGCAGATCGGCATCAAGCTGACGGTTCTGCAATCAACGCTGATCGGCCTGTCGCTCTGCGAAGCAGCCTATCTGTCGGAAATCGTCCGGGCAGGCATCGCCGCCGTTCCAAAGGGCCAGATCAACGCGGCCCGTGCCATCGGGATGACTGAGGCGCAGGTGATGCGTTACATCGTTGCGCCTCAGGCCTTCCGCATCATCATTCCGCCGCTTGGCAACTCCGTCAACGGCGTGCTCAAAACGACGTCGATCGCCTCGATCATTTCCATGGAAGAGCTTCTGCGCCGCACGCAGGTACTCATTCAGGAAAAGTTCCTGGTTCTTGAGCTCTTTATGGTCGCAGCCCTTTATTACCTCGCCATGACGACCGCCTGGGAACTTATCCAGCGCCGGATCGAAAAGCGGTTCGGCAAGGCCTATGGCCCCATGTCAACTGACGTGCATTAAGGAACGGTCCGATGTCGCAAGCAATCAGCATGATCGAACTACAATCCGTCAACAAATGGTACGGCCCGAATTTTCAGGTTCTGACCAATTGCAGCCTGAATGTCGCCAAGGGCGAAGTTGTCGTGATCTGCGGGCCTTCCGGTTCCGGCAAATCGACGCTGATCAAATGCGTCAATGCGCTGGAGACGATCGGCAACGGCGTCATCACGGTCAACGGCGTGGAGGTGACAGATCCGAAGACCGATATGCCGAAACTGCGCTCCAAGGTGGGCATGGTGTTTCAGCATTTCGAACTTTTCCCGCATATGACGATCCTTGAAAATCTCTGCATCGGGCAGGAGAAGGTTCTGGGCCGTTCACCGGCGGAAGCGCTTGCCAAGGCAAATGCCCTTCTCGAACGGGTGGGGTTGACGGCGCATGCCAAGAAATATCCCGGCCAATTGTCGGGTGGCCAGCAGCAGCGCGTTGCCATTGCCCGCGCGCTGGCGATGGACCCGGTCGCCATGCTGTTCGATGAGCCGACATCGGCGCTCGATCCGGAAATGATCAACGAGGTGCTCGACGTCATGGTTTCGCTGGCGCAGGAGGGCATGACGATGATGGTGGTAACCCACGAGATGGGTTTTGCCCGCAAGGTGGCGGACCGCATCGTCTTCATGGATGGCGGCGAGATCGTTGAGATCGGTGAGGGCGACAGCTTCTTCACCCATCCGAAGACGGAGCGCGCCCGCTCGTTCCTGTCGAAAATCCTGGCGCACTAGGCTCATGTCTGCCTGAGCGGGATAACCATATTCCGCTTCAGGCCACATGGCCTTCGGCCGTTCCGAACAACGCAGAATGAGAGTGGCGGAGAACTGCAATGATAAACCGTGTCCTGATGCCCCGCGAAATGTTGATCGGCGGCGGCAGCCGCTTCCGATTGCCTGCCATGCTGAAATCGCTCGGGGTTAATCGTCCTCTGCTCGTCTGTGACCCCGTGATGCAGAAGCTCGGCCATGCCGATGCGCTTTTGCAGGCGCTTCCAGGCGAAGGCATAGACGGCGCCATTTTCTCCGAGGTCGTTGAGGACCCCACGGACATATCGATCACTGCTTTGGTGAAGCGCATTTCCCAAGGTCGTCATGATGGTCTTGTCGCCCTCGGCGGTGGTAGCGCCATGGATACCGCAAAGGCAGGCGCCATCGTCGCGACCAGCGGTGAAGACTTGCGTGCACTGAAGGTGCCGCGGATCGTGGATTTCGCCGTCATGCCGGTGATTGCTATCCCCACCACCGCTGGCACCGGATCGGAAGTGACACGCGCCGCCGTCGTCACCGATACGGTCGCGAGCGAAAAAATGCTGATCCTCGGTACCGCAGCTTTGCCGGTCGCCGCCATCATCGATTACGAGCTGACGCTGAGCTGCCCTTACCGCGTCACCGTCGATACTGGCATCGATGCGCTGACCCATGCGCTGGAGGCGCTGGTCAACCGCAACGGCAATGCCCATTCCGAAGCGCTGGCGCTTTCCGCGCTGAAGCTGATTGGGGCAAATCTTGAGAAGGTGGCTAATAATCCTGATGACCGGGATGCGCGTGAAGCGATGATGCTGGGCGCAACCCATGCCGGGCTTGCCGTCTCCAATACATCGACTGCGCTGATCCATGGTCTCAGCCGGCCGGTCGGTGCTTTTTTCCATGTGCCACATGGCATGTCGAATGCGATGGTGCTGCCACTGGTCACGCAGTTTTCGCTGAATTCCGCTTTGCCGCATTATGCCGCCGCCGCCCGCGCGCTGGGTTGTGCCAGCGCGGCGGATAGCGACCAGATTGCCGGCACGAAGCTGGTGGAGGCCTTCATCGGCCTGAACAGGCGGCTGAAGGTGCCGACCCCGCAAGAGTTCGGCATCGACAGGAGCCGCTATCTCGAACTGTTGCCTGAAATGGTGCGCCAGGGCCTCGCTTCCGGCACGCCGGCAAATAACCCCCGGGTGCCCACAGTTGCCGAAATGACGCGTCTGTATGAGCTTGCCTATGACGGACGCATCGCGGAATTTTAAGTCGTAACACGTTGTTAAATTTCAAGATTTTCGATTTTTCAAACGAAAATCACCCGGCCCTTGACAGCAATGTATTATGGCATACCATAAGACATCATATTTACGGAGAAAACGCCCATGTCCATCCAGATCCGCAAGACCTTGCTGCAGGTCGAAACGACGTTGATTGAGGGAGGCAAGACTGCCGCTACGCCCTTGAAGCTGTTCAGCGCGATTGCGGTCGTGAAAAACCCCTGGGCAGGCAAAGGCTTCGTGGAAAACCTGAAGCCGGAAATCCATGCGGGCGCGCCGGTGCTCGGTGAGTTGCTGACGAAGATGATCCTCGATGCCGTCGGCTCGGGCGAGGCGGTGGAGGCCTATGGCAAGGCAGCGGTTGTCGGTCTCGACGGTGAGATCGAGCATGCGTCCGCGCTCATTCACACGCTGCGGTTCGGCAATCACTATCGCCAGGCGGTTGGCGCGAAATCTTACCTGGCCTTCTGCAACACCCGTGGTCCGGGCAATGCACCGATCATGATCCCGCTGATGGACAAGAATGATGAAGGCCGCCGTTCGCATTATCTGACCATTCAGACCGCCATTCCCGATGCCCCGGCCGCCGATGAGATCGTCGTCGCACTCGGCGCTTCGGTTGGCGGCCGGCCCCACCACCGCATTGGCGACCGTTACCAGGATCTGCAGGATCTCGGTCAGGATGTTGCCAACCCGGCCGGCGTTTGAGGGTGATGTAATGCAGGAGGCCGCCACCACCTCACGGGTCAATGTTGCAAAGGCAGGTGCTGCCGCGCTCCCTCGCAAGACGACCGAGGGCGGGGCGGCTTACTTCGAGGCCGGTGCGGGTGAGGACCTGATCCTCATCCACGGCGTCGGCATGCGGCTTGAAGCTTGGGAACCGCAGATCGAAGTTTTTTCCAGAACACACCGCGTTATCGCGGTCGATATGCCGGGCCATGGCGGTAGCGCGTGCTTGGCTGCAGGCAGCACGCTTACGGATTTTGTCGGCTGGTTCGGCCGTTTTCTTGACGATATGCGGATTGCACGCGCCAATGTTGCCGGCCATTCCATGGGCGCATTGATTTCCGGCGGAGCGGCAGCAACCTTCGGAGATCGCATTGCGCGCGTCGGTTACCTGAACGGCGTCTATCGCCGTGATCCGGTGGCAAAGGCAGCGGTGCTTGCCCGTGCGGCGGCAATTCGCACCGAGGGCGTGGACAAGGAAGGTCCACTGCTGCGCTGGTTCGGCGATGACGCCAAGAGTCAGCATGCGCGGGAACTGACACGCGGCTGGCTGGAAATGGTCGACCCGGAAGGTTACGCAGTTGCCTACACGGCCTTTGCGGGCGGGGATGAGACCTATGCGGATCGCTGGCCTTCGGTCGCTTGCCCCGCGCTCTTCCTGACCGGTTCCGACGATCCGAATTCGACGCCGCTGATGGCCGAGCAGATGGCGGCGATCACGCCACGCGGTTACGCTCGCATCGTTGAGGCGCACCGGCATATGGTCAATCTGACCGCCCCTGAAACTGTCAATGCACTGATGGCCGAATGGCTGGCTATTGAGGAGGAGCCGCAATGACTGTTGCAACCCTTGACCCGCGCGCTTTGCGCGACGCATTCGGCGCTTTCGTGACGGGAGTAACGATCGTGACCACGCGGGATGACGCGGGAAAGCCCGTTGGCTTTACCGCAAATTCCTTCACTTCCGTTTCGCTCGATCCGCCGCTGCTTTTGATCTGCCTTGCCCGCACCTCGCGCAATTTCGCGACGATGACCGGTGCGAAAAATTTTGCCGTTAATATTCTGTCGGAAAACCAGAAGGACCTCTCCAACACCTTCGCCCGCCCGGTGGAGGATCGTTTCGCTGCCGCGGAATGGTCGGATGCACCGCAGGGATCACCTGTCTTCGCCGATGTCGCGGCCTGGTTCGAATGCACGATGCAGGAGGTTATCGAGGCGGGTGATCATGTCATCCTGCTCGGGCGCATCGGTGCTTTCGACAATAGCGGTCTGAACGGTCTCGGTTATGCGCGGGGCGGTTATTTCACGCCTATGCTGGCCGCCAAGGCGGTCTCGGCGGCAGCCGAGGGCGAAATTACCGTTGGCGCGGTGCTGGAACGGCGCGGAGAGATTTACCTCGTTGGCGATGATGTGCTGTCGCTGCCCGGCTGCGTTGTCGCAGGCGGTGATCCCGTTGCGGCGTTGACGTCGCGCCTTGAGGAACTGACGGGCCTCTCCGTCAGGACCGGCTTTCTCTACTCCGTTTATGAAAACAAGACGGATGGACGCCAGCACATCGTCTACCACGCACTTGCCGAGGGTGATGATGCGCCGCGTCAGGGGCGCTTCCTGTTGCCGAGTGCGCTTGGCTCTACAAAATTCGATTCCGCCGCGACGGCGGATATCGTCAATCGTTTCGCGCTGGAAAGTTCCATTGGCAATTTTGGTGTCTATGTCGGCAACGAGACCGCCGGCAAGGTGCATCCCATTTCCATGAAGGGGGCAAACCCATGAAATTTTCGCTCTTCGTCCATATGGAACGGCTGGACGCATCGCAGGATCACAAGACGCTCTATGAGGAGCTCGTCACCCTTTGCGAGATCGCCGATCGTGGCGGCATGCATGCCATCTGGACCGGCGAACATCACGGCATGGATTTCACCATTGCCCCGAACCCCTTCGTGACGATTGCCGATCTGGCGCGGCGCACCAAGACGGCGCGTCTCGGGACGGGCACGGTGATTGCGCCCTTCTGGCATCCGATCAAGCTTGCCGGCGAAGCGGCGATGACCGACCTCATCTGCGACGGCCGTCTCGATATCGGCATTGCCCGAGGCGCGTACTCGTTTGAATATGAGCGGCTGCTTCCGGGCCTCGATGCCTGGGGCGCCGGCCAGCGCATGCGCGAGCTGATCCCGGCCGTCAAAGGTGTGTGGGCGGGGGACTATGCGCATGACGGTGAGTTCTACAAATTTCCGGCCACGACCTCTGCTCCCAAGCCATTGCAGCAGCCCTTCCCGCCAATCTGGGTAGCGGCGCGCGATCCGAATTCGCATGAATTCGCTGTCGCCAATGATTGCAACGTGCAGGTGACGCCACTCTGGCAGGGCGATGACGAGGTGGAAACCCTGATGGGCCGCTTCAACGATGCCTGCGCCAAGAACCCGGAAAAACAGCGGCCGAAAATCATGCTGCTTCGCCACACCTATGTCGGTTCCGATGAAGCCGATATCGCCCAGGCGGCGCATGAGATGAGTGTCTATTACAATTATTTCTTCGCGTGGTTCAAAAACGAAAAGCCTGTTCATCAGGGCCTCATCGAGCGCATTGCGCCAGAGGATATCGCGGCAAACGCCATGCTTTCCGGCGACGTCATGCGCAAGAACAATGTCGTCGGCAATGCCGATGAAGTCATTACCCGGCTTAAAGCCTATGAGGCCATGGGTTACGACGAATATTCCTTCTGGATCGACACTGGCATGAGCTTCGAGCGGAAGAAGGCCTCGCTGGAGCGTTTCCTTTCCGATGTCATGCCGGCTTTTGCGGAGTAAGATGATGCGCCGTTTTCAGTGCTATATCGACGGACGTTTCGAAGATGGCGAGGCCAGCTTTTCAAGCCTTGATCCGGCAACCGGCACGGCGTGGGCGGAAATGCCGGAAAGCCGGGAAGCGGATATCGGCCGTGCGGTCGATGCCGCGCACCGGGCACTTTACGAAGATGTGGCCTGGTCGAAACTGACGGCGACACAGCGCGGCAAGCTGCTCTACCGGTTGGCCGATCTGGTTGCGGAAAATGCAAAGACGCTTGCCGAACTCGAAACCCGCGATACCGGCAAGATCATCCGCGAAACCTCCGCGCAGATTGCCTATGTTGCGGACTATTATCGCTATTATGCCGGGCTTGCCGACAAGATCGAGGGCGCTTATCTGCCGATCGATAAGCCGGATATGGATGTCTGGCTGCGGCGTGAACCCGTTGGCGTGGTGGCGGCCATCGTGCCTTGGAACAGCCAGCTGTTTCTCGCCGCCGTCAAGATCGGTCCGGCGCTAGCCGCGGGCTGCACCATCATCGTCAAGGCCTCGGAAGATGGTCCGGCACCGCTGCTGGAATTTGCCCGGCTGGTGCATGAGGCCGGTTTTCCAGCTGGCGTCGTCAATATCGTTACCGGTTTCGGTGCCTCCTGCGGCACCGCGCTCACCACCCATCCGAAGGTGGCTCATATCGCCTTTACCGGCGGGCCGGAAACGGCGCGTCACATCGTCCGCAATTCGGCTGAAAACCTTGCCTCGACATCGCTGGAACTCGGCGGCAAGTCGCCGATCCTCGTTTTCGCTGATGCAGATCTCGAGAGCGCCGCCAATGCGCAGGTGGCAGGCATTTTTGCCGCAACCGGCCAGAGCTGCGTCGCCGGCTCGCGGCTGATTATCGAAAGAAGCGTCAAGGACCGTTTCCTCCAGATTCTGGCGGCGAAGGCCGAGGCGATCCGCATCGGTTCGCCGCTGGATATGGCGACGGAAGTGGGGCCATTGGCGACCGAGCGCCAGCGCCAGCACATTGTCTCACTGGTTTCTGCTTCGGTGGATGCCGGTGCGAAGGTGGTTACCGGTGGTGAGCCTTTGGATGGTGACGGCTATTTCTATCGGCCGACCATTCTTGATTGCGACGGCATCCGTTCGCCCTCCATGGAAAAGGAATTCTTCGGCCCCGTTCTTTCGGTTGTTTCGTTCGAAACCGAAGCGGAAGCCATCGCGCTGGCCAATGACACGGTCTATGGCCTTGCCTCCGGCGTCTTCACGCAGAACCTGACGCGCGCGCACAGGCTGATGAAGGCGATCCGCGCGGGCATCGTCTGGGTAAACACCTATCGCGCCGTCTCGCCGATCGCGCCTTTCGGTGGCTTTGGCCTCTCGGGCGATGGACGCGAAGGCGGGCTTGCGGCGGCGCTCGATTACACGCGCACCAAGACCATATGGCTGCGCACCTCTGACGACCCGATTCCCGACCCTTTCGTGATGCGGTGAGCCGATGTTTTACGAGATACGAACCTACAGGCTGAAGAACGGCGCCATTCCGGCCTATCTCAAGGTCGTGGAGGAAGAGGGCATCGAAATCCAGAAAAGCCACCTCGGCGAACTGGTGGGTTACTTCTTTTCGGAGATCGGCCCAATCAACGAGATCGTCCATATTTGGGCATTTTCCAGTCTGGATGACCGCGAGGAGCGGCGCGCAAAGCTGATGGCCGATCCGCGCTGGTTATCGTTTCTGCCTAAAATCCGTGACCTCATTGAAGTCGCCGAAAACAAGATCATGAAGCCGGCGCGGTTTTCACCACTGAGGTGAAAGCTGCCGGCCGCGACGTGCATGCCAACGACAAGCTCTAAAACGGAGTAAGGGAACATGAGATCGAAACTGGTATTGACGACATGCGCAGCACTTTTCGCCCTCGGCACAGCCGCACAGGCGAATGATCTGGTCTTTTCCAGCTGGGGAGGAACCACGCAGGACGCCCAGAAGGCGGCCTGGGCCGAAAAATTCATGGTGTCGAGCGGCATCAATGTGCTTCAGGATGGCCCGACCGACTATGGCAAGCTGAAGGCCATGGTCGAGGCAAACGGCGTGACATGGGATGTGGTCGATGTCGAAGGCGACTATGCCGCGCAGGCCGGACCGAAAGGTCTGCTGGAGAAGCTCGACTTTTCCGTCATCGACAAGACCAAACTCGACCCACGTTTCGTGACGGATTATTCCGTCGGCAGCTTTTATTATTCCTTCGTCATCGGCTGCAATGTCGATGCCGTTGCCGCCTGCCCCAAAAGCTGGGCCGATCTGTTCGACACGGCAAAGTTTCCCGGCAAGCGCACCTTCTACAAATGGTCCGCACCGGGCGTGATCGAAGCTGCCCTTCTGGCCGACGGTGTGGCCGCCGACAAGCTTTATCCGCTTGACCTCGACCGCGCTTTCAAGAAACTCGATACGATCAAATCCGATATCATCTGGTGGTCGGGCGGCGCACAGTCGCAGCAGCTGATAGCATCGGCGGAAGCGCCCTTTGGCAGCGTCTGGAACGGCCGCATGACGGCGCTTGAGAAAAGCGGCGTGAAGGTGGCGACCTCCTGGGAACAGAATATCACCGCAGCGGATTCCCTCGTCGTGCCCAAGGGAACGAAGAACAGGGATGCGGCTATGAAATTCATCGCACTCGCCACCTCTGCGCAGGCGCAGGCGGATATGGCGACCGCGACGGGTTACGCCCCTGTTAATATCGAATCCGCCAAGCTGATGGATCCGGAAACGGCGAAAACCCTGCCGGATCAGCAAACCGCAAGCCAGGTCGACGCCGATATGAGCTACTGGGCACAGCATCGCGATGAAATCGGCGAGCGCTGGTACGCCTGGCAGGCGAAATAAGATAACGGCGCGGGCAGCGAAAACGCCCGCGCAATTTTCCACGTCCGGGGAGGTTTGGGCATGGTCTCGCTAACCGATGAAACAGTCAGCACGAAGGCAAGGGCGCGAATGCCCTTCCGGCCCGGCAATTTTGCCGCCACCCTGCCGGCGCTGGTTCTGCTTGTCCTGTTCTTCGTCGTTCCGGTTCTGATCCTCTTGTCGCGCAGCGTTACCGAACCCGTCTTCGGCTTTGGCAACTATGCGGCACTGCTGGGCAGCTCCACCTATCTGAAGATTTTCTTCAATACCTTCGTGGTATCGGCGCTGGTAACGGTGGTGTCGCTGGTGATCGGCTTTCCCGTTGCCTGGGCGCTTGCCATCATGCCGGCGCGGCTTGCCTCCATCGTTTTCGCTATTCTGCTGCTGTCGATGTGGACCAACCTGCTGGCGCGCACCTATGCCTGGATGGTGCTGTTGCAGCGCACGGGTGTGGTGAACAAGACGCTGATGGGCCTTGGCATCATCGATCAGCCTTTGCCGCTGGTCAACAATCTCACCGGGGTTACCATCGGCATGACCTATATCATGCTGCCCTTCATCATCATTCCGCTTTACGGCGTCATCCGCAAGATCGACCCGGCCATTCTGCAGGCCGCGGCGCTGTGTGGGGCAACGCGTTTGCAGGCGCTAATCCGCATTCTTATTCCGCTTGCCGCGCCGGGCATGATCTCCGGCGCGCTGATGGTCTTCGTCATGTCGCTCGGTTACTTCGTCACTCCCGCGCTGCTCGGCGGTACGGCGAACATGATGCTGGCCGAACTCATCGCGCAATTCGTGCAGTCGCTCGTCAACTGGGGCATGGGCGGGGCTGCCGCGCTGGTGCTTCTGGTGGTGACGCTCACTCTCTACGCCGTGCAGCTCAAATTCTTCGGCGCGGCCGGGGCAGGGGGGCGCTGACATGCTTTTGAACTATAACAGCCTCGGCCTCTGGAAATGGCTGCTCCTGCTCATCACCGTGCTAACCTCGGCATTTCTGATCCTCCCGATCATCTTTATCGCCGCTTTGTCCTTCGGTTCGTCGCAATGGCTGATTTTTCCGCCGCCCGGCTGGACGCTGAAATGGTATGCGGATTTCTTCGCTGACCCTAGATGGCTGGATGCCGCCTGGACGAGCCTGCGCATCGCGCTGATGGTAACCGTTCTGTCCGTGCTCATCGGTCTTGTCGCCTCCTTCGGGCTGGTGCGTGGCCGTTTCATCGGGCGCGGCACTCTGCGCGCGCTATTCATGACGCCGATGATTCTGCCAGTCGTGGTGCTGGCGGTGGCGCTTTACGCCTTTTTCCTGAAATTCGGTCTTGCAGGCACGACGGCCGGTTTCGTCATCGCCCATCTCGTCGTGGCGCTGCCCTTCTCCATTCTGGCGCTGACCGGTGCGCTGGAGGGTTTCGACAAGTCGATAGAGGATGCGGCGGTGCTGTGCGGCGCAACTCCGTTACAGGCAAAAATTCGCATCACGCTGCCCGCCATCAGCCACGGCCTGTTTTCGGCGGCGATCTTCTCCTTCCTGACCTCCTGGGATGAGGTGGTGCTGGCAATCTTCATGGCAAGCCCGACATTGCAGACGCTGCCGGTGAAAATCTGGGCGACGCTGCGTCAGGATCTGACGCCTGTCATCGCCGCCGCCTCCACGCTTCTCATTGCGGTGACCATCATTCTCATGCTGCTTGTCGCGGCTGTGCGAAAAGGACTGAAAACATGACCAAACCGCTCTTGCAAATTCGCGGTATCCGCAAACAATACGGACCGGTCGTCGCCGTTCAGGATGTCAATCTCGACGTGCAGCCGGGTGAGTTCATGACATTTCTCGGGCCATCCGGCTCGGGCAAGAGCACGACGCTTTATATTCTGGCCGGCTTCGAGCAGCCGACCGCGGGCGACATCCTGCTGAACGGTGAAAGCCTGTTGTCGACGCCGTCGCACAAGCGCAATATCGGCATGGTCTTCCAGCGCTACACCCTGTTTCCGCATCTGTCGGTCGGGGAAAACATCGCCTTTCCGCTGAAAGTCCGCCGCAAGAGCAAGGCGGAAATTGATGCCAAGGTGAAAGAAATGCTGCGGCTGGTACGCCTCGAAGGTTTCGAGGACAGGAAGCCCGCGCAAATGTCGGGCGGCCAGCAGCAGCGCGTGGCTCTTGCGCGGGCACTAGCCTATGATCCGCCGGTACTTCTGATGGACGAGCCTCTGTCGGCGCTCGACAAGAAGCTGCGCGAAGAAATCCAGTTCGAGATCCGCCGCATCCACCAGCAGACGGAAGTGACGATCCTTTACGTCACCCACGATCAGGAAGAGGCCTTGCGCCTTTCCGACCGGATCGCCGTGTTTTCAAAGGGGGTGATCGACCAGATTGGCACGGGGCCGGAGCTTTATGCCCATCCTGCCACCCGCTTCGTGGCCGAATTCATCGGCGACAGCGATTTTATCGCCTGCGATCTCCTTGGCGCATCGGGTGGCAAGGCGACGGTGTCGCTGGGCCGGGATATCGTCTTCGATCATATTCCGATGCATGGCGAGGCCGCACCGGGCAAGAAGGCGGCGCTGATGCTGCGCCCCGAGCGCCTGCAGCTCAGCCGCAACCGGCCGGGTTCCTCAACAGGTTTTCAGGCAACGGTCAGCGACATCACCTTCCTTGGCAACAACGTCCACGTGGTTGCCCATACCGGTTCGGGTGAACCGCTTGCCGTGCGGCTGCCCTTTGGCCACGACGCGATTTCCGGTCTCAACCGAGGCGATCTCGTGCATCTTGCCTTCGATCCGGCGTCGGCTCAGGTTTTCTGTTGAGGGATTGGCTCATGCATCTGAATGATCCCACACTCCTGGGTGAAAAAGTGCCCGTGGCCGGCCGCTGGATCGGCTGCGATGGTCGTGAAACGGCGACGATCCGCAACCCCGCGACGGGGGAGGTCGTCGGCCAGGTTCCTGAACTCGGGGCAACGGAAACACAGGAAGCAATCGCTGCCGCCGTGATTGCCCAGAAGGCATGGGCGCGCCGCACGGCTGGTGAGCGTGCGACCATCCTGAAGGCGTGGCACCGGTTGGTCATGGAAAACCGTGACGATCTCGGCATGATCCTGACGCTGGAACAGGGAAAGCCACTCACTGAGGCCAAAGGCGAAATTGCCTATGGTGCAAGCTTCATCGAATGGTTCGCGGAAGAGGCACGCCGTATCAATGGCGAGACCGTGCCCGGCCATCAGCCGGATAAGCGCATTCTGGTTCTGCGCCAGCCGGTCGGCGTGGTCGCGGCCATCACGCCGTGGAATTTTCCCAATGCCATGATTACCCGTAAAGTCGGTCCGGCCTTGGCCGCGGGTTGCGCGGTGGTGCTGAAACCCGCGCCGCAGACGCCTTTTTCAGCTATCGCTCTTGCCATCCTCGCCCAGCGCGCGGGCCTGCCGCTCGAACTTTTCAGTATCTTGACAGGACCTGCCGCGGAAATCGGCGGCGTGATGACGGCAAGTCCGGATATCCGCCTTCTGACCTTCACCGGCTCGACGCGCACGGGAGAACATCTCTACCGGCAATGCGCGCCGACGATCAAGAAGCTGGGTCTGGAACTCGGCGGCAATGCGCCCTTCATCGTTTTTGACGATGCGGATCTCGATGCAGCCGTGGAAGGGGCACTGATCGCCAAGTTTCGCAACAATGGCCAGACCTGCGTCTGCGCCAACCGACTTTATGTGCAGGGCGGCGTGTATGACGCCTTCGCTGAAAAATTCGCGCGAGCCGTCGCGCAGTTGAACGTTGGCAACGGGCTGGACGAGGCAAGCATTCTCGGTCCACTTATTGATGGCAACGCCATTGCCAAGGTGGAAGCACATATTGCCGATGCGCTTTCGAAAGGCGCCGAGATCGCCACAGGCGGCAAAAAACACGTGTTGGGCGGCAATTTTTTTGAGCCGACGATCCTGCGTAACGTCGATGCCAGCATGCAGGTGGCGCGGGAGGAAACCTTCGGGCCGCTTGCCCCGCTCTTCCGTTTCGAGGATGAAGCGGATGTGATCGCACAGGCTAACAATACCGATTTCGGCCTTGCCTCCTATTTTTATGCGTGTGATCTCTCGCGAGTCTTCCGGGTTGCCGAGGCGCTGGAATACGGCATGGTTGGCGTCAATACGGGGGCGATTTCCACGGCCGAGGCGCCGTTCGGCGGGGTCAAGATGTCGGGGCTCGGGCGGGAAGGATCTCGCCATGGCATCGAAGAATATACCGAACTCAAATATGTCTGCATTGGTGGCATCGGCTGAAAGCAGGATGACGGGGGGTTACGCCAGCAGTCCGCGCATGAGCAGGTCGAGATGAACTTTCAGAACGGCCTGCCTGTCCAGACTGCGCCGATCGTCGAAAATCAGCCGGAAAACCAATGTTCCGACCATGGGTGACATGACGACCTTGGCGAGTTCGGGCGGATTGGCCCTGAACCTTTTTTTCGCCACGCCCTCATCGAGGATCATATTGATGCGCCCCAGCACCGGCGCCATCAGGACATCATGGTGGTGGTCGATGAGATCAGGGAACTTCGCGCCCTCCGCAACGACGAAGCGGAACAGTTCCCGCATCCGCCTGTCATCGACAAGGTTTTCGAACAGGAATTCGAGCAGCAGGCGAAGCTCCTCGACGGGATCGTCGGAGGTACGGGCATAGGCTTTGAAAGCCTCCTGAAAAGGCTTGCCGACATGCTCGATCATTGCCGCAAAAAGGGCTTCCTTGGTTTCGAAATAGACATAGACCGTCCCCTTCGTCACCCCCACCCGGTCGGCAATGTCTTCGACCCGCGTTGCCGTAAACCCCCTTTTGGTGAATTCCTCAAATGCGGCATCGAGAATTTGCAACGGACGTTGTATCTTCTGTTCTGCACGTGTCAGTTTTGTTTTCGTCATGACCCCGGCTCCTCAGGTATTTTCGGCGCGTGCCCTTCTATCCGTCGTGAGCGGCGGACGTAATAGGTGGCCTGCCTATCGCACCGGTACGAAAACCGGAATCGATTTTTGCAGGTGGTGCGTGGTTCATTCTGTCAGCCTATTCCCGGTGTCTCCCAAGAACGCTCCGGGCAAATCTTCGATCACCATCCGGGATTCCGGCGCCGAACGGTTTCCGGATCGACGGCATAAGAATTTCATTGACTATTCAGTCAGTCAAATATTATAGGATGGGGCAAAGATCAAGAGGTCACCATGAAAACCATTCTTATCGCGCTTGCGGTTGGCAGTGTTTTTGCCCTGTCGTCCTGCAGCAATGAAGAGCGGCCGGCCGAAAAGCCGCTGCGGACCGTCGACGTGGTCGCGGCGGTGAAAAAGCCGGTCGATCGTGGCAGCGTCATCACCGGCGAAGTGAGGGCAAGGGTTCAGACGGACCTGTCCTTCCGGGTCAGCGGCAAGATCACCGAGCGGCTGGTGGATGTGGGAGCGCGGGTGACGACCGGGCAATTGCTCGCCCGCATCGATCCCGAAGAGCAGAAGGCCGACATTGATGTGGCGCTTGCCAACCTGCAATCGGCCGAAGCGCAGCAGACGCAGGCGCAACTGACGTTCGACCGTCAGCAGAGCCTCTTCAAGACACAGGTGACCTCGCGCTCTGTTGTCGACAAGGCCCAGGAAACCCTGCTCACCACGCAGGGCGCGGTGAGATCGGCGCAGGCGCAACTCGATACGGCCCGCGATGCGCTTTCCTATACCGAACTCAGAGCCGATGCGGATGGCGTGATCACGGCGCGTAATGTCGAGGTTGGCCAGGTGGCGCAGGCCGCTCAACTCGTCTTCACGCTGGCGCATGACGGGCCACGCGATGCGGTTTTCGACGTCTACGAATCGCTGTTCCTCGAGCGCGATATCGACAATCTCGTCAATGTCAGCCTCCTGTCGGATCCGTCCCGTACGGTTGCGGCGCCGGTGCGGGAGATTTCCCCGACGATCGATCCGGATAATGGGACGATCAGGGTCAAGGTTGGCCTCAACGGCGATCTGACCATGCCGCTCGGCGCGCCCGTATCCGGCCATTTCCGCTTCAAACAGGTCGATGCCATCGAACTTCCATGGTCGGCGATGACGTCGCAGAACGGTCTTCCCGCCGTCTGGGTTGTCGATCCGCAATCTTCGGAAATCGCCATACGACGGATCGAGGTCGCCGACTACGAGACCGGCCAATTTGTCGTCGCGGACGGGCTCAACCCCGGCGATATCGTCGTCACCGTCGGGACCAAATTTCTGCGAACCGGTGAAAAGGTCGCCTATGAAAAGGGGCAGGCACAATAATGTTCAGGATAAACAGAAGCTTGTTTTTGCTCATTGCGGCAATCGCGGTCTCGTCCTGCCAGGAAAAGCAGGAAGCTGCAGCGGAGGCACCGCGCCCGGTACTCTCCGTTGTGGTGGAAGAAAAATCTGCCGATGCGCTGCGGCTCACCGGCACGGTGGAATCGCGCATCCAGACCGATCTCGGTTTTCGCGTTCTCGGCCGAATCATCGCCCGCAACGTCGATGTGGCCGATTTGGTCAAGAAGGGTGATGTGGTTGCTTCGATCGATCCGCTGGCGCTCGAACTGTCGGTGAAAAGCGCGCAGTCCGATCTTTCCAATGCCGAAGCGCAGCTCGCCAATGCGGTGACGACCGAACAGCGCCAGCGCGTGCTGGCCGAGGCCCGCAGCGGCACGGAAGCAGCACTTGAAGAGGCCGAGCAGGCCACCCGTACCGCCAATGCCGCCGTTGCCAAGGCTCGGGCAAATCTGGACAAGGCCGAAGAGCAGCTGGGTTATGCGCAGCTGCGCGCGGAATTTGACGGGGTGGTAACCGCCACTTCGGGCGAAATCGGCCAGGTCGTTTCGGCCGGTCAGACAGTTGTGACTATCGCCCGCCCGGAAGTGCGCGATGTGGTGGTGGATGTTCCGCAATTTGCGGCGCAGCGGCTGGAAATCGGCTCGACCTTCGAGATCGCCCTGCAGCTCGATCCGAAAATCCGCACCACCGGTGTGGTGCGCGAAATCGCGCCTGAGGCCGAAACGGCGACGCGCACGCGCCGCACGAAAATCAGCCTGCAGGATGCGCCCGCTGCCTTCCGGCTGGGCTCCGTCGTCACGGCCTCGGTGCTTGCCGCATCAGAACCGCAGATTGCGCTTCCGGCATCAGCCTTGCTGAAAACAGATAATGGATGGGGCGTCTGGATCGTCAATGCCGATACGGCAACGGTGACGCTACGCCCGGTTACGATAGCGGGCGAGCCGGTTGACGGCGGCAGCGTGCGCATTACCGGAGGCGTCAAACCCGGCGAGCGTGTTGCCAGCGCCGGCGTTCACAAGCTTAAGGATGGGCAGGCCATCAGGATCGATCAGGAGGTCCGTCAGTGAAGAAATTCAATCTTTCCGACTGGGCGCTCGAACACCGTTCGCTCGTCTGGTACTTCATGCTGGTTTTCGTTCTTGCCGGCGTTTTTTCCTATCTCAACCTCGGCCGTGAGGAAGATCCGAACTTCACCATCAAGACGATGGTGATCAGTGCGCAATGGCCCGGCGCTTCGGCAGAAGACGTGGCCCGGCAGGTGACCGACAGGATCGAGAAGAAACTCGAGGAACTCGATAATCTCGACCATCTGCGCAGCCAGACGGTGGCCGGCCGCACGACGATCTTCGTGGAGCTGGTGCCGGAAACCAAGGCCAGGAACGTTGAACCGACATGGGTGCGGGTGCGCAACATGATCGGCGATATCAAGGGCGAGTTCCCCTCGGGCGTCGTCGGTCCTTTCTTCAATGACCGTTTCGGCGACGTGTATGGCAATATCTACGCTTTCACCAGTGATGGCCTCAGCCAGCGGCAATTGCGCGATCTGGTGGAGGATGCCCGTGCGAAGGTTCTGACCGTCGACAATATCGGCAAGGTGGATGTGATCGGCGCGCAAGACGAGGCGATCTATCTCGAATTTTCGACGCGGCAGATCGCAGCGCTCGGCATCGACCAGCAGTCGATCATCAAGACGCTGCAATCCCAGAACGCCGTTACCCAGTCTGGTTTCGTTAATGCCGGTCCTGAGCGTGTGGCGTTGCGGGTCAGCGGCCAGTTCACCTCGGAAGACAGCCTGCGGTCCATCAACCTGCGCGTCAACAACCGGTTCTTCCCGCTGACGGAAGTGGCGACGATCCGGCGCGGTTATGTCGATCCGCCATCTTCGTTGTTCCGTTTTAACGGCCAGCCGGCCATCGGTCTTGCCATTGGCATGAAAACCGGTGCGAACCTCGTGCATTTCGGCGAGGCGCTGGATGCGCAGATGAAGCGCATCGTCGCGGACCTGCCGATCGGTGTTGATCTGCACCGGGTATCCGATCAGCCCGCCGTGGTTGACGAGGCGGTATCGGGCTTTACTTCGGCTCTCTTCGAAGCGATCGCCATCGTTCTCGTCATCAGCTTCATCAGCCTTGGCCTCAGGGCCGGCATGGTGGTTGCCGTCTCCATCCCGCTCGTGCTGGCGATCACCTTCGTTTACATGGAATATACCGGCATTTCGCTGCAACGCATCTCGCTCGGCGCCCTCATCATTGCGCTGGGGCTGCTTGTCGATGACGCGATGATCGCCGTCGAGATGATGGTCGCGCGGCTGGAGGTCGGCGATGATCTCAGAAAAGCGGCGACCTATGTTTATACCTCGACGGCCTTCCCAATGCTGACGGGTACGCTGGTCACCGTCGCCGGCTTCATTCCCGTCGGTCTCAACAACAGCGCGGCGGGTGAGTTCACCTTCACGCTCTTCGTGGTGATTGCGGTTTCGCTGGTCGTGTCGTGGATCGTCGCGGTGCTCTTCACGCCGCTGCTCGGCGTGACGATCCTGCCGAAGACGATGAAATCGCATCACGAAAAGAAGGGCCGTTTCGCCTCCGGCTTTTCGTGGCTTCTTGGCCGGGCGCTGCGCTGGCGCTGGGTGACGATCATTCTGACCATTGCGCTGTTCGGTCTTTCCGTCGGAGGCATGAGCCTCGTGCAGCAGCAGTTCTTCCCGTCATCCGACCGCGTGGAGCTGATTGTCGACTGGAACCTGCCGCAGAACAGCTCGATTGCCGAAACCAACCGGCAGATGGCGCAGTTCGAACAGGAGATGCTGGCCAAGAATACGGATATCGATCATTGGACGACCTATGTCGGCGAAGGCGCGCCGCGTTTCATCCTGTCCTTCGACGTGCAGACGCCTGATGTCACTTTCGGCCAGACGGTCATCGTCACCAAGGGGCTGGATGTGCGTGACAAGGTGCGTGCCGAGTTGCAGGATTACCTGAACCGGACCTTCACCGGCACCGATGCCTTCGTGAAATTGCTTGATATCGGCCCGCCGGTCGGGAAACCGGTGCAATATCGCCTGAGCGGTCCTGATATCCAGAAGGTTCGTGAGCTTGGACAACAATTGTCGGGCATCGTCGGCGAACACCAGCTGCTGTCCAACATGGTCATGGACTGGAACGAGCCGACGCGTGTGGTCAAGGTTGACGTTCTGCAGGACAAGGCCCGCCAGCTGGGCGTCTCGTCGGAAGACATCGCCAATGCCATGAACAGCATTGTCGAAGGTTCCACAGTTACCCAGGTCAGGGACGACATCTATCTCGTCAATGTGGTGGCGCGGGCGCAGATGTCGGAGCGCGGCTCCATCGAGACATTGCAGAACCTGCAATTGCCGGCGACCAACGGCAAGGCCGTGCCGCTGTCGGCTATCGCCAATTTCCGCTACGAACTGGAACAGCCGACCATCTGGCGCCGCGACAGGATCCCGACGATCACGGTCAAGGCCGCCATTATCGGCCCGACGCAGCCTGCAACGATCGTCGAGCAGCTGAAGCCGAAGATCGAGGCGTTCCAGAAAACACTTCCCGTCGGCTACAAGCTGGAAACGGGTGGTTCGGTGGAATCCAGCGCGGATTCGCAAGCGCCGATCGTTGCCGTAGTACCGCTGATGCTGTTTGCGATGGCGACCATTCTGATGCTGCAGCTGCAAAGCTTCAGCCGGCTGTTCCTCGTCTTCGCCGTGGCGCCGACCGCATTGATCGGCGTGGTGGTGGCGCTGCTTCTCTCCAATGCGCCGATGGGCTTCGTCGCCATCCTCGGCGTGCTGGCGCTGATCGGCATCCTGATCCGCAACTCGGTCATCCTCGTCGTCCAGATCGAGCATCTGAGAAGCGAGGGCGTCTCGGCCTGGCGCGCGGTGGTCGAGGCGACCGAGCACCGCATGCGGCCGATCATGCTGACGGCGGCGGCGGCCACTCTTGCCCTCATTCCCATATCGCGGGAGATTTTCTGGGGGCCGATGGCTTATGCGATGATGGGCGGCATCGTGGTCGGCACGGCACTGACTCTGCTTTTCCTGCCGGCGCTTTATGTCGCGTGGTTCCGCATTCCGCGTGAGGATGACGAGCCGGAGGGACAGGACGTGAAGGCGTGATATTGGAAGGAAGCGGCCGCCGCTTCCTTCCTCCGATAAAAATATCCGCCGTCGTTGTTCCATCCGGCCGGATAGTGTTAGGAAGGTCGGCTTAGCCGCGTGAGCGGCAGCCGTCCTTTCATTGCTGGATGGCAGGCATATTGAGGGTGCGGAGGGTTTAAAGATGGGCGGGTTGTCGGATTGGCTTGCGGATGCACAGCCGATCAATCGCAAGAATGCCGCGGAAGCGGTGTTTGAAGATATCCGCTCAGCGATTACCTCGGGGCAGATTGCAGTCGGCACGCGGCTGCCTTCCGAGGCGCATCTGGCACAAAGATATGGCGTCAGCCGGCCGATCATTCGCGAGGCGTTGCGATCTCTCCAGACTTTGGGGCTGACGCAGACCCGCACCGGAAGCGGCACCTATGTGATGACGCCGACGCCGCCTTCCGAGTTGAATTACGGCGCTTATTCCGCCCGCGATCTTATCGAGGCCCGTCCCTTCATCGAGGTGCCGGCCGCCGGATGGGCGGCGCTCAGGCGCACCGATGCCCAGTTGGAAACATTGCTGCACCTCTGTGACAGGATGGAAGTTGAAGAGAGGCCGCACCCCTGGGTGCTGCTGGACGGGCAATTCCACTGTGCCATCGCGGAGGCTTCCGCCAATCGTCTCTTCGCCAAGGTGGTCGCCGATGCCCGCGAGGCTGTGTCCCAACAGTCAGAGATGGTCAATCTGATGGCGGGCCGTCGCGTTGCGTCGAATTACGAGCACCGCCGGATCGTCGAAGCAATCCGGCGGGGTTCAGCACCCGAGGCGCGTGAGGCGATGGAGCTTCACCTTGGGCAGGTGAAGCAGGTGGTGACGACGATCATTGGAGAAGATCGGGTTCGTCAACCGTAAGCGCCGGCAGGTTGGCGAGGTGCCGCGGGCTCAGCGCCTGCTGCAATTGCGCTTCCGTCAGATATCCGCGTTCCAGAACCACCTGCGGCACGGTGCGCCCGCTGGCGAGCGCCTCCTTGGCCACTTCCGTCGCTGCATAATAACCGATCAGCGGATTAAGAGCGGTGGCAAGGCCGATCGATTCTTCCACGCGCTGCGCCATGATGGTCGGGTTGGCGACGATGCCGTCAACGCAGCGTTCCGCCAGTGTCCGGCAGGCGGCGCTGAGCTGGCTGATGCTCTGGGAGAGGGCGCGTACGATGATCGGTTCGAAGGCGTTAAGCTGCAGCTGCCCGGCTTCGGCGGCCATGGTGATGGTGATATCGTTGCCGATGACGGCATAGGCCACCTGATTGACGACTTCGGGAATGACCGGATTGATCTTGCCCGGCATGATGCTGGAACCCGCCTGAACCGACGGCAGGGTGATTTCGCCGATGCCGGCGCGCGGACCGGAGGAGAGCAGGCGAAGATCGTTGCAGGTTTTCGACAGCTTGACGGCCACGCGCTTCAGCACGCCGGACAGATGCACGAATGCGCCGGGGTCCTGTGTCGCTTCAATAAGGTCTGCCGCGGTCACCAGCGGCCGTCCGGTCAGCGCTGCCAGATGCTGGCAGGCGAGCGCTGCGTAACCGCGCGGCGCATTAAGGCCGGTGCCGATGGCGGTGGCGCCGAGATTGATCTCGTGCAGCAGGGCCGCGGATTCAATCAGGCGGGCCTGATCTTCACCCAGCATCACCACGAAGGTGCGAAATTCCTGGCCGAGCGTCATCGGCACGGCGTCCTGCAATTGTGTGCGCCCGATCTTGATGAAGCCGGCAAATTCCTGCGCCTTGCGGTCAAAAGCGTCCTTCAGCACGCCCATGGAGGCCGCCAGATCGTCGATTGATTCGATCAGGCCGACATTGACCGCCGTCGGATAGGCGTCGTTGGTGGACTGGCTGAGATTGACATGGTCGTTGGGGTGAAGGCGGGCATAATCGCCTTTCTGGTGGCCAAGCAGTTCAAGCGCCCGGTTGGCAATGACCTCGTTGGCATTCATGTTGGTGGAGGTGCCGGCTCCGCCCTGGATTTCATCCACCACGAATTGCTCGTGCAGCGTGCCGGCTCGGATTTCGCGGCAGGCCGCAGCGATCGCCTCCATTCGCCCCGTGTCGAGCAGGCCGAGTTCGTGATTTGCGCGCGCCGCCGCCTCCTTCACATAGGCCAATCCCCTGACGAGATAGGGATTGTGGCCAATGGTTACCCCGGTGATCTGAAAGTTTTCCACGGCGCGTGCGGTGTGCACACCCCAATAGACATCAGCCGGAATTTCCTTCGTCCCGAGCAAATCATGCTCCCTGCGCGTCACACTCACTTTTTCCTCCACTGGCTTTTAAGTGTTGCTATATCTGTAAAGCTGTCTTACAGATTTTTCGACCTTAATCTGGGCTGAGGAGAAGGTCAATCATATCGAATACCCTTGACGAACGGCATTATCTGCCATTATGAGGGGCGAAAATCTGTCATGCAGCTTTACAGCGTGCATGAGCATGCTGGCCATGTTTCCAGCACGGACTGTGCCAGTTTCATTTTGATTTCCGGCTTATCGCCGACTAAAGCACTTTATCGGGAGGATAAATATCCATGCATTCTGGGAAAACGGCGCCTGCCGAACGTGAGGTCTTCGTCGAAGAGGAACTCGGTTACCACAAGGCCCTCAAGCCACGTCAGATCCAGATGATCGCCATTGGCGGCGCGATCGGCACCGGCCTGTTTCTTGGCGCCGGCGGCCGGCTGGCGCAGGCAGGTCCGGCGCTTGTGTTTGTTTATGCGCTCTGCGGCTTCTTCGCGTTTCTGGTGCTGCGTGCGCTTGGCGAGCTTATCATGCATCGCCCGAGCTCCGGTTCCTTCGTGTCCTATGCCCGTGAGTTCTACGGTGAGAAAATGGCCTTTGCCGCCGGCTGGATGTATTGGCTGAACTGGGCGATGACTTCGGTGGCGGATGTGACAGCCGTCGCCCTCTACATGAATTTCTTCAAGCAATATGTTCCGTGGCTGGCGGGCATCGACCAGTGGGTCTTCGCAATGACGGCGCTTCTGGTCGTGCTGGCGATGAACATGCTGTCGGTGAAGGTCTTTGGCGAGCTTGAATTCTGGTTCAGCCTGATCAAGGTTCTGGCGCTTGCCATTTTCCTCGTCGTCGGCGTTTATTTCGTCATCTTCGGCACGCCCATTGAGGGCCATGTCACCGGCTTCAGCCTCATTACGGACAATGGCGGCTTCTTCCCGAACGGCATTCTGCCGGCCTTCGTCATCATTCAGGGTGTCGTCTTCGCCTATGCCTCGATTGAGCTGATCGGCACGGCGGCAGGCGAAACCGAAGATCCGCGCAAAGTCATGCCCCGTGCCATCCGCGCGGTGGTTCTGCGCCTTGTGGTGTTTTACGTCGGCTCGGTGCTGCTGTTCACGCTGCTTCTGCCCTATACCGCCTACAAGGCGGGTGAGAGCCCCTTCGTCACCTTCTTTGGCTCCATCGGCGTAGAGGGCGCTGACGTGATCATGAACCTCGTGGTTCTGACCGCCGTGCTTTCCTCACTTAATGCCGGTCTTTATTCCACTGGCCGCATTCTGCACTCCATGGCGGTTTCCGGCTCGGCTCCGGCCGCACTTGCGAAGATGAACAAGGCCGGCGTGCCCTATGGCGGCATCGCAGTGACCGCCGTCGTCACCGTTCTCGGCGTGGCCTTGAACGCCGTCGTTCCCGCTTCCGCCTTCGAAATCGCCCTCAACCTCTCGGCGCTTGGTATCATCTGCGCATGGGCCGTCATCGTGCTCTGCCAGCTGAAGCTCTGGCAGCTTTCGCAGCGCGGCGAACTGGCGCGTCCGGATTTCCGCATGTTCGGCGCACCCTATACCGGCATTCTCACGCTCATCTTCCTGTTCGGCGTGCTGGTGTTGATGGCGTTCGATTATCCCGTCGGCTCCTGGACCATCGCTTCACTGCTGGTCATCATTCCGGCGTTGGTGGTCGGCTGGTATCTTTTGCGCGACCGTATCCACCGTCTGGCGGCTGAACGTGCGGCCGGTGCAGGGGCGTCGCATTGAGCGGGCAGGGTGACACTCAACTGGTGGCGGTCATCGCCACCGGTGGCACCATCGCCAGCCGGCGTGGTGCCGATGGGGCCAGTACCCCCAGTCTTTCCGGCGAGGACCTGCTGGCGCTGGTTCCGCAGATCAGCGCCCGGCTGAAGCCGGTCGATCTGATGGCGAAGGATTCTTCCAGCCTGACATTGGCAGACATGCAGCGCATCAGCGATGCGGTAGGCCTGGAACTCAATGACCCCGCGGTGGCGGGCGTCGTCGTTCTGCATGGCACCGACGCCATGGAAGAATCCTCCCTGCTCGTCAATCTGCAGCACAGCCTCACCAAACCGGTGGTATTCACCGGTGCGCAGTTTACGGCAGACCACCCGAATGCGGACGGACCCGTCAATCTGGCGCAGGCCATAGAAACCGCGCTCGATCGGCAGAACGTCCAAAAGGGCGTGCTTCTTTCCTTCGGCGGTCGCTGTCTGCCGGCCTGGGGGCTGTACAAGCTGAGTGCGGATGCGGCTGACGCCTTTCGCTCGGCGCGACCACTGGTTCAGGCCTCAGCGCCGAACCTTGCTGCGCCCGTCGCCGATATCAGGGTTGATATCGTCGCTATCCATCCCGGCTGCGACGCAACCCATATTGACGCGAGCCTGCAGGCGGGCGCTAGAGGTATCGTGCTCGCCGCGCTCGGTTCCGGTAACGCCAATCCTGATATTGCCGAGGCGGTGAAACGCTGCGCGGAACACGGCGTCCCTGTCGTCGTTTCCAGCCGCGTGCCGGAAGGCCGTCTTGTCGCAAGTTATGGCGGCGGCGGCGGCGGACATGACCTTGTCGCGGCCGGTGCCGTGCATTCTTCCACGCTTCGCCCGGGCCAGGCCCGCATTCTGCTGGCGGCGCTGCTGGCCAGCAAAAGCACCGCGGAAACCATTGTTTCCGCTTTTGGCGAGCCGCTCTCTCACTAAGGGATGGCAGCGGTGCCCGCGTCTGCGGGCATCGAAATTCCTATAGGATTCCTATTTTATTCCCTTTGAGGCCGTCTCGAACCTTTATGCGGTTCGGGTGCATTCTTCTGTTCGGGAAGGGATGGTGTTCCCTTCCTGAGCCAGAAAGAATGAAAAGCGACGTCCCACATGGCGGCGCTTTTCTTCCTGTCAGGCTCCTCGTGGAAAAAAGGAGTCCCATCATGATGGACCTTGTTCTGATCGGCGCAGCGACGGTGTTTTTCGCCCTCTGCTTTGCCTATACGCGCGCCTGCGACCGGCTTTAGACGGAGGCTGCGATGATATTCGACTATGTCCTCAGCGGTGCCGTCACCGTCTTTATCGCCGCCTATCTCACCTATGCTCTCATTCGCCCCGAACGCTTCTGATCGGGAAGCGGCGGCTATTGAAAGTTCAATACAATGACCCTCAATGGATGGTTTCAGATTCTGCTGTTTTGCGGGATCATTTTTGCGCTGGTGAAGCCGCTCGGCTTCTATATGGCGCGTGTTTTTAGTGGTGAACGCACCCTGCTTTCGCCGGTTCTTGTGCCTGTCGAGCGCGGCCTCTATGCCCTTGCCGGAACAAGCGAGCGCGAAGAGCAGCACTGGACGACCTATGCGTTTTCCATGCTGCTCTTCAACCTTCTCGGTTTTGTCCTGCTTTATTCGCTGATGCGTTTTCAGGCCGTGCTGCCTTATAATCCGCAGGCAATGCCGGCCGTCGGGCCGGAACTGTCGTTCAACACGGCGGTCAGCTTCGTCACCAATACCAACTGGCAAAATTATGGCGGCGAAAGCACCATGTCTTATCTGACCCAGATGGCTGGTTTAACCGTTCAGAATTTCGTTTCCGGCGCCACGGGCATGGCAATCGCCATCGGTCTCATCCGCGCCTTTTCGCGCGCTTCAGGCAAGGCCATCGGCAATTTCTGGGTGGATATGATCCGCGCGACGCTCTACGTGCTTTTGCCCCTTTGCATCGTGCTGACCCTCATTTATGTGTGGCTTGGGGTGCCGCAGACGCTCGGCGCTTATGTCACGGCACAAACGCTCGAGGGCGCGCAGCAGACGATTGCGGTCGGGCCCGTCGCATCGCAGCTGGCGATCAAGATGCTCGGCACCAATGGCGGCGGTTTCTTCAACGCCAATTCGGCGCATCCGTTTGAAAACCCTGATGCCTTCTCCAACATGATCCAGATGGTGTCGATCTTCGCGATCGGTGCGGCCTTCACCAATGTCTTCGGGCGCATGGTGGGCAACCAGCGCCAGGGTTGGGCGATCCTTTCGGCCATGGGCGTTCTGTTCATCGCCGGCGTCGCCGTCACCTATTGGGCGGAAGCGGCCGGAAATCCGCTGATGCACGGCTTTGGTCTCCCGGGCGGCAATATGGAAGGCAAGGAAGTTCGCTTCGGTGTAGCGCTTTCATCGCTGTTTGCAGTCATCACGACAGCCGCGTCCTGCGGTGCGGTCAACGCCATGCATGGCAGCTTCACGGCGCTTGGTGGTTTAGTCCCGCTCATCAACATGCAATTGGGTGAAGTGATCGTTGGCGGTGTCGGCGCGGGTTTCTACGGCATCCTGCTGTTCATCATCATCGCCATCTTCGTGGCGGGTCTGATGGTGGGCCGCACGCCGGAATATCTCGGCAAGAAGATCGAGGCCAAGGAAATGAAGATGGCAGTTCTGGCCATTCTCTGCCTGCCACTCGCCATGCTGGCTTTCACCGCCACGGCCACGGTCCTGCCATCGGCGGTGGCGTCGATCGGCACGGCCGGACCGCACGGTTTCTCCGAAATCCTCTATGCCTACACTTCGGCAGCCGCCAATAACGGCTCGGCTTTCGGCGGTCTGACCGGCAATACCACCTGGTACAACATCACGCTTGGTTTCGGCATGCTGATGGGGCGTTTTCTGGTGATCATTCCGGCGCTCGCCATCGCCGGCTCGCTGGTCACCAAGAAGACCGTTCCGGCATCGGCCGGCACCTTCCCAACGGATGGTCCGCTGTTTGTCGGTCTGCTTGTCGGCACGATCCTGATTGTCGGCGGCCTCACCTTCCTGCCTGCGCTAGCTCTTGGTCCGGTCGCGGAACATCTGGTGATGGCGGCAGGTCAGGTCTTTTGAGGTGGCGCCATGACCAATGACATACCCCGACACCGACGCAACCTTCCTGTCCGCACTGGTGCTCCCGTCAAAAGGGGCGCCGGTCCCGGCGGCTGGTGCGCCTCCAATCTCATTCTTGCGATGATGGCGGCCCTGTTCGCCGCCGTCGTCGCTCTCGAAGTTCTCACGGGCTGATCGACCTTCATCGGTCGCCCTGTTTCAAACGCTGGAGCCTCTTCATGAGCCAGTCCAAACAAGCGAGCATTCTCGATTCTCGCATTCTCGTTCCGGCCACTGCCGCCGCATTCAAAAAACTCAACCCGCGCACGCTGGCGCGCAACCCGGTCATGTTTGTCGTGGCAACGGTCTCGGTGCTGACGACCGTGCTGTTCATCCGTGATCTCGTCATGGACAGCGGCAATCTCGGCTTTTCTTTCCAGATCAATCTCTGGCTCTGGTTTACCGTGTTGTTCGCCAACTTCGCCGAAGCCGTCGCCGAAGGGCGCGGCAAGGCGCAGGCGGATTCGCTGCGCCGGACCCGCACCGAAACCCAGGCGAAATTGCTGACCGGCGATGACCGTAGCCAGTACAAGATGGTGGCGGGCACAAGCCTGAAGGTCAACGATGTCGTGCTCGTCGAAGCCGGTGATATCATCCCGTCCGATGGCGAAGTCGTCGAAGGTGTGGCCTCCGTCAATGAGGCGGCGATAACAGGCGAATCCGCCCCCGTCATCCGCGAATCCGGCGGCGACCGCTCGGCTGTCACCGGTGGCACGCAGGTTCTGTCGGACTGGATAAGGGTGCGCATCACCGCTGCTGCCGGTTCCACCTTCCTCGACCGGATGATTTCGCTGGTGGAAGGTGCCGAGCGCCAGAAGACGCCGAATGAAATCGCGCTCAACATCCTGCTTGCGGGCATGACGCTGATATTCGTTCTTGCCACCGCGACCATTCCAAGCTTCGCCGCCTATGCCGGCGGCTCCATCCCGATCATCGTGCTGGTGGCGCTGTTCGTCACGCTCATCCCCACCACCATCGGCGCTCTTTTGTCCGCCATCGGTATTGCCGGCATGGACAGGCTGGTGCGTTTCAACGTGCTTGCCATGTCCGGCCGCGCCGTCGAAGCGGCTGGTGACGTCGATACGCTGCTGCTGGACAAAACCGGCACGATTACGCTCGGCAACCGGCAGGCGACCGAGTTTCGGCCTATCGCCGGCGTTTCGGAGCAGGAACTTGCCGATGCCGCACAGCTCGCCTCGCTTGCCGATGAGACGCCGGAAGGCCGCTCCATCGTCGTTCTAGCCAAGGAAAAATACGGCATCCGCGCCCGCGACATGCAGAAGCTGCACGCTACCTTCGTGCCTTTCACCGCCCAGACCCGCATGAGCGGCGTGGATTTCGAAGGCGCCTCCATTCGCAAGGGTGCCGTTGATGCCGTTCTGGCTTATGTCGATGGCGGCGTTACGCAACATGGGAACGCGGCGTTGGCCGTCAAAACCGAAACCGATGCCACGCGTGGAATCCGCACGATTGCGGAAGAAATCGCCAAGGCTGGCGGCACGCCGCTTGCCGTGGTGCGGGATGGAAAGCTGCTCGGGGTCGTGCAGCTGAAGGATATCGTCAAGGGCGGCATTCGGGAGCGTTTCGCCGAGCTTCGCCGCATGGGCATCCGCACTGTCATGATCACCGGCGACAATCCGATGACGGCGGCTGCCATCGCGGCAGAAGCAGGCGTCGATGATTTCCTCGCCCAGGCAACGCCTGAAAACAAGCTGGAGCTGATCCGCGAGGAGCAGGCCAAGGGCAAGCTCGTCGCCATGTGCGGCGACGGCACCAATGATGCGCCGGCGCTGGCGCAGGCCGATGTCGGCGTCGCCATGAACACCGGCACGGTTGCGGCCCGCGAGGCGGGCAATATGGTCGATCTCGACAGCGACCCGACCAAGCTCATCGAGATCGTCGAAATCGGCAAGCAGTTGCTGATGACACGCGGCGCGTTGACGACATTCTCCATCGCCAACGATATCGCCAAATATTTCGCCATCATCCCGGCGATGTTTCTGGTGCTCTATCCGCAGCTTGGCGTCCTGAACGTCATGGGGCTTTCAACACCGCAGAGCGCGATCCTGTCCGCCATCATCTTCAACGCGCTGATCATCATCGCGCTCATCCCGCTGTCGCTGAAGGGCGTCAAATACCGCCCGATCGGCGCCGGCGCGCTGCTGTCGCGCAATCTGGTCATTTATGGCCTCGGTGGCATCATCGTTCCCTTTATCGGCATCAAGGCCATCGACCTCGCCATCACGGCGCTTGGTCTAGCCTGAGGAGTAAGACAATGTTTAGACAGCTTCGTCCCGCACTGGTGCTGATCCTTGCCACCACCGCCATAACCGGCCTTGCCTATCCGCTGGGCATGACGGGTCTGGCGCAGGCGCTCTTTCCCTTTCAGGCCAATGGCAGCCTCATAGAAAAGAACGGCAGCGTGGTGGGTTCGCAATTGATCGGGCAGGCCTTCACCGGTGAGAAATATTTCCACGGCAGGCCCTCCGCCGCCGGCGACGGATATAATGCCGCTTCGTCTTCCGGCTCCAATCTCGGTCCGACCAGCGCCAAGCTCATCGACCGGGTGAAGCAGGATTATGAGGCCGCGAAAGCCGAAAACCCGGCAGCCGAGGTGCCGGCCGATCTGGTGACGGCATCGGGCAGCGGTCTTGACCCGCATGTCACGCCTGAGGCCGCCTATTTCCAGATACCGCGTGTCGCAAAGGCAAGGGGCATGGATGAAACCTCGTTGCGTGCCATCGTCGAGCGTCATGTCGAGGGACCGGAACTGGGCTTCATGGGCGAACCCGTCGTAAATGTGCTGGCGCTGAACATGGCTCTTGACGCAGCCGGCTCATGAACTGAAATGGCTATGGCTTCTTCGGAAGCCATAGCTTCGACCACTGGTGGGTTAAATGCCTGACGATATCAGCAATATGCCGAGCAGACCGTCGCCCGATGCGCTGCTGGAAAACGCCCGGCGCGAGGCGCGGGGCCGGCTGAAGATTTTTCTAGGCGCAGCCCCCGGCGTCGGCAAGACCTATGAAATGCTGATGTCCGGCCGTGCGAAACTTGCAGATGGCGTCGACACCATTATCGGCGTCGTGGAAACCCATGGCCGCCGCGAAACTGAAGCTCTGGTCGAAGGGCTGGAGGTGATCGCCCGCAGGCGCATCGATTATCGCGGCCAGATGCTGGATGAGATGGATCTCGATGCGATACTCGCCCGCCGCCCCGCTCTGGTGCTGGTCGATGAGCTTGCTCATACCAATGCCGCCGGCAGCCGCCACCCCAAGCGCTATATGGATGTTCAGGAAATCCTCGCGCAGGGCATCGATGTCTATACGACGCTGAACATCCAGCATGTCGAAAGCCTGAACGATGTGGTGGCACAGATCACCCGCATCCGCGTGCGGGAAACAGTGCCTGACAGCATCATCGACAGGGCCGACGATGTCGAAATCATCGATATCACCCCCGACGATCTGCTGAAACGCCTGCAGGATGGCAAAGTCTACATGCCCCGCACTGCGCGGCGCGCCATCGAGAATTACTTTTCCCGCGGCAACCTGACGGCGTTGCGTGAACTGGCGCTGCGACGCACCGCCCAGCGGGTGGACGAGCAATTGCTCAACCACATGCAGTCGCATGCCATTTCCGGACCATGGGCGGCGGGGGACAGGGTTCTGGTATGCCTCGACCATGGCGGCAATGGCCCGGGTCTCGTGCGTTATGCCCGAAGGCAGGCGGATCGCCTGCGCGCGCCCTGGACGGCGCTGCATCTCGATACGCCGCGTTCGCAGCAATTATCGGAGGCGGAGAAGGACCGGCTGGCCGGCACCATGCGGCTTGCCGAGAAGCTGGGTGGCGAGACGGTAACCCTGCCGGCGCTTGATCTGACGCGCGAGATCATCGCCTATGCAAACGCCAATAATTTCACCCATATCATCATCGGCCGTCCTAAAAAGAACTGGTGGCAGCGCCTGTTCCAGCGCTCGCTGACCCATGAACTGATCGACCATGCGGGCGATATCAGCGTCCACGTCATTTCCGGCGACAAGACGGCGGAAAAGCCGGTGCAGACGGTGAAGCAGGCGTCTCCGCGTCGTGGCAATCTGCTCAAGGCTTATCTCAGCAGCACGTTGCTGGTGGCGGTGGCTATCATTGTCGGCATCGGGCTGGACCAGATGCTCGACGTTCGAAATCTGGCGCTGGTCTTCCTGATGGCGGTTCTGGCCGCTGCCGTGCGCGGCGGGCTGGGGCCGGCGCTCTATGCTTCATTGCTTGGCGCCTTCGCCTTCAACTTCTTCTTTCTGGAGCCGCGCTACACGCTGACGGTGAGCGCACCGGACAGCGTCGTGGCGCTGCTGTTTTATTTCGGAGTGGCCTTGGTCGCCTCCAATCTGGCCGTCGCCGTGCAGCGGCAGGCGGCGTCGGCGCGGGCGAGGGCGCGAACCACCGAGGACCTCTATCTGTTTTCAAAAAAACTGGCAGGCACTAGCACACTGGATGATGTGTTGTGGGCAACCGCTTACCAGATGGCTTCGATGCTGAAGGTCCGGGTTGTTCTGCTGCTGCCGGAAAACAATACGATCACCGTCAAGGCGGGTTATCCGCCGGATGATACGCTGGCGGATGCCGATATCGCCGCCGCGCAATGGGCATGGGAGCATAATAGAGCCACGGGCCGCGGCGCGGATACTCTGCCGGGTGCGAAGCGTCTTTATCTGCCATTGCGCACCGGCAGCGGCGCCATCGGCGTGGTGGGGCTGGATGATGACCGGGTCGGCCCGCTTTTGACACCGGAGCAGCAGCGGCTCTTCGATGCGCTGGCCGATCAGGCGGCCCTTGCCGTCGAACGTATCCAGCTTGCCTCGGATGTCGACCGGGCAAGGCTTGCGGCGGAAACCGACCGGCTACGCACTGCTCTCCTCACCTCCATTTCCCATGACTTGAAAACACCACTTGCGGCCATTCTGGGTTCGGCCGGAACGCTAAAGGATTTTGCGGACGACATTCCGCCCGATGCGCGGACTGAGTTACTTTCGACAATCATTGAGGAGTCCGAGCGGCTTAACCGTTTCATCTCCAACCTGCTGGATATGACAAGAATTGGTTCAGGGGCGATGGAGCCAAATTACGGGCTGCATTTCGTCGGGGATATGGTCGGCACGGCGCTTTCGCGCGCGGCGAAAATTGTTGTCCGGCACGAGATCATTCTGGATATTCCCTCCGATCTGCCGATGCTGAAGGTCGATCCGGTGCTTTTCGAACAGGTGTTGTTTAATTTGATCGACAACGCGGCTAAATACGCGTCCGAACAGACGGCTATCGAGATCAGGGGGTGGCGGCAGGGCATGCATGTCTTCCTGTCCGTTGCGGACGAGGGGCCGGGCATTCCCCCTGATGATACGGAGCGGGTGTTCGACAGTTTCTACCGGGTGCGCAAGGCGGATCATGTGCAGGCCGGCACGGGTCTCGGGCTATCCATCTGCAAGGGTTTCATCGAGGCCATGGGCGGGTCGATCCGGGCGGAAAACAGGTCGGGTCGCCCAGGCGCGCAATTTACCATAAGCCTGCCAGCTCCCCCTGACGCACCCGTGCTAGATCATGATTAGGGCGCGATTTCAGAAGAGAATCATTCACGTGCTTCGTCGTGCCGCTAAAGGAGATCGGGAATGACCAATTCCGCCGTCCGCATTCTGATCGTCGACGATGAACCGCCGATCCGCAAGCTTTTGCGGGTGGGGCTGTCGACTCAAGGATATGCGGTGAGCGAGGCCATGAATGCGAAGGTGGCGATGGAGCTGGTCGGTGAGGACAAACCCGATCTCGTCGTTCTCGATCTCGGGTTGCCGGATATATCAGGACATGATCTCCTGGCGAAATGGCGTGGCGAAGGGCTGGCGCTGCCGGTGATCATTCTCTCCAGCCGCACGGATGAGGCGGGTATCGTCAAGGCGCTGGAACTAGGAGCGGATGATTACATCGCCAAGCCTTTCGGCATGAACGAGCTTGTCGCCCGCATCCGCGTCGCCCTGCGCCACCGCCTGCAGAGCCAGGGGGAAAGGCCGGTATTTCAAACAGGTGACCTTTCGGTCGATCTTGTCCGGCGCATCGTCAAGGTGGAGGATCGCGAGGTGAAACTCTCGCCCAAGGAGTATGATATTCTGCGGGTTCTGGTGCAACATGCGGGCAAGGTGCTGACGCACCGATTTTTGCTTGAGCATGCGTGGGACGAGTTGACCGACGTCCAATATTTGCGGGTCTATGTGCGCCAGCTTCGCCAGAAGATCGAAAAAATTCCGGACCAGCCCCGCTATATCCTGACGGAAACCGGTGTCGGTTACCGGCTTCAGGAGGTTTGAGGGCGCCGTTATGGGACGCCCTCAAATGTTGTGTCAGACAGAAGCGCAGATCGACAGGAATTCGTCCACGTCGGCCTCGGTCGTCGCAAAGCTGGTGACCATGCGGATCAGCAATTCGTCCTTGCCGACCTTTTCCGGCATGTCGCGCGGCTCCAGCCAGTCATAGAACTTCGCACCCTTGGCCGTTGCGGCTTCGGCGGCGGCCTTCGGCAGAATGGCGAACACTTCGTTGGCCTGTGTCGGCCAGGCGAGGCGGGCGCTGTTGAGCGAGCCGAAGCCGGCGCGTAACCGGTTGGCCATGGCATTGGCGTGGCCGGCGAGACCAAGCCACAGATCGTCCTGCAGATAGGCTTCGAATTGTGCGGCGATGAAACGCGATTTCGAAAAAAGCTGGGCGGTGCGCTTGCGCAGGAAGGAGAAGTCCCGGGCGAGCGAAGGATCGAAAAACACGATCGCTTCCGCACACCAGCAGCCGTTTTTCGTGCCGCCGAAAGACAGCACGTCGACGCCGCGTTTCCAGGTCATTTCGGCCGGCGTGGTGTCGAGTGCGGCAAGCGCATTGGCAAACCGCGCGCCATCCATGTGCAGTGGCAGACCGTTGTCTTTGGCGATCCTGGCGATGGCGTCGATTTCATCGAGCGTATAGACCGTGCCGGCCTCGGTTGCCTGCGTCATGGTGATGGCGGCGGCGCGGCCATGGTGAACGGCGTCCTGCGGATAACGCGCGATGCGTTCGATCAGGTTTTCCGGCAACATCTTGCCATCAGGCCCTTCAACGGCGACCATGCGCATGCCGCTGAAGAAATCAGGCGCGCCGCATTCGTCTTCGATCACATGGGCTTCCGAATGACAGAAGGTCAGGCCGCCGGGGCGGGCGATGCTGGCCAGCGAAAGCGAGTTGGCCGCCGTGCCGGTGGCGACGAAAAACACCGCGACCTCGCGCTCGAATATCTCGTTGAAGCGTTTTTCGATGGAGAGATCGAGTTCGCTGGTGCCGTAAGCAGCGGCAAAGCGGGTGGATTCCCGCGAAAGCCGTTCGTTGACGGCCGGATGGGCGCCAGCCCAATTGTCTGAAGCAAAAAACATCTCTGAAGGCTTTCCGATAGCTGAGTGTCTGTTTTGGGGCTGCGTGAAGCGATGACGGGGAAAGTTCTAGGACCTAACCTTGCGATTGGCAAATCCGGTAATGAAAGCAATAGCTCGGCCCATTTTGTGACAAGAAAGTTTCGCGCAATAGGTCAGTATCGAAACTTCACTGCAAAATGACGGTCCGACTAATTGGATTCGCACCCTTGCCAATTCCGCCGGTTTCTGCCAAAATCCTCATGAATTGAGACAGCTTTGCTGTCCTAAATTTGCTCGAACCGGGTTGAGTGCGATTTTTGCGGGAAGCGAGAATTCGTGGTCGAGCCGGATCTTCGCATGAAACCATGCAAGTAATTTTGCAGGAGGGACAAAAATGACGCACAAGCCGCAGGCAGAGATCGCCGCCGCAACCCTGACCACAGACTGTCCCACCGCGGCCGTGGCCGCACCTGTTTCTGCGAAGGCGCGTTTCGCGGGCGGCCTGCCGGAAAAGCAGGGTCTTTATGATCCGGCCAATGAACATGACGCCTGCGGCGTCGGTTTTGTTGCCCATATGAAGGGTCAGAAGTCGCACCAGATCGTCAAGGACGGCCTGTTCATCCTCGAAAACCTGACGCATCGCGGCGCTGTCGGTGCCGATCCGCTGATGGGCGATGGTGCCGGCATTCTCGTGCAGATCCCCGACCGTTTCTTCCGCGAGGAAATGGCGGGCCAGGGCGTGACGCTGCCCAAGGCTGGCGAATATGCCGTCGGCCACATTTTCATGCCGCGCGATCCGTCGCGCATCGAGCACTACAAGAAAGTCATCGTCGACGTAATCGGCGAAGAAGGGCAGCAGTTCCTCGGCTTTCGTGATGTGCCGGTTGACAATTCCTCGCTGTCCAAGGCCCCGGATATTGCCGGGACAGAACCGCACCATGTTCAGGTCTTCATCGGTGCCGGGCGCGATGCCGCGACCAATGCCGATTTCGAGCGCAAGCTGTTCCTGATCCGCAAGGTGCTGTCCAACCGCATCTATGACGAGGGCGGCGGCAAGGAGACACAGGATTTCTATCCCGTGTCGCTCTCCTCCTCCACCATCGTTTATAAGGGCATGTTCCTCGCTTATCAGGTGGGTGCTTATTACAAGGATCTGGCCGATCCGCGTTTTGAATCCGCCGTCGCCCTCGTGCACCAGCGTTTCTCCACCAACACTTTCCCATCGTGGAAGCTTGCGCACCCCTACCGCATGGTCGCCCATAACGGTGAAATCAACACGCTGCGCGGCAACGTCAACTGGATGGCGGCGCGTCAGGCATCCGTCTCGTCGGCGCTGTTCGGCGACGATATCTCCAAGCTCTGGCCGATCTCCTATGAAGGCCAGTCGGACACCGCCTGCTTCGACAACGCGCTGGAATTCCTCGTGCGCGGCGGTTACTCCATGGCGCATGCCGTGATGATGCTGATCCCGGAAGCCTGGTCCGGTAACCAGTCCATGTCGGCTGAACGCAAGGCATTCTACGAATATCACGCAGCACTGATGGAGCCGTGGGACGGTCCGGCCGCCGTTGCCTTCACCGATGGCAAGCAGATCGGCGCGACGCTTGATCGCAACGGCCTGCGCCCGGCACGTTATCTCGTCACCGACGACGACCGCATCATCATGGCGTCTGAAGCCGGCACGTTGCCGGTGCCGGAAGAGCGCATCGTCAAGAAGTGGCGTCTGCAGCCCGGCAAGATGCTGCTGATCGACATGGAAAAGGGTTCGATCATTTCCGACGAGGAAGTGAAGCATGAACTTGCCGCCAAGCACCCCTATCGCACCTGGCTCGACCGCACGCAGCTTATCCTTGAAGAGCTGAAGCCGGTCGAACCCCGCGCGCTGCGCCGCGACGTGTCGCTGCTCGACCGCCAGCAGGCCTTCGGCTACACCAGCGAAGATACGAAGCTCCTGATGTCGCCGATGGCGACCACCGGTCAGGAAGCTATCGGCTCGATGGGCACGGATACGCCGATTTCGGCCATGTCGGACAAGTCGAAGCTGCTCTACACCTATTTCAAGCAGAACTTTGCGCAGGTGACGAACCCGCCGATCGACCCGATCCGTGAAGAGCTCGTCATGAGCCTCGTGTCCTTCATCGGCCCGCGCCCCAACATTCTCGATCACGAAGGTGCGGCCCGCGCCAAGCGTCTGGAAGTGCGCCAGCCGATCCTGACCAATGGCGATCTGGAAAAAATCCGCTCCATCGGCCACACGGAAGACCGCTTCGACACCAAGACGCTCGACTTCACTTATGATGTGGAACGTGGCGCGGAAGGCATGCCTGATATGCTGGACCGCCTGTGCGAGCGGGCGGAATCCGCCGTACGCGGCGGTTACAACATCATCGTGCTTTCCGACCGTCAGCTCGGCCCTGATCGCATCGCGATCCCCGCGCTGCTGGCAACGGCTGCCGTGCACCATCACCTGATCCGCAAGGGTCTGCGCACCTCGGTCGGCCTCGTCGTGGAAACCGGCGAACCGCGAGAAATCCACCATTTCTGTCTGCTGGCCGGTTATGGTGCCGAAGCGATCAACCCCTATCTCGCCTTCGATACGCTGCTCGACATGCACAAGCACGGCGCCTTCCCGAAGGAAGTGTCCGACGACGAAGTCGTTTATCGCTACATCAAGGCGGTTGGTAAGGGCATTCTCAAGGTCATGTCCAAGATGGGCATTTCCACCTACCAGTCCTATTGCGGCGCGCAGATATTCGACGCCGTCGGCCTGTCTTCGCAATTCGTCGAGCAATATTTTTTCGGCACTGCCACCTCCATCGAAGGTGTGGGCCTGACGGAAATCGCCGAAGAAACCGTAACGCGCCATACCGCGGCTTTCGGCAAGGATCCGATCCTTGCCAATACGCTCGATATCGGCGGCGAATATGCCTATCGCATGCGTGGCGAGAGCCACGCCTGGACGCCGGATGCTGTCGCTTCGCTGCAACATGCCGTGCGCGGCAACAGCCAGGATCGCTACCGCGAATTCGCCGGCATGGTGAATGACACGGCGCTGCGCATGAACACCATTCGCGGCCTGTTCAACGTCAAGTCAGCGGAAGTGCTCGGCCGCAAGCCGGTCTCCATCGATGACGTCGAACCGGCAGCCGATATCGTCAAGCGATTCTCGACCGGCGCCATGTCCTTCGGCTCCATCAGCCGTGAGGCGCATGCGACGCTGGCCGTTGCCATGAACCGCATCGGTGGCAAGTCCAATACCGGCGAAGGCGGCGAGGAATCCGACCGCTACCTGCCGTTGCTCAACGGCAAGCCAAACCCCGAACGCTCGGCCATCAAGCAGATTGCGTCGGGCCGCTTTGGTGTGACGACGGAATATCTCGTCAATGCCGATATGTTGCAGATCAAGGTGGCGCAAGGTGCAAAGCCCGGCGAAGGCGGACAGCTACCCGGCCACAAGGTGGATGCAACCGTTGCCAAGACCCGTCACTCCACGCCGGGCGTCGGCCTCATTTCGCCACCTCCGCATCATGATATCTATTCCATCGAAGATCTGGCGCAGCTGATCTACGACCTGAAGAACGTCAACCCGGAAGCCGATGTTTCAGTGAAGCTGGTGTCGGAAGTCGGCGTCGGTACGGTTGCGGCCGGCGTTGCCAAGGCCCGCGCCGACCACATCACCGTTTCCGGTTTTGATGGCGGCACCGGCGCTTCGCCGCTCACCTCGCTCAAGCATGCAGGCAGCCCCTGGGAAATCGGCCTTGCCGAAACCCAGCAGACGCTGGTGCTGAACGGCCTTCGCTCACGCGTCGCACTGCAGGTGGATGGTGGTCTGAAGACGGGCCGCGACGTCATCATCGGCGCTCTGCTCGGTGCGGACGAATTCGGCTTTGCCACAGCGCCGCTGATTGCAGCGGGCTGCATCATGATGCGCAAGTGCCATCTCAACACCTGCCCGGTGGGCGTCGCGACGCAGGACCCGGTTCTGCGCAAGCGTTTCAAGGGCACGCCGGAACACGTCATCAACTATTTCTTCTTCGTAGCTGAAGAAGTGCGCGAAATCCTTGCCTCGCTTGGCGTTACCAGGCTGGACGAAATCATCGGCGCTTCCGAACTGCTTGAGAAGGATGAGATGCTGGCTCACTGGAAGGCCAAGGGGCTGGATTTCAGCCGCATCTTCCACAAGGTCGAGGCTCCCAAGGAGGCAACCTTCTGGACCGAGCGCCAGAAGCACCCGATCGACGACATTCTCGACCGCAAGCTGATCGAGAAGTCGCTGCCGTCGCTCGAAAACCGCGAGCCCGTGGTTTTCGAAGTGCCTATCAAGAACGTCGACCGCTCCGCCGGCGCGATGCTGTCGGGTGCGCTTGCCAAGCGCTGGGGCCACAAGGGCCTGAAGGACGATACGATCCACGTGACGCTGCGCGGCACGGCCGGCCAGTCCTTCGGTGCGTTCCTGGCACGCGGCATCACCTTCGATCTGGTGGGTGATGGCAACGACTATGTTGGCAAGGGTCTGTCGGGTGGCCGCATCATCGTGCGCCCGCCGGAAAACACCCGCATCGTCGCTGAAAACTCGATCATTGTCGGCAACACAGTGCTTTACGGTGCGATCACCGGCGAGTGCTATTTCCGCGGTGTCGCGGGTGAGCGTTTCGCGGTGCGCAACTCCGGCGCTGTTGCGGTTGTCGAAGGTGTGGGCGACCACGGCTGCGAATATATGACCGGCGGCATCGTCGTCGTTCTCGGTGAGACGGGCCGCAACTTCGCGGCCGGCATGTCCGGCGGCGTGGCCTATGTTCTCGATGAGACCGGCGATTTCGCCACCCGCTGCAACATGGCGATGGTCGAGCTGGAGCCGGTTCCGGAAGAGGACGACATGCTGGAGAAGCTGCACCATCACGGCGGCGACCTCATGCACAAGGGACGCGTGGACGTTTCCGAAGACATGACGCGCCACGATGAGGAGCGCCTCTACCAGCTGATCTCCAACCACTTCCACTACACGAACTCGTCGCGCGCCAAGGATATACTCGACCGCTGGAGCGAGTTCCGTCCGAAGTTCCGCAAGGTCATGCCGGTCGAATACCGTCGCGCACTTGAGGAAATGGAACGTATGCGCATGGGCGTGGCGGCGGAGTAATCCGCCGCGTGAAGATACTACACCAACTGGTCTCGCTGTTGATCGCGGTCGCCGTTCCCACGGCGATCTACTGGACGAGCGGCGAGATCGGATTTGAGTTCATCGTATTGGGGGCGGCTTTCGGTTTCGCTTACTGGTACTGGGGCCCGACAGGCGCTCCGCTTTGATGTGAGGACATAAACGTGGGCAAGGTAACAGGTTTTCTGGAAATCGACCGGCAGGTGGGCAAGTATCAGCCCGCATCGGATCGTATCCGCCATTTCCGCGAATTCACCATTCCGATGTCGGATGCCGAAGTGCAGAAGCAGTCGGCACGCTGCATGGACTGCGGCATTCCCTATTGTCATGGCCCGACGGGCTGTCCCGTGCACAACCAGATCCCCGACTGGAACGATCTGGTCTATAACAACAATTGGGAAGAGGCGATCCGCAACCTCCATTCCACCAACAACTTCCCGGAGTTTACCGGTCGCGTCTGTCCCGCGCCTTGCGAGGAAGCCTGCACGCTGAACCTCGAGGATGCGCCGGTCGCGATCAAGACCGTCGAGCAGGCGATTGCCGACAAGGCCTATGAGCTGGGTTTCATCGTGCCGAAGCCGGCGACCATTCATACCGGCAAGAAGGTCGCCATCATCGGCTCCGGCCCTTCCGGCATGGCGGCTGCGCAGCAGCTTGGCCGCGCCGGTCACGAGGTTCATGTTTATGAGCGGGAATCGAAGGCCGGTGGCCTGCTGCGTTACGGCATTCCGGATTTCAAGATGGAGAAAAACTTCATCGACCGCCGCGTCGAGCAGATCAAGGGTGAAGGCGTCACCTTCCATTACGGCGTCAATGTCGGCGTCGATGTAACCGTCGAGGCGCTCCTGGCTGATCACGATGCGGTGCTTTATTGCGGCGGTTCGGAAACCCCGCGCCCTGCCGGCATCGGCGGTGCAGATCTGCATGGTGTCTACGACGCCATGCCCTATCTCGTGCAGCAGAACCGTCGCGTTGGCCGTGAGAACATCGACAGCGTCGGCTGGCCGGCCGATCCGATCCTCGCCGGCGGCAAGCATGTTGTCGTTGTCGGCGGCGGTGATACGGCGTCTGACTGCGTTGGCACCGCTTTCCGTCAGGGCGCGGTGAAAGTCACGCAGCTCGACATTCGTCCCATGCCGCCGGAAAAGGAAGACAAGCTGGCTGTCTGGCCCTTCTGGGCAACCAAGATGCGCACCTCTTCCTCTCAGGCAGAAGGTGCCATTCGCGAGTTCCAGGTGGCGACGCTTGAGTTCGTCGGTGAAGACGGCGTGTTGACCGGCGTGAAGTGCTGTCAGGTGGATGATCGTCGCAAGCCGATTGCCGGCACGGAATTCATCATCAAGGCTGATCTCGCTTTCATCGCCATCGGCTTCTCCGGTCCCTTCACTGACAGCGTGCTGAAGGAAATGAACGGCAAGCTGGCGCTCAATACAGACCGTCGCGGTTCTACCAATGTGATCGCCAACGAGACTGACTATAAAACCTCCGTCGATAAGCTTTGGGCGGCGGGTGACGTTCGCCGTGGCCAGTCGCTGGTGGTCTGGGCGATCCGCGAAGGCCGTCAGGCGGCACGTGCGATCGATGAAGCCTTGATGGGTGCAAGCCTATTGCCACGTTGAGCGGATCGATGTGCGCATAGGCCGCACAAAGAAAAACAAAAGGCCTGTTGTGAGAAACACAACAGGCCTTTCGTTCGACTGGACGACCAAAAATGCGATTGGGGTGTCGCATTCATGGGGACAGGCAAAATATCGTGCCTGTGAATTGCACCGGCATTACGAGTTTTTCAAAAAGCAGCTTTTTTACGAAAAACGGTGTGTCAGCAATAGGGCAGGCTGATACGGAAACAGGCGCCCCCGGTCGATGAATCACTGATGGTGATTTCTCCGCCGTGGTAACGGATGATTTCCTGAACGAGGTTGAGACCAAGCCCGGTGCCGCGATCTTTCGGCCTCAAGCGGTGAAATGCATCAAACACCAGCTCCCTGTCCTCTTCTGGAATCCCGCTGCCTTCGTCGCATATGTCGATAACGCGGTTGGTTGCGACCTTTATGGTGATTGTTCCGCGATTGCCGCCATGTTCAATGGCGTTTTGCACGATATTCATAAGGGCGCGTTGCAATGAGGCGTCATCGGCCAAAGCAAGGATCGGTTCTTCTTCCGGCTCGAAGGAAAGCTCATACCCCTGGGAGATGGCAAGCGGCGCCATGTCAGCCACAACCGACCTGCACAGGCTGACAAGATCAAGCGGAATAAGCGGCGCTTTCTGTCCGCCCAGGCGCTGCAGATCGAGCAATTGTTCGGCCAGCACGGCGATGCGGCTGGCATCGGCCAATATCCTGCTACGGGATGGGCCGTCCAGCAGCGTTTCGACACGGGTCTGGAGAATGGCGACGGGGGTTCGCAATTCATGGGCCGCGTCAAGAATGAAGCGCTTGTGCCGCTCGTAACCATCGTCCAGCCGTTTCAGCGCGCCGTTGACGGCATGCACCAGTGGCTGCACTTCTCTTGGAATATCGCCATCCGGCAATCGATATCCGCGTTTGTCGATGTCGATGGTCTCCGCTGTGCGTGCAATGGCGGAGAGGGCGAGAAATTCCCTGCGGATGATCCAGGGAATGGTCACGATCGTTACAATCGACATGAGAATGAGGATCGGCATGATCAATATGTTGGAAAACAGCAGCACAGGGAATGTCATGCTGAACGGTCCGCCTTTGCCGATCATCGCAAATTCGCCCACTGGCCCGGAAACGCGGCGAACGACGGCGATACGTACGACGGCGAGATAGGAATAGGACAATGCCGCATCGCGTATATCGGAGAGCTTAACGTCGCTCAGCTGCTGATCCATGTTGCTGAATGCTTCGGGCACTTGCCCGCCCTGCACGATCTCCCCTGTTTCGCTGACGGCGACGAACCAGAAATCGGGTGTGTTGCTGCGCAACTGCACGAATTCACTCGTTTCCTTGAGGACCAGCCGGCCATCCTTGTCCCGCACCAGCGCATTGGCGGTAATCTGGGCTGCCTGTGGGCTGAGCAGTGCACTGCCCCCGCCGCCGGTGGACAGATAGGCGACGAAGCCGGCGCTGACGATGAAGAGGCTGCCGATCTGGAACAGCAGCAATTGAATGGTCAGGCGGCGTTTAAGCGATTTCCTCTTGGCCGGCTTCATGATGTCGCCCTCAAAAGATAACCGACGCCGCGAATGCCATGGACCTCCACCCCCGCATCGGCGGCCAGCAATTTGCGGCGCAAACGGGAAATGTGGGAATCGAGGGCGTTAGACTGGATTTCATCATCGAAATTATAGACGGCTTCCTCCAGCAGCGAACGCAGCACCGTTCGGCCCTGTCGCCGCAACAGCGCTTCAAGGATGAGCAGTTCCCGCCTGGTCAGGGCAAGAAACTCGCCCGCAATGCGGACTTCACGGGTTTCGAAGCAAAATTCCAGCTTACCCAGCTTCGCCGTCATCGTCACGGCGCTGGCGGGTCGTCGCATCAGGGCGCGGATGCGGGCGAGAAGCTCTTCGACGGCGAAGGGCTTGGCCAGATAGTCATCCGCACCGAGGTTCAGGCCCTTCACGCGGTCGGCAAGCGCACCCTGCGCCGTCAATACGATCACCGGCGGGGTGACGGGCAAGAGGCGTAGATCCTCTATAAGCTGGATACCGTCTCCATCGGGCAATTGCCGGTCGAGCACGACAAGATCGTGGACACCATCCATGATGGCATGACGGGCAAGATCCAGCGTGCCGACATTATCCACGATGATATCGAACCGGTGGAGCGCGGCGGACAGGGCTGCTGCCATTTCGCGTTCGTCTTCAACTAGCAGCAGGCGCATGAATTGGTCTCGGCAAAATCTTGACGCGGCTCCCGCGGCCGTGCATGAAGTAAAAATGACAGCTTTTTGGTGGTAACGAAGAAATATCGCCATACAAAATGCGGCTACAGGCCGCATCTCTGTAGAACTTCAGTTATCTTGCCATTTTCGCATTGCCTAAACATTACGCCCGCTTGCGTTTGTAATGCCGGTGCAGAAGCGCCTATTGTCGGGCTTGCACATTCTCCGGGACGACCCGATAGTCATCGATGCGGCCCGCCGGCGCATCGGCCATTTCGCCACGCTTTGTCAGCCGTTCACGCGGCGATTCCACCACCGAGACGCGTGTCGGCCCGGCTGTCAAAGGCGCATCGCCCAGCAGCTTGTCGCCGCCATCGAGATTGGGATCGGTGAGGCTGATCGGCTGCGTGCGCACCTGCCCCGCATCGATGCCAAGCGCCGGCAGCGAGGTGAGTGCTGGAAGATTGCTGCCATCCAGTTTCACGAGATCAGGGCCAGCGCTGTCGAGGTGCCGGCGCACGAATTTCTCGACGTAGAAGGCGAGCTTGCGCTTGCCGGCCTGCGTCATACCGATGCCATCAGCCTCGCGCAGACGGGCCTGCTGGCCGTTCATATCATATCCGGTGATGACAAATTTTCCGCCCTCATCGACGAAGCCGTCCCACACATCCACGAATTCGCCGCCATATTTTTCGACATGGTTGCGGTAGAGCCGGTTGAAGCCGACGAGATCGGCTGTGAGCGAGGGGGACTGGAAGGCGGGCAGGCCAACCCAGAGCAGCGGCACTTTCGGGCGGCCGGCAAGGGTCAGAAGTTCATCGATCCGCCGTTCATATTCCTTGAACCAGACATCGGTGCCGAATTTTTCCCTGATATCGCCGATCTGCATTTGCTGGCGATCGTTCGAGCCCATCATGATGACGATGGTGGCCGGATTGGTCTCGCTTATGAATTGCGGCAGGTTGGAAAACCAGTCGTAATAATCCGTGCGGACGAGACCGGAAGAACCATTCGCACGCACATCGACGGCAATTGCCGGTGAACTGGCAAAGGCATTGACCAGCTCTTCCCCCATGCCGCCGGCCAGGAAGTCACCGATAACCAGAACGCGCCTTGCGTTTTCAAGCTTGGCGGCTGGCTCCGGCTTTGCGGTTCGCATTTGAACCACCGAAGGTGCCTTTCGGGCGGGTTGCGGGCGAGTAACCGATCTTTCGCGCGGGGCAGAGGGGAAATCCCGCCGGTTGCGGGGCTGGTATTCACGCCCGGATCCGCCATCGCGACCAACCGGCCTGCCGAACAGCATTTCAAACAGGGTGCGCCGCTGTTCTTGGGCAAAGGTCTGGGATGGAACCAGCGGCACGCAAAGGGCAGCAGAAAGAATGATGGCGCAGATGCGCCATCCGGTCTTTCCGCTATTCACCGCAGGTTTCCTATTCATAACATCGACCTTTCCGGATGCTTCGGCGGTGGTGAACCCCCGCCGAATTCGCCGGCATATTATCAATTGCGCAGGGCTCTCAGCAATCTCTGCGACGGCTGGCCGTCATTTTCCATGCCCATGCGCGACTGGATGGCGCTAATGGCGGCTTTCGAACCGGAGCCGAAATTACCATCGATTTCGCCATCATAATAACCGAGTTCCTTCATGCGGGTCTGGAGTTCGAATTTTTCGCGAATGTCGAGCGTGCCATCCGGGCGCGGCCATTTCTGCTGCATGCCGCCATAACCGGCGATTTCATCCGCGAGCAGGCCGACGGCCAGCGCATAGCTGTCCGACGCGTTGTATTTCTTGATGGTGAAGAAGTTCTTCATCATCAGGAAGCCAGGACCGTTTGCGCCACCCTGCAATTTCAGCATAGCGCGATCAGAACCGCGGGTGAAATTCTTGCCGTTCGGGCGGGAAAAGCCGAGCTTTGTCCATTCCGAAATCGTCTTCGTCTGGCCTTCGTAACGCGCGCCGCCGCGCGGTACGGCGGTTTCATAACCCCAGGTCCGGCCGGGTTCCCAGCCGTTCTTGGAAAGCAGATTGGCGGCCGTCGCCAGCGCATCGGGAACCGAATGCCAGATGTCGCGCTTGCCATTGCCGTCGGCATCCACCGCATAAAGCAGGTAGCTGGTCGGAATGAACTGGGTGTGGCCCATCGCGCCCGCCCACGAGCCCGTCAGCTGCTTCGGCGTGACATCGCCCGCCTGAAGGATTTTGAGGGCGGCGATCAATTGCGTGCGCGCAAACTTGCCGCGTTTGGGATCGGAATAGGCAAGCGTCGCCAGTGCCTGCGGAATATTGTGCAGCCGCTCCGGCTTTTCGAGAACCGCGCCGTAATTCGATTCCATCGACCAGATGGCGAGAATGATGTGCTTGTCGACATTGAAGTTGCGCTCGATCCAGTTGAGGGTCGTCGCATGCTTCATCTTCATCTCGCGGCCAATCCGCACCGTATAGGGGTTGACGCGGGAATCGAGATAATCCCAGACCTGGCTGGTGAATTCCGGCTGAAAGGTTGCCTTGCGCAGCGCATCCGGATCCGGTTCGCTGACGCCGGCGAAGGCCTTCTGATAGGTTGCCTTGCTGATGCCTTCTTTCGCGGCTGTTGCATAGAACTGGTTGATCCACTGTCTGAATCCGGCATCGGCATGGGCCGAAACGGGTGCCAGAGAAATCACCAGGCCTGCAACCATCATGCAGCCGAATTTGCGGACATCTGAAAGGATCATCTTTGTCATCGTCAGTCTTTCGTTCTCTCGAATGTCATTTCGATTGCGAAAACGCATCGGGCGTCGTCATGGATAACAAAAGAACGTCAACAAATTCTTTACCATTAATAGATGGTAGCGTCACCCTTTACAAAACGTTGTTATTTTTGAAATAACAACAGCGTGCGGGGATTGTGATCAAGTTTTATCTCTCAGGAGGGATATGTGGTAGAACAGAAAAAAATTCGGAAGGCCGTATTTCCAGTCGCAGGTCTCGGTACCCGTTTCCTGCCCGCAACCAAAGCGGTTCCGAAAGAAATGCTCACTGTCGTTGACAAGCCGGTCATTCAATACGTCGTCGATGAGGCGGCGGAAGCGGGCATCGAGCATTTCGTATTTGTCACCGGCCGCGGCAAGGCGGTGATCGAAGATTATTTTGATATTCAATTTGAACTTGAACAGATGCTGCGTGAGCGCAACAAGAATGCCGAGCTGACATTGCTGGCCGGCCTTCTGCCCAAGGCAGGCACGGCAAGCTTCACGCGCCAGCAGGTGCCGCTCGGTCTTGGCCATGCGGTCTGGTGCGCCCGTGATATCGTCGGCGACGAGCCTTTCGCCGTGCTGTTGCCAGACATGATCATGCATTCACAGAAAAGCTGCCTGAAAGGCATGGTCGAACTTTACGACCAGACCGCCGGCAACGTGATCGCGGTGCAGGAATGCGCTCCCGACCAGACCCACAAATACGGTATCGTTGGTGTGGGTGATGCCGTGGGCGAAGGTTTCAAGATCACTGAAATGGTGGAAAAGCCTGCCAAGGGTACGGCGCCATCGAATTTCTACATCAACGGTCGTTATATTCTTCAGCCGGAAATTTTCGATATTCTCGAAAATCAGGAACGGGGTGCAGGCAATGAAATCCAGCTGACGGACGGCATGCTGACGCTTGCCCAGTCGCAGGAGTTCGCCGGCTATCATTTCCGCGGCCAGACTTTCGATTGCGGCGCCAAGGACGGCTTCATCCTGGCCAACGTTGCATTCGCTCTTGAACGTGGTGATATTCGTCCGGCGATCGAAGAGCCGATCAAGGCCTTGATCGACGGATTGAAGTAACCGACCAGAACGCAATAAAATCCCGGCCTTCGCGCCGGGATTTTTGTTTGGCGATCATCGCTTCAGGACAAGTCCTGCACCGACGCGGAATTCGTTGCTGTCATAGACCGGTGTCCACTGGTAGCTGACGTCGGCGGTCAGGTCGAGATAGCGGTTCAGCCCCCACGTCAGGCCGGCGCCTGCCGTGTATTCCACGGCATTCTCGGTGTCGGAGGAGGGGAATGTGCGGTGCACGATCTGTCCCGTCAAACGTGCGACCAGATTGTTGCGTAATTCGTGGGTAAGCCCGGCATCCAGCCGATAGGAAATCCAGCCGCCCTGCGGACCGCCGGCAAAATCCTCAATCGTCGTGCGCAGGCCGAGATTGACATTCGTGCCGCGCTGCGGCGACCAGTTGAGTTCGCCGTCCAGCGTCAAAGCGCCGATGGCGGCAAGACGGTCATCATCATATTGCTTGCGCAGATAACCGATCGCGGCCTCGCCACGGGTCTTTTCGCCGAGATCGACCTCGGTTCCGATCTTCGCGCCATAGGAGTTGGAGGAGCGGGCGTAACCGGAATTGTCCAGACGGCTGTCATATCTGGTCTTTCCCGCGTTCAGTTCCAGGAACGGGATCAGCGCCGGCGACAATTCGTAACCAATGCGCCCGCGCAGGTTCGCACCGTTCTGGTCGCGGTCGCTGAGGCTGATCGGCCTGCCATCAAGGCCTTTCGCATCCGTATAGACCGTGCGGGAGAGATCGAGCGCCGCAAGCCCACGCAGTTTGCCGAAGTCCCGCTCTATCGAAGCGCCGGTCGTAAAACGGTGTTCACCACCCTGCACGGCAGCGCCGGTCAGAGCATTGGGGTCTGTTGTGTCTTCGCGGCTGAATTCGTAACCGGCCTTGAGATTGGCCTTCGTCTCTTCGCCGAGATCAAGGCGCAGATCGGCCTCTATCCGCGCCCGGGGCTCTTCACCATCCTTGTCGCCGCCGAAGTTTCTCTCCCAGGCGCCGTCGCCCGTCACGGTCAGTGCGTGGCGAGACCAGTCGCTGGTAAGCGTACCGCGGATGCCTGTTGTCAGATAGTTGCGTCTGGAGGGACCGCCGGTGTTCGTCTGTTTTTCCGTGTTGATGGTCTGGCTGATCGCGGGACGCAGCAGGAATGTGCCGATCCGGATGCCCGGGGTCTGGCCAGGCTCAGTCGCTATCTGCGGATTTTCACCGCCATCCACCGTCGGCTCATAGGGGTTTTCAGCCTCGGCATAGGGTTGGCCCGCATCGTCCTGCTGTTCGTAAATCGGGTCGCCGGGATTGTTCGAGGGACGCCAGAGCTGTTGTGGCGCAGGCGCGGCCGCAGGTGCAGTCTGCCGCGCATCTGTCGCTGCTCCATCGCTCGTCGCTGGGGTGGCCGAAGTTGTTCCGTCACCGGCGGGAGGAACGCCGGGCAATAAGGGTGTGGCTGTGACGGCAGTTTGTGCGAAAAGGCTTGCCGTGGTGGAGCAAAGAAGCGTGCAGGCAAGCAACAGGGTTGCTGCTTTCCGCGACGTCTGCAGACGTGTGGCGGCGCCCTTCACATTCATTCCTCTTCACCCGGCGAATTTGGCCGATGCCCGATCGATAATTTGCCAAAACACTTCCCCGGGCCAAATGAATGAGAGGCCGATGAAATGACGTGGACAAACCAGGGACCAGACAGGCGACGCAAGTTTTAACATCACTTTAACAATAGGTTTTTTATGGTTAACAGTTGATAAAGATCGATGAGATTTCAGAGTTTTGGCAAGCACGTGAAAATCGGCGGGCCTCGCGCTAACTGCTTGTATTCAGAATGCTGCCAACCGGAGAACTGGAAAAACGTGCCGCAGTGCAAAATATTTCTAATATGATAAGATTTAAACGTTTCAATTTGGCACGGAATCGCCCTATGATTTAGGGGTAAAGGTCTTTCTATTGCTTGGTAAATTCTATTGATTTTTATTTTATGTGACAGCGTCGTTTCATGAATCCCGTTTTGAACATCAAGCAGGTCGGTTTTTATTGCTGGGATATTACCAACGACCGATTCTATCTGGATGAGGTCTGTGCGGAACTCTTTGGAATTCCGCTGAGACAGGCGATGCAGGGCATCAGCATTTTTCAGATGCTTGAAAAAGTGCATCTGGATCACCGAAATCGTGTGATCGAGACCGCGTTGATCACCCTGAAAGCGGCAAGCTTTTACAATCAGGAATATGCCGTGCGCCGGGACGACGGTTCGGTATCATGGGTAAGGACAGTCGGGAGATATCTCGTCGATGAAGAAAACATCCCTTTCAAGCGGCTGGGAACGATGGAGGAAATCTCTCCGCCGGACCTGCGGCACTAAAAAGCAACACCGGCTGGCTGAAGAGTGGACTTCTTTCAGGTGAAAGAGTAACAGTCGGCCATGATTACGCGCGCCGTCAAACTGGTCGAAGACAATGCCATCTCATCCGCTGTGCGGACGATTTCGATGGAGCGGGCTGGTCTTGCCGCCCTTGAGACCGCTCTCACAAACGGTCTTTCCGAGCCTTTCTGCAAAGCCATTGAGACAATCGGCCAGTCGAATGGCCGTCTCATCATCACCGGGGTCGGCAAAAGCGGCCATATCGGCGCAAAGCTTGCAGCCACCTTCGCCTCCACCGGCACACCGGCGTTTTTTGTGCATGCGGCCGAGGCCAATCATGGCGATCTGGGGATGATCGGCGGTGACGATGTGGTTCTGGCGATCTCCAAAGGTGGTGAAAGTGCGGAACTGCGTAGCATCATCAACTATTCGCGCCGCTTCTCCATTCCGCTGATCGCACTCACCTGTTCCGAGGCTTCATCGCTGGCGAAGGCCTCCGATATCGTGCTGCTGGTTCCCAATGAACAGGAAGCCTGTCCGCTTGGTCTGGCACCCACCACCTCCACCTTGATGCAGCTGGCGCTGGGTGATGCTCTTGCCGTGGCACTTCTGGAAGCCCGCAATTTCACTGCCGGTGATTTCCGGGTGTTTCATCCCGGCGGCAAACTGGGCGCCAGTCTGACACTGGTCAGCGATATCATGCATACCGGCGACCGTGTGCCGCTGGTGGCCAAGGGAACAGCCATGCCGGAAGCGGTTGGCGTTCTTTCCCGCAAACATTTTGGCTGTGTCGGCATTCTGGATGAGGATGGACGTCTGTGCGGCATTGTCACCGAGGGTGATCTGGCCCGCAACCTGTCGCGCAATCTCGCCGAATTGACGGTGGACGATATCATGACCCGCAACCCGAAGACGGTCAAAAAGTCGGTGCTTGCGACCAGCGCGCTGGCGACACTGGAAAAATTCCATATCGGCGCGCTGATCGTGGTGGATGATGACAACCGGCCGATCGGCCTGGTGCATTTCCACGATCTGTTGCGAATCGGCGTGGCCTGAGGCCCGCTCGGCTCTCCTATTGATCTATCGGTTCGATCGTCAGTGTGCGGCCGCGTGCTGATGCGATCCTGACACGGGTTCCGGCTGGAAGGTCTTCACCATTTACTGGCCACCATGTGTCGTCCAGTCTTATCCGGCCGCGTCCTTCGACAATTGGTTCCTGCAGCGTCGCTGTGCGGCCGACAAGGCTTGCCTCGCGCTGATTGAGGAACGGTTCATCGGTGGCGGCCCGGTTCCTGCCGAAATATTTCCGGCCGAGCAGGGCAAAGACGATGGAGAGCGCGGCAAACAGCACCAGCTGCAATTGCCAAGCCCAATATGCCGCATCCCATAAAAGCAGCGAAAGCGCTCCAATGACAAGCGCGGCAAGCCCGATCCAGATCAGGAAAACGCCCGGAGCGATGAGCTCGGCCGCCAGCAGCACAAAGCCGACGATCCACCAGCTCCATGGTCCCAGCTCAGTGGCAAGCCGTTGCAGCATCGTCACTTCTCCGATGAAGAGCCGAAGGGGGAAGGCCGCGTCGGAGGTACGGAGCGGGCCGGAGCCGGGGCGGACGGCGCATCGCCTCTATCGCCAAAAACCTCTTTCGCAATCGTGCCGATGCCGCCGAGCGAGCCAATCAGCGCCGAGGCTTCCATCGGCATCAGCACGATCTTGGAATTCTTCGCCGTGCCGATTTCTGCCAGCGCCTCGGTGTATTTCTGGGCAACGAAATAGTTGATAGCGTGGACATTGCCGGCGGCGATGGCTTCCGACACCATCCGGGTGGCATTGGCTTCGGCTTCCGCGAGACGCTCACGGGCTTCGGCGTCCCGGAATGCTGCCTCGCGCTGGCCTTCGGCTTCCAGAATGGCGGATTGTTTTGCGCCTTCGGCGCGCAGAATCTGGGCGTTGCGGGAGCCTTCAGCCTCCAGCACCTGCGCGCGCTTTTCGCGCTCGGCCTTCATCTGCCGCGCCATGGAATCAACGAGATCCTTCGGGGGCGCGATGTCCTTGATCTCGATGCGGGTGACCTTGATGCCCCATGGTCCCACCGCCTCATCCACCACGCGCAGAAGGCGATCGTTGATGGCATCGCGGTTCGACAGCAACTCATCGAGGTCCATCGAGCCCATTACCGAACGGATATTGGTCATTGTGAGGTTTTCGATCGCCATTTCCAGATTGGAGATCTGGTAAGCGGCCTGTGCAGCATTGAGCACCTGATAAAAGGTGACGGCATCAGCAGAGACGCTGGCATTGTCGCGGGTGATGACTTCCTGTGTCGGAATATGGAGCACCTGCTCCATAACATTCATCTTCGAACCGATGCTTTCGAAGAACGGCACGATGAGGTTCAGGCCGGGTTCCAGCGTGCGGGTGTAACGCCCGAACCGTTCAACCGTGTAACGATGCCCCTGCGGTACGGTCTTGATGCCGGCAAACAGCACCAGAATAACCAGAACAACCGCCGCTATGACGACGATGTCAAAACCGCCCAATGCAATCATCACTTTCCCTCCAAGGATCAGAACCGTCAGGGTTTTACCCCAGTAGCGTTATGGCAAGATTATACCCAGCCTTGCAACTCCTGTCTTACAACCTTTTCGAGAACGTTCATGCCCTCGGCGCTGTCGTTCAGACACGGAATATGGGTGAATTTCTCGCCGCCATTGTGCAGGAAGATTTCTCCGGCTTCACCGGCAATTTCCTCCAGCGTCTCAAGACAATCCGAGACGAAGCCGGGGTTCATGACGGCGATGCGCTTGATGCCCTCGGATGCCAGCTTTTCCACGGTCTTGTCGGTATAGGGCTGCAACCACTCTTCTGGCCCGAAACGCGACTGGAAGGTGATCATGAAATTCTTGTCAGTCCGGCCAAGAGCCTCCCGCAGCAGGCGTGCGGTTTTCTGGCAATGACAATAATAGGGATCGCCCTTTTTGAAATAGGATTGCGGAATGCCGTGGAAGGAGGTGATCAGCATCTCCGGCTCCCAATCCAGCGTTGCCAGATGGTTTTTGACGGAAGCTGCTAGCGCCTCGATATAGGCCGGGTCGTCGTGATAGGGCGGCACCGTGCGAATGGCGGGCTGCCAGCGCAGCTTCATCAGATGTTCGAATGCCTTGTCGTTCACCGTTGCCGTGGTCGAAGCGGCATATTGCGGGTAAAGCGGGAAAAGCAGGATTTTTTCGCAACCCTGTTCCTTCAACGCGTCGATTTTCGAGGCGATGGACGGCTGGCCATAGCGCATCGCCCAGTCGACGACGACATTGGGCAGATCCGTCAGCGCCTGTGCCATCAGTTCGCCCTGGCTGCGGGTGAAGGTGCGCAGATAGCTTTCGTTACGCTCGTGGTTCCAGATTTCCTCATAAGCCTTGCCAACCTTCTGTGGGCGCTTGTTGAGAACGATGCCGTAAAGGATCGGATACCAGTAGAGGCGCGACCACTCGATGACGCGCTTGTCGCTCAGAAATTCCGCCAGATAACGGCGCATCGGCCAGTAGTCCGTACCGTCAGGGGTGCCGAGATTAACGAGCAGGACGCCAACCTTGCCAAATGCCGTACGGGGGTGGTCTGCGGGGAGTGCGGATAGTTCTGTCGCCATGAATGACACCTGAAACTCGGACTGGTTGCGTGAGAGCTTTTCCGCCTGGGATAGCGGCGGAGAGGCTCCATCTTCTATTTATGCATACCGGATGCAAACCTTGATGGCTTTTGCCGGAAATGCACGAGCTATACGCCCGTGTCGTCGATTTGTTCACGTGTTCTAGACGAATTTTTTCAGGATTGAACCACCAACGGATGTGATTTGCGCCTTCAATGAAGGGGCATGTTGCGTTTTGGCAATTCGTAGCGCCTAACAGACTGTTTTTTAAGGAAAAATAAGAAGCCGGCCCCATGGGTGAGGGCCGGCTTCCGGTCTGCGGCAAATTGCCCTGTCTTTCGGTGTCCGGCTTATTGAGCCGGAAGTTCAAGTTCCTTGCCGATTTCGATATGGTTTGGATGCTGCAGCGTGTTCGCCTTGGCAATTCGGGTCCAAAGCGCGCCATTGCCATATTTTTCCGCTGCGATCTTCCAGAGCGAGTCGCCCTTTTCGACAACATATTTGCTGGCTGTGGCTGCTGCTGCGGCAGGAGCAGTGGTGGCCGGTGCGGTTGCCGCAGGCGCTGTGGGGGCCGGGGCCGGTGCAGCCTCTTTCGCGGGAGCCACATAACCGGCCGGCGTCACTTCGCTGATGCGGCCGTCCGTAAAGGGCTTGTAGGGGCTGTTGGCGCTGATATAGGCCGCGACCGCTTCCTCCAGGTTGGGGCCGAAGTCATAGGCGTTGATCGCTTTGGTCGCAAAGACCTTGAAGCCGTCGCCACCGGTGCGCACATAGTTATTGGCCGCAACGATATAGGTCTTGGCCGGGTCGAGCGGCACGAAGGCCTCGCCTTCCTTCACGTCAACTGAAATGACGCGGCTGCCAGCCGGCTTCGACCGGTCAAATGAATATTTCATGCCGGAAACCTGCATGAAGCGGCCCGCACCGTCGTCGATCTGGCTGACGCCGTTTTCGAGGGCGGCGCGAATATCCTCGCCCTTCAGCTGGAATGTTGCAACCGTGTTCTGGAACGGCAGAACAGTCAGAACTTCGCCCATGGAAACATCGCCGGCATCGATGGAGGAGCGCAGCCCGCCGCTATTGGCGAAAGCAATGGTGACACCCTGATCCTTGACGCGTGCAAGCGTTGCATCCGCTACCAGATTGCCCATGGAGCATTCCTTGACGCGGCAAACCTTGCGGTCGCCCTCGATCGGACCTTCGGAGGAACCAACGACCTTGGTTTTCAGTGCCTCGATCGGGGCCTTCAGCTCATCGATACGCTTGAGTGTGGCTTCGTCGGGCTTGAAGGAGGAATCGATCAGGATGGGATCGCCCTTGCTTTCCTTGACCACGCCGCTGTCGTCGAAGACGACTTTCAGGTCGCCGAGATATTTGCTGTATTGCCCGGCCTGAACGACCGGAACCTTGTAACCACCGGGATTGTCAACGAGGGTCGGATAAGGGCCTTCGGCCTTCTGGTCGGTGTTGGAAAGCAGCGTATGCGTGTGGCCGCCGACCACCACGTCGACGTCAGGGATTTTCGCGATGAATTCTAGGTCGCGCGGATATCCGACATGGGTGAGCGCGATGATCTTGTTAACACCGTCCTGCTTCAGCTTCTGCACCTGTTCGCTGATCTTCGCGACATCTTCGGCGATGGTGATGTTAGGGCCGGGCGTTGCCAGTTCAGCCGTGTCGTTGGCGACAGCACCGACGATGCCGATTTTCTGCCCGCCGACTTCAAGCACGATGGAGGGCTTGACGCGGTCGCCGATTTTCGAGGTGGCGGTGGCCACCACATTGGCGGTCACGACGGGGAACTGCACCTTGTCGAGGAAGCCGGCAAGTCCGTCCTCGCTGTCGTCGAACTCATGGTTGCCGACGGTCATGGCGTCGAACTTCATGGCGTTCAGCACTTCCGCTTCCACCGTGCCCTTGTAAGTGGTGTAGAACAGCGATCCTTGGAAGTTGTCGCCGGCATTGAGCAGCAGAACGTTCTTCCCTTCAGCCTTCAGCGCGTCACGGGTCTGGTTGATTGCGGTCAGGAGGCGGGCAGCGCCGCCGAAGCATTCGTTTTTGCCTTCCTCTTCCGCCGAGCAGGTCGAGTCGAATTTATTGATCGATTCGATACGGGAGTGAAAATCGTTGATGTGAAGAATGTTGAGTTCGTAATCGGCCAGAGCTGCTCCGGCTGAAAGCGTTATCGCCGAAACGCTCAGCATGCCCAGTCCCAAAATTTTCTTCATGGTCCTATCCCCTGTTCAAGGCGAAAGCCGGGCTTCCCGATCATCATCCGCCCGTGCTCCGATCATTCTTTAATCTGAAAGTATGTCAGGCTTTCAAAGCCGGATGTTTCCATTTAGCGGCAATTGCCGCAAGCGAAATTATGACAGGTGCGCAACAAACAAAAACGCACGCTGGAAGCGTGCGTTTAAAAAGGTCATCACATTGAAAAATTAGAAGTATTAGCCTTGGCGGGTCAGCGAGAACTGGCTGTTGCTGTCTGTCGTGCAGTTCAATTGTGAAGGCGAGACGAGGGCGCAGTTGACGCGTGATTGCGTGTTGCGCACCAGCGATGTCATGTTGATTTCGTAAAGCGTCGGCGAAATCGTCACATAGGTGCCGGAGGCCAGAAGCGTGTTGGTGTCGGTCGAACGGGTGGAGAAGGCGCCGTTCTGGAAGGTCGACACGATGCCGTTGCGGTCGATCCAGCGGCCATCCACGGCCGGGCCGCGGGAAAGCGAAGGCGCCATCGAGGTCTGCTGCGAGGGACCCGGCGCGACGCATGAAGACACCGCGATGGCGGCACAAAGCAAAGCAGCGCTTGTCTTGAAGTTCATGAGCCTGTTCTCCTGCGATTCGATGAAACTTTCTGTGTTTCGACCATGCCGTGAAGCGTTCCTTATTTCAAGGCAACGTTGTTTGCTCCTGCCGGTTCCTCATCTGCCGCATGAAAGCATGGATGTGACAAATATGAGACGCCGCTTTCTTCACCGCACCAGAATATTGCGGAACTGCCATGGATCGGCGGTGTCGATATTGTCGGGAAACAGGCCGGGGCGGCCGTCAAGCGGTGTCCAGTCCGTGTAGTGTCCTTCGACCGGGCCTAGATAGGGGCGCTGCACCTCCAGGCATCGGCGATAATCCATTTCATCCGCCTCGACGATGCCGACCTGCGGATTTTCGATGGCCCAGACCATTCCGGCCAGCACCGCTGAACTGACCTGCAGTCCGGTCGCATTCTGGTTGGGGGCGAGCGAACGCGCCTCCTGCAGGCTCAGCCGTGAGCCGTACCAATAGGCATTTTTGTCGTGGCCATAAAGCAGAACGCCCAGCTCGTCGGCACCGTCGACCAGTTCGTCTTCGCCCAGCACATGCTGCACCGGCTGCGGGATGCCGCCGTTGCCGAAAAGTTCATGCAGCGAAAGAATGGCGTCGTTGCAGGGGTGATAGGCATAATGACAGGTCGGCCGATAAGTCACGTCGCCATCATCATTGCGGACCGTGAAATAGTCGGAAATCGAGATCGCCTCATTGTGGGTGACCAGAAAGCCATATTGCGGACCCTGTCCCGGACACCATGTCCGCACTCGTGTATTGGCGCCGGGTTGGTCGAGATAGATCGCCGCCTTGCTGCCCTTCTTCTGTTTTTTTGCGTTTTTCGGCATCCAGTTTTCATGGGTGCCCCAGCCGAGTTCGGCGGGCTGAAAACCCTCGGCGATAAAACCTTCCACCGACCAGGTGTTCCAGAAAGCGCCGAAGGGCTTGGGATCTTTTGCCCGCTGCGTATCGCGTTCAGCCACATGCACGCCCTTGACGCCGAGTTGCTTCATGAGCTTTGCCCAGGCTTCGCGGTCATGCGGCTGCGGCTCTTCGATATCAAGGCCGGTATCTTTGGCGAGATTGATCAGCGCCTGCTTCACGAACCACGACACCATGCCGGGGTTCGCCCCGCAGGTGGAAACGGCCGTCGTGCCGCCCGGCTTGCGTGCCTTTTCCTTCAGCATGGTCTCGCGAAGCGAATAATTGGTTCTGGATGCATTGTCGGCATCGGCGTCGAAATAAAAGCCCGGCCATGGCTCAACCACCGTGTCGATATAGAGCATGCCGTGTTTGCGGCAGAGCCGCATCAGATCGACGGAAGCGGCATCGACCGAAAGATTGACGCAGAAGCCCTGGCCCTGAACGCCCTTGAGCAGCGGCTTCAGAACTTCCTTGTAATTCTCCTTGGTCAGATGCGTGCGGATGTGGAGAATATTCCTCTCGGCCAGAAACGCGGCGATATCTTCGCGCGGATCGATGACGACGAGCCGGGTCTTGTCGAAATTGAAATGACGTTCGATCAACGGAAGAGTACCGCGCCCGATGGAGCCGAAGCCGATCATGATGATGGGGCCGTCAATATCGCCGTAAATCGGATGGTTTGCGTCCGTCATTCGTCAATTTTCCTTTTTCAGCCAATAAGTAAGCTAGATCACAAAAGCGTGCCACAATAAAGGGCAGGTGGATGACGGACATATGACGGTTGGGGTGAAAGCACACATGCAGGCACATTCTGCCCCTTCGCATTTTAGAGACTGCGTTTATAATCAAGTTCTTCTTTTCGTGTTGAGACCAAGTGCTGGGGGGCTCTGGTCAATGACGGCAAGGGAGTTTCGCCATCACAGGAGAATTGCCTGTTGGACAGTTTCATCGAGCGTGTCGCTGCGCTTCAAGGTGCCACCCCCGTTCTGATTGCCCTTTATGATTCCGAAGACCGGCTGCGGCATGCCAACCCGTCATTTCAGGAAAGCTTTCAAATTACCCCGGAAGAATTTCCGACCTGGGCGGATATCATGCGGATGAACCATCGCCTGCAAACCGGTGTTGTCGTTCGACATAGGGATTTCGAAGGCTGGCTCCTGTCGGCCCAGTCCCGGCGCGGCAAGCTGCCCTACCGCGCCTTCGAGATGGACATGTATGACGGCCGCTGGTTCTGGATGACGGAAACGGTGCAGCAGGATGGCTGGATGCTGTGCATTGCCAGTGACGTGACGGAATTACGCCAGGGTTACCGGGCGCTGCGGCAGGACCGGGACCTGGCTGTGCGCGCCTCGCAGACGGATGAGTTGACGGGAACGGCGAACCGCCGTTTCGTTTTCGCCAAGCTGGCACTACAGGTGGAACGGGTTGGCAAGGGGCTTGAAGCACCCTTTTGCCTCTGCACGCTCGACATCGATTTTTTCAAGCAGATCAATGATCGTTTCGGCCATAAATGTGGTGATGCGGTGCTGCGCGATTTTGTCGGCATCGCCCATTCCGTCATCCGGCGGGTGGATTTTTTCGGCAGGATCGGCGGTGAAGAATTCATGCTCGTCCTGCCGCGCAGCACCGTGGCGGAGGGCCGGGAAATCGTCGAGCGGCTGCTGCAGAGGGTGCGGCTTTCAAGACCTCTGGCCGAGTTTCCCGATTTTTCTTACAGCTGCTCGGCCGGCATGACGACCTATCGGATGGCGGAAAGCGCCGATGATGTTTTTATGCGTGCCGATCAGGCTCTTTATGCGGCCAAGGAAAAAGGCCGCGACCGGCTTCTGGCGGTGACTGTTTAAATCAACTCAGCCGCAATCAGCCCATGCAGCGAATTGCCGACGAACAGCCGCCGCCCCGTGACGTCCTGCGGTTTCAGCGCCTGTCCGCGCGCCTTGCGTTCGCGGATCAGGTCGGCGCGCAGCACGCCCGGCAGGATGCCGCTGTCGAGCGGCGGCGTCAGCAGTTGCCCATCCGGCATTTCGACGAAAATGCTGGTCGATGATCCCTCGCACAATTCGCCGCGTTCATTGAGCAGAAGAACCTCATCCGCTTCCTCGGCTGAAAACTCGGCGCGGGCGGCATCATAGGGCTCGCGGCGCGACGACTTGTGGCGATAGAAGGTATCCGTGGAATCGAGCGTGGTTTTTGTCGCGATACGAACGCGCCAGACCGCATTTGTTTGTACGGGATTGAAATCGGCCGCCTCGATATCGAGTTCGCCCTTGTAGTTCATAACCAGCCTGACGCAGAGCGGTTTTTCGCCGCCCACCGTCTTTTCCAGCGCCTGAACGGCGTTGGCCGGGGCGCGGAAACCGAGCGCATCGGCCGAACGCAGCAGCCGGCGCATATGCTGGTCGATGCGCTGAAAGCCGGTTTGCGGCTCCCAGCGCAGGGTTTCCCTCAAGGTCAGATCGGCAGGTTTGCGTTTCATTGCCTGTGCTCGTCGCCTGTCATCATGGTCGGTTTCTGCGCCGGCACTATCAACCGGCAAAGCTTGTCCGAAATAGGATAGCCCTGCCGGCTGACGAGGTTAAGCCTGTTTATTGTCCAGCGCTTCCAGCTCGTCGATCAATCCCTCGATCATCGAAAGCCCCTTGTCCCAGAAGGAAGGATCGGTCGCATCGAGGCCGAAGGGTTTGAGAAGCTCCGAATGGTGCTTGGTGCCGCCTGCCTTCAGAAGTTCGAAATATTTCTCCTGAAAGCCCGTCTCGGCCTTCTGGTAAACCGCATAGAGCGAGTTTACCAGGCAATCGCCGAAGGCATAGGCATACACGTAGAAGGGCGAATGGATGAAATGGGGGATGTATGTCCACCATGTCTCGTAGCCTTCGGAAATGCGGATTGCCGGGCCGAGGCTTTCAGCCTGCACGGAAAGCCACAATTCGCCGATCTGTTCGGAGGTCAGTTCCCCCTGCTTGCGGGCGGTGTGCAGCTTGCGCTCGAATTCGTAAAAGGCGATCTGGCGCACGACCGTGTTGATCATGTCCTCGACCTTGCGGGCGAGCATGGCCTTGCGCTCCCTCACATCCTTCGTGTCGTCGAGCAGCTTGCGGAAGGTCAACATTTCACCGAAGACGGAAGCGGTTTCGGCAAGCGTCAGCGGCGTGGCGCACATCAGGGCGCCCTGCTGACCGGCCAGCACTTGATGCACGCCATGACCAAGCTCATGGGCGAGGGTCATCACGTCGCGCGGTTTGCCGAGATAATTGACGAGCACGTAAGGGTGGGCCGAAGGCACGGTCGGATGCGCGAATGCGCCCGGCGCCTTACCCGGACGGGCGGGGGCGTCGATCCATTCCTCGTCAAAGAAACGGCGGGCGATATCGGCCATCTCAGGTGCGAAGTTTCCGTATGCGGAAAGGACGGTGTTCTTCGCTTCATCCCATGGAATGATCGTGTTCGAGGTATCGGGAAGCGGCGCGTTGCGGTCCCAGTAATTCATCTGCTCCATGCCGAGCCACTTCGCCTTCATGGCATAATATCGATGCGAAAGACGCGGATAGGCTTTCTTTACGGCGGCGGCCAATGCATCGACCACTTCGCGCTCGACGCGGTTGGCCAAATGGCGGCTATCGGCAATATCCTCGAACTTGCGCCAGCGGTCGGAAATATCCTTGTCCTTGGCGAGCGTGTTGGTGATGAGGGTGAAAACGCGCAGATTGTCCTTGAAGGTGGCGCTCAGCGCCTGTGCCGCCTTCCTGCGGGTTTCAGGCTCCGGCTCCTGCAGCATGTTGAGCGTCACTTCCAGGGGAAGGCTCGCGCCGTCAATGTCGAAACGTAGATCGGCCATCGTTTCGTCGAACAGGCGATTGAAGGCCGCCGCACTGGTCATCGATTTTTCGAGGAACAGCTGCTCCAGCTGGTCGTCTAGCTGGTGCGGCTTGTCCTTGCGCAAATCCACCAGCCATGGCCGGTAGTGGCCCGCAGCGGCGTCATTCGCCATGCAGGCGTCCATCGTCGCATCATCGATGCGGTTGAGTTCAAGCGTGAAGAACAGGAGATGTGCGGAAATATCCGTCAGCTTCGCCTGGGCATCCCCATATAGCTTGCCGTTTGCCGGGTTGGATGTATCGGAAAAATAGGTCAGTCCGGCAAAGGAACCGATACGGCCGATAAGATCGTCCAGCGCCTCATATTCCTTCAGCGCCGCGCCGATGCCTTTTTCGCCAGCGGCCTCTGCGGCTGCCTCAAGCTTGCCCTTCCACTTATCCTCGAAAGCGGTCGCCATTGCCGCCGCTTTCTCGATATCGCCCTTATATTCCGGTGAATCGCTCGACGGGTAGAGATCCGAGAGCTTCCAGCCGGGCAGGTCACCGAGCACGGGACCGGAGGCTTCGGCAAGGGAGAATGCGGGCTGCGGGGTGAGGCGATTGAGGGTCATCGAACGCGTCCTTCTGATTATGCTTGCGAAGCATATGGGTCCTTTGTTTCCCGCAGCAATGGATAAAATGCAAGCAAATCTCAAAACTGGATGTTCAAGTCTCCCGTGCCAGAGTGCGGCACAAGGGACCGCATGACGCAGGTCCATAAACCGGAAACCGGAGCCAAAAATGACCGCGCATGTTCTCGTGATAGACGATGATCCCGTCCAGCGCCGCCTGCTCAAAAATGCGGTGGAACGTTATGGGCATCTGGCCTTGCTTGCCGAAAACGGCAGGGCGGGGCTGGAGCTGCTCAAGCAATATAGCGGCGAGATCAATGTCATCGTCCTCGACCTCATGATGCCGGAAATGGACGGTCTTTCTTTTCTGAAAGCCGTTGGTGAACTTGGCACCGACGTTCCCGTCATCGTTCAGACCGGCCAGGGTGGCATCGATACCGTCGTGCAGGCCATGCGCGCCGGCGCTTTTGATTTCGTCGTCAAGCCAGTCTCGCCGGAAAGGATAGGCGCGGCCATTTCCAATGCCCTCAAGCTGGACAGGAGAGAGGCAAAGGCCCGCACGGGCAGGCGTGGACGGAGCAATGCAGTGAATTTTACCGATATCGTTTCCGCCAGCCCGGCAATGCTGAGGGTCATAGAACTGGCGCAGCGCGCCGCCCAGTCCAGCATTCCCGTGGTGCTGGAAGGCGAATCCGGTGTCGGCAAGGAAATGGTCGCCCGCGCTATCCAGTCGGCAGGCGACAGGGCGAACAAGCCGTTCATCACCGTCAATTGCGGTGCCATCCCGCATAATCTGGTGGAGAGCATCCTGTTCGGCCACGAGAAGGGCGCTTTTACCGGTGCGACGGAAAAACACATCGGCAAATTCATGGAAGCCGATGGCGGCACGCTGTTCCTCGATGAAATCGGCGATCTGCCGCTGGATGTGCAGGTGAAGCTGTTGCGCGCGGTTCAGCAGGGTGAAATCGAAACCGTCGGCTCGGCGCGGGTGCAGAAGGTCAATGTGCGGCTGATCTCCGCCACCAACAAGAACCTGATTGAAGAGGTGAAGGAAGGTCGTTTCCGCGAAGACCTTTATTACCGTCTCAACGTTTTCCCCATCACCATTCCGGCGCTGCGTCGCCGTAAGGAAGACATTCCTCATCTGGCGCGGGTTTTTGCCGAGCGTTTTTCCGCCGAGCAGAAATTGCCCAATCCCGTTGGCCTTGATGCCAGCGCGCTGGCGCTTCTGACGGCCTATGATTGGCCCGGCAACATCCGCCAGCTTGAAAACGCGGTCTTCCGCGCCGTCGTGCTGTCGCAGGGCGAGGAACTGGCGGATACCGATTTTCCGCAGATCGCGCTGCAGCTGCCGGAATTCGCGGCGATGGACGATACGGGTGATGCCATCCGTTCACCATCCGGGTCGTCGCTGAAGCTGGCCGCCTATTCGCCGCCGCCTCCGCTTGCCGAAAGCCACGCTGTTGTGGAAGAGGCAACGGATGTTTCCACCACCATATATCGGGGCGGAAACCTGATCTCAAGCATGGACGAAGCGGGCAACATTCGAAAGCTGGCCGAGATCGAAGAAGAGCTCATCCGCTTCGCACTCCGTTTCTATCGCGGGCAGATGAGCCAGGTCGCCAGAAAACTCGGCATCGGCCGCTCGACGCTTTATCGGAAACTGAAGGATTATGGCATCGATCCCGACGATCCTCTTCGAGACGCCGCATGACGCCGCAAATGGCGTATCGCCCGGCAGATCGTGAAATTTGTTAACTTCTGAGCAAGGATATCCGCTTACCGTCTATAAACCTCTTGTTAGTGGCTGATTCACTATGTAGAGGAAGGTTGCATGTGTGTGGCAATTTTGCCATCGTGTCACCGTATTTGACGTTCATTTGAGGCAATGTGACATAAATTGTCTTCCAGGCGGGGATCGAATTGCCATATCTGCATCGGAATAACGCGCTTTCGACAAAGATTGCGCGCGGCTTGATCAAGGATATATGCACGAAGCTGTCGGCGCGCGCTGTCACCTTTGCCTGCCTGATGCTCGCCGCAATGCCCTTCGTAGGTGTTTCGGCGACGGAAGCCGCCGCCGAAACGCGCAGCCTCAAACTGTATTATATCCATACACGCGAGAAGGCGGTCATCACCTTCAAGCGCAATGGAAAATACGACCAGAAGGGCTTGCAGGAGCTGAACCGCTTCCTGCGCGACTGGCGTCGTAACCAGCCGACGCGCATGGACCCGCGCCTTTTCGATCTCGTCTGGGAAGTTTATCGCCGCAGCGGCGCGACCGATTATATCAATGTCGTTTCTGCTTTCCGCTCGCCGGAAACCAACGGTCTCCTGCGGACACGTACCAAGGGTGTTGCGGAAAAAAGCCAGCATATGCTCGGCAAGGCCATGGATTTCTACATTCCTGGCGTCAAGCTCTCCCGCCTGCGCGAAGTCGGCATGCAGATGCAGATCGGTGGCGTCGGCTTTTATCCCAGTTCCGGTTCTCCCTTCGTGCACATGGATGTCGGCGGCGTTCGCGCCTGGCCGCGCATGAGCCGCCAGGAACTGGTGCGTATCTTCCCGAACGGCAACACGCTGCATCTTCCTTCCGACGGCAAGCCGCTTCCCGGTTATGAGCAGGCGCTGGCGGACTACAAGAAGCGCGTCAGCTCTTCCTCCATTCAGGTTGCGTCCAGCGCCGGCTCCGGCCCGGCCTCCTCGGGTGGCGGCGGCAAGCGCAAGACATTGTTGCAGGCGCTCTTTGGCGGCGGTGGCGACGAGGATGAAGATCCCGATAGCATCGCAGCGCCGGAACCCGCAGAACGCCCGGCTGTTGCTCGCCCGGCAACGCCGCCACAGGCCGCTCCCGAGCCTGAACCGACGATTGCGGTTGCTTCGGCACAATCCCTTCCTGGCGTGAACGATGCGCCGCTGCCGACGGCTCGCCCTGCCTTCGGCAACCAGCCGCCGGCCAATACCGGTCTCGCGACAGCGCTCTATTCGCCGGCCCGCAATGCCGCGCAGGATGCTCTTCAGGCAGCAACAACGCCGACGCCCGCTTCCGCTCCGGCCGAGCGCCAGCAATTCGCCGATCTGGCTGAGGTCTCCGTGCCTGTGCCCACCCTTCTCGGGCCGCGTGGCATGAGAGGCGATGCGGAAGGATCGATCCTGACGGCGTCCGCCGATGGTGCGACCCCTGCGGCGACCGGTGAGCTTGCCTCGGTTCCGGTTCCCGCCAATCGCCCGGCAGTGGCTGAAGCCCTTCTTGCTGCCGCCAATGCCGATCCGGAAGGCGAAGACGATCTCGCCGAGGCTCGGCAGGATACGCTTTCTCCGACGGTTGTTGCGGCTCTGGAGCAGAGCGGCCAGGCTGCCCGTTCGCAGGTCCAGTCCGCCGCCATGCCGACCGCCGCGCAATTCCCGGCTGCCGTCAACCACAAGGTCACGGTTGCACCTGCTGAAACCGCCAAGGCGGAGTCGCAGGAAGGTTTCGGTGACGCTTTCGATCTGAAGCCCGCCATCAATGGTGGTCTCACCGCTGGCCTGCCGACCAAGGGCTCGCGCCCGAGCAAGCAGGATGCGGCCGTTTCCCACCAGGCGATGGTCGGTGGTGGTCGCCTGACGCAGGATTCGATCTCTGACTGGGCGCTCAACCAGAACAAGGGTACGACTGGACGTTCGGTAAAGGCGCCGCGTGTTATCGCCAACCGCATGCTCAGCCACGACATGTCGGCTTCGGCCACATCGGCAAGCTTCAAGCCGGGTGCGGCAGCAATCGAGTCCAGCCGCTTCAGCACACCGGTGAAGATGCACTGAACCCTGCTTTTTCTGATATGGCCGAAAGGCCAACAAAAAAACCCGCCGTTGCCGGCGGGTTTTTTTAATTCCTGGATATTCCTTTATCAGACGCCGCTCTGGCCGTCCGAGCCGATATAGGCGATGCGCACCATATTGGTGGCGCCGGGGGTGCCGAGCGGCACGCCGGCAGAGATGATGATGCGGTCACCCGGCTTGCCGAAACCTTCGGAAACAACGATGCGACAAGCGCGGTTCACCATGTCATCGAGATCGCTCGCATCACCGGTGACGACGCAGTGCAGGCCCCAGACGACCGACAGGCGGCGTGCGGTCTGGATGATCGGTGAAAGGGCAATGATCGGCACCTGCGGCCGTTCGCGTGCTGCGCGCAGACCCGTCGTGCCGGACGAGGTATAGGTGACGATCGCCGACAGTTTCAGCGTTTCGGCGATCTGGCGGGCAGCGAGCGAAATCGCGTCGGCGCCTGTCGGCTCCGGCTGGGCGCGCTGCGCATAGATGATGTTGGAATAATGCGGATCCTGTTCCACGGTGCTGGCGATGGAGGCCATGGTGGAAACGGCTTCGACCGGGTAATCGCCGGAGGCGGATTCAGCCGAGAGCATGATGGCATCAGCGCCTTCGAAGACGGCGGTGGCGACGTCAGACACTTCCGCGCGGGTTGGGACGGGCGCGGTGATCATCGATTCCAGCATCTGAGTGGCGACGACGACCGGCTTGCCGGCGCGGCGGCAGGCGCGCGTCAGCTGCTTCTGGATGCCCGGAACTGCTTCGAGCGGCATTTCGACACCAAGATCGCCGCGTGCGACCATCAAGGCGTCGGAAAGCTCGATGATTTCCTCGATACGCTCGACGGCCTGCGGCTTTTCGATCTTCGACATCAGGCCAACGCGGCCGCGCGCGATTTTGCGCACTTCGGCAAGGTCTTCAGGGCGCTGGACGAAGGAAAGCGCAACCCAGTCCACCTCATTGGTGGCGAGAACGGCATCAAGGTCGACGCGGTCCTTATCGGTCAAAACGCCGACGCCGAGCAGGGTATCGGGCAGGCTGATGCCCTTGCGGTCTGAAATCTTGGTGCCGGAAACAACGGTCGTGACGATGCTCTTGCCGTCGCATTTTTCAGCGCGCAGATGCAGCTTGCCGTCATCGATCAGCAGACGGTGGCCTGGCTTGACCGCTTCGAGAATTTCGGGATGCGGCAGGAAAACGCGGGTATTGTCGCCGGGCGTGTCGTTATTATCCAGCGTGAAGGTCTGGCCTGCAACGAGATCGACCTTGCCTTCGGCGAATTTTCCGACGCGCAGCTTGGGACCCTGCAGGTCGGCCAGAATACCGATGGGACGACCGTTACGGCTTTCGACCGAGCGGATACGCTGAATGAGCGTCCGCATCACGTCATGGCTCGCGTGGCTCATGTTGATCCGGAAGAGATCGGCGCCGGCGAGATGCAGCTTCTCGATCATCGCCTCTTCCGAAGAGGCTGGGCCGAGAGTTGCAAGAATTTTGACTTTGCGGTTACGCTTCATCAGTTTTGATTTCCCTGTGTGCCTGGCGTATCGGAAAGCTGGACCATCCAGCTGCCCTGTCTGCCCGTGTCATATTCCTTGAAACCCATTCTCTGGAAGCTGCGGGCATAACAATCATCTACGCCGCCGATCTTGAACTCGTTTTCCGCCACGCACATGTTGACGTCACCGGTCCAGCGGCCGCCATGGGCGGCGTCTTCGGCATAAAGATAATAATAACGCGATTGCAACTCACCCTCGATCAGCGTCGCGCAGGTCGAGGAGGGGACCTGCCACCAGCCTTCGCTGACCCAGCCCTCCTGTGCCCGATAGCCGATTGCGACCCCCACGAGATTTTGCGTGCTGTTGCAGACGCGAAAATCCGCATGTGCGGTTTCCACGAACACAAACGGGGTCATAAACAATGCCGCTGCGGAAAAAAGACGGGCGAGATGCCGAAAGTGGCGAGGACGAGCGAGAGATGACTGAGTCACGGCTTCCATCCGGATTCCATGGTTATAATGAACACACTTCTTGGCGTGGCCGCCAAAGAAAGTCAACGCGAGTTTAATCGATTATATTGTTCGTCGGATCGTGAGTGCGGTAAGGTAGATGGCTGTTCTTCCGCCGAAACTTGCGCCCGGCCTCAAGCCATGCCATCAAGCTTTTCTCCTCAATCCTGCCCCAGAAAATCATCGATGAACGACTTCATACCTTATGAAATCATAGAAGGCGAATATGACAAAGGCATGGTTCTTCTGGCGGACCACGCGATGAACCTTCTGCCGGCACACTACGGCAAACTTGGCCTTCCGCAAACCGCTTTTCATCGGCATATCGCATTTGATATTGGCATAGAAGGGCTGACGCGCTCGCTCGCGGCCCGTCTTGGCGTTCCGGCGGTGCTTGGACGGTTTTCTCGGCTGCTGATCGACCCGAATCGCGGTGAGGATGATCCCACTCTCATCATGAAAATTTCGGACGGGGCGATCATTCCCGGCAATCACCCGATTTCGGATGAGGAATGGCAAAGGCGCATCGAGATTTTTCACAGGCCGTATCACGATGCCGTTGATCGCGTGCTGACCGGTGTTGCCGAAGCCTCGGGTGAAGCGCCGCTTGTTCTGTCGCTGCATTCCTACACGCCCTTCTGGAAAGAAACGCCGCGACCGTGGCATGCGGCGGTTCTGTGGGACACGGATAACCGTGCGGTCGACCCGCTCCTAGCGCATCTGCGCGCCACCGGCGACATTCTCGTCGGCGACAACGAACCCTATGACGGAGCGCTGAAGGGCGATACCATGTATCGCCACTGCATGATGAAGGGCATACCGCATGCGCTTCTTGAGGTTCGGCAGGATCTGATCGCGGATGAGGAGGGGATTGCGGCCTGGTCGGACCGGCTCGCTCCCATTTTTGCCGCAATGAACGACGATCCGGTTTTGCATGAATATCAGCTGTTCGCCTCCCGCACCGGCCCGTACTGAGTCTGGAGTTGCCCTATGACGAAAGAGAATGACAACAGGCAGATCGAGTTCGAGGCAGCCGCCTTCCGCCGTCTGGTGCAGCATCTTCGCGAGCGCCATGATGTGCAGAACATCGATATGATGAATCTGGCGGGCTTCTGCCGCAATTGCCTTTCTAACTGGTATCGGGAAGCGGCTGAGGAGGCGGGTGTTCCGCTCAGCAAGGAGCAATCTCGCGAAATCGTCTATGGCATGCCCTATGACGACTGGAAGGAAAAATATCAGGCGGAGGCGAGCGACGCCCAGAAAGCCGCCTTCGAGCAGAACAGACCCAAGGAATAACCCCCGATCGATGGAAACGACTTGACGTGAGGCCCGGCAATGGGCAGTTCACAGGCCTGAATTTGTGCCGCCCGAGTGGCGGCGACCGGTGGGAGCTTCCAACCGGATCGAATGAACAAGGCTCAGACGAGCCGCCACTACGAAGGATGATATGATGGACGAAACGAGCACCACCGAAACCGTCGCCGCCGCAGAACTGCGCCAGTTCATTGAGCGCGTCGAGCGTCTCGAAGAAGAAAAGGCTGCCATTCAGGGTGATATCAAGGATGTCATGGGCGAGGCGAAGGGTCGTGGTTACGACACCAAGGCAATCCGCACCATCATCCGCCTGCGCAAGAAGGACGCCAACGAGCGTATCGAGGAAGAAACCATCCTGCAGACCTATATGGCGGCACTTGGCATGGAATGATCGGCTGACGATCGCTCAATAAAAAATCGCCGCTTTTGCGGCGATTTTTGTTTGGTCCCTTAGGACTTAGCCGCGTGTACCGGCAAGCTTCTCGGAAAGATCGATGGCCTGTTTGCGGGCATCCTTGTCGGCAGGATAAAGCGCCAGATAACGCTCCCAAGCCTTCAGCGCCAGCTCTTCGCGGCCGGAGGCTTCGAGGATATTGGCGAGGCTCGCCAGCGCCGGAAAATAGCGCGGCTCCTTTTCCAGCGTCAGGTTGATGTCCGCCATGGCCTTGCGGGTGTCGCCATCGGCAAAATGCACCATTGCGCGGCGATAGGGCGCCTGCACATAGTCCGGATCGAGCAGAATGATCTGGTCGAGAAAATCATAGGCGGCGGCATTGCGCTTTTCGTCGGAGGCTTCGCCTGCCCATTGCATCAGGAGATTGATCGTCGCGCTGCCGGAATCGTTCCACTCGGACGCGATCTGGTTGGCGATGCTGCGCGCCTTGACCGCATTTCGCTCTTTTTTCAGCGATGCAAAAAGCGTGTCGATGGTTCCGACCGGTAAAGGCGCGGCTTCCGCCGCCGCCGGCGTTTGTCCGTCCGCGGCATGAGCAATGGAAGTCAGTCCTGATAACAGGAGACCCTGAGCGACGATAATAGCCATGCAAAAACGATTTGGGCGCATGGGCTAAAGATTAACCCGCCTGCGCCCAATATCAAATGCAAAGTTTTGCTCTGTCAACAAAGTGATCCGCGACATTGATCGCGAACCGCAGTCGCAGTCAATCAGCCCTGACGAGCCTTGAAGCGCGGGTTCTGCTTGTTGATGATGTAGACGCGGCCCTTGCGGCGAACCAGGCGGTTATCGCGATGACGGGCCTTAAGCGCTTTAAGCGAATTCTTGATTTTCATTTTACTGGTCCGCAGTTTTGCACGGCTTTTACCGTGCTTATTCAAACAATCAAAAGCGCGCAACGGGGCGCGCTCTTTTCGGTTGGCAGGCAAATACCCGTTTGACCCCTGCCTGTCAACACTTGCCGGTGTCTTTGCCTTAAAAGACTGAGGCTTTTCCTGTGTGCAAAAGCTCGGTCACGTGGCCCATCTTGCGGCCGGGCCGTGCTTCCGTCTTGCCGTAGAGGTGCACGAGACAGTCTTTTTTCGACAGCCATGCCGGAACATCATCAATGTCGTCACCGATGAGGTTGGTCATGACGCAATCCGAATGACGGACCGCGCTGCCGGGGGCAAGGCCAGATACCGCGCGCATGTGCTGCTCGAATTGCGAGATCACACAGGCTGCTTCCGTCCAGTGGCCGGTATTGTGCACGCGCGGCGCCATTTCATTGGCAACCAGCGAGCCATCGGGAAGCACGAAGAATTCGATGCCGATGACGCCGACATAATCGAGCGCCGCCAGAAGCTTCTCCGCAGACTGGACGGCAACTGCCGCAGCCGCTTCGGAGAGCGCTGCCGGCACGGTCGATGTGTGCAGAATGCCGTTCAGATGGACGTTTTCAGCCGGATCGTAGCAGACGACGGTGCCGTCCCTGAAGCGAGCGGCGATGATCGATATTTCCCGCTCGAAGGCGACGAAGCTCTCAAGGATGAGCGGCACGCCACCGAGCGCGTCGAAAGCACCCGTGCTGTCCTCGCCGCCGCGGAACAGGCGCTGTCCTTTGCCGTCATAGCCCATGCGGCGGGTTTTCAGCACGCCCTTGCCGCCGAAAGCTGCCAAGGCGGCCTCCAGTTCTTCCTGGCTGTCCACGGCGCGAAAATCGGCCGTCGGAATGCCGCAACCGTTTAGGAAGCGTTTCTCGGTCAGCCGGTCCTGTGAGGCATTGAGCGCCTGCGGCGGCGGATAGACGGGAACGGAGGCGGCGAGCGTTTCGGCTGCCGCCACAGGCACGTTCTCGAATTCGTAGGTCACGACATCGCAGCGACGGGCGAGTTCCGCAAGGGCGCGCTCATCGTCATAATCTGCGACGATCTGGTCGTTGCAAACCTGGGCGGCCGGACAATCAACCTGCGGTTCCAGCACGATGGTACGGTGGTTGAGGCGCGCCGCCGCCATCGCCAGCATGCGGCCAAGCTGCCCGCCGCCAATGATGCCGATGGTCAGATCATTCATCTTCGCCATCACTGGGCGCTGTCCATCGGATATTCGGCGACGGCCGCCGACTGGCGCGCGCGCCATGCATCCAGCCGGTCGGCCAGATCGTCGTCGCCAAGCGCCAGAACCGCGGCCGCAAGGAGTGCGGCATTGATGGCGCCGGCCTTGCCGATGGCAAGCGTGCCGACAGGAATGCCGGCGGGCATCTGCACGATGGAATAGAGGCTGTCCTGTCCGGACATGGTCTTGGACTGTACGGGAACGCCGAAGACAGGCAGCGGCGTCATGGCGGCCGTCATGCCCGGTAGATGGGCGGCGCCGCCCGCGCCTGCGATGATGACCTTGAATCCTTCGTCTTTGGCGCCATTGGCGAAGTCATAAAGCCGGTCCGGCGTGCGGTGGGCGGAAATGATGCGCGCTTCATATTCCACATCAAGCGCATCGAGCGTATCGGCGGCGTTCTTCATGGTTTCCCAGTCAGACTGGCTGCCCATGATGATGGCGACGGGGGGTGTCTCTGCTGTCACGTGATTTCTCCAGATCAGGCGATGATATCGGGAATGACCTGATCTTCGATCTGGGTCATCTTGTCCTTGACGGCCAGCTTCTTCTTTTTCATGCGCTGTATCCGCAGCGCATCGCAGCTGGTCTGGATCATCGCGTTGATCGCCGCGTCATAGTCCTCATGCTCCTGGCGCAGCCGCGCCAGCGTGAGCCTGATGTCCGCCTGGTCCTGATCGGGCATCTTGTCATCCCCATTTTATGCCAGCCGGATAGCCTCCGGCGCGTATGTCATCGTTCACGAGCCTCTATCATCAAATCGCGGTAACGGGAAGTTATCCCTTGCGACCAAATTGCCCACTTATTGCCTTCATTTCGCCTTCGACAATATCGGTAATCCATGTCACATTGTCGTCGCAAACCTGAAACTCCAGCGATGGAGAGCTGGAGGTAGGTTTAAAAAAGGAAGGACGTGCCGCATGACCATTCAGGCTCATATTGCATCGCTCGAAAAGAAACACGGCGCTCTGGAGGAGCAGCTCGAAAGTATTCTTGCTTCCCCGTCTTCGGACGATACGGAGATTGCCGACCTCAAACGTCGTAAACTGCGCCTGAAGGACGAATTGCAGAGGCTCAAAGCCTCCACTAGGCATTGAATAATGCCAAACCGCAGCCTTCGATGAAATGAAGGGCTGACGGTTGGATTTCTTTAAGCCCTGGCAGCACTGCGGTGCAGCCGGGGCTTTTTATTGGCTCGAAGGCTATAAAGGCAGTCCGTCCCATAGCAGTTTCAGCGCCGCGACAAGCGCCATGGCATACATGAGCGGATAAAACACCGCCGGTTTCATGTATTTCACCACCTTTGCGCCGGCGAGTGTCGCCAGCATCGCCACCGGCAGCAGGCTTGCCGATGTCTTGAGGTTGGTGGCGTCCAGCGCGCCCAGTGCGAAGTATGGGATGAGCTTGATCGCGTTCATAATGGCGAAGAAACGGACGCTCATGCCGGTATAGGTTTTGGGATCGAGCTTCAGGGGGAGGACATAGATCTGGAAAGGCGGGCCGCCGGCATGAGCCACGAAACTTGCATAACCCGACAGGCTGGACCAGAGCGTTGCGGCTGTCGGTCTTTGCGGTTTCGCCGGAATTGCCTGTCCCCTTCGGCTTTTGAAGCTCTCGTAAAAATAACGCATGACGAAGAGGATGGTAACCGAGGCGACGACAAGGCGCATGGCGTCTGCCGATATGAGGCTCGAGGTGGCCCAACCGAGCGTGATGCCGGCGATTGCGCCGGGTAGCATGATGAGGAGCGTCTGGCGATGATTGTGGTGCCGCCAGGCCCAGAGCGCAACCAGATCCATGACGATCAGGATCGGCAGGAAGATCGCCGCAGCCTGCACGGGCGGGATCGCAAGCGCCATAAGCGGCACACCCATCAGTGCCAGCGCACCGCCCAGTCCACCCTTGGAAAGGCCGACAAGCACGACTGCGGGAATGGCGACGAGAAAAAAATGAAAATCGGTCAGCATGGATGGATGGTTGATCCTTTCGCCGGACCGGTTTATCGGATTTATCTTATCAAAACGAGTGCAGATCGCGCCGGAAGTGTCTTCTGCCTGAAATGGACGAACCGATGACCATAGTTGACGACCGTTGCCGCCTTGTCCTGATCGTCCCGCAATCGGGCGATGCGCAAAAGCAGGCGACAGATTTGGAGGGCGCACTGCGTGGCGGCGATGTGGCTTCCGTCATCATCCCGCAATACGACCTGGATGACGCCTCTTTTCAGAAATGGGCCGAACTCATTGTGCCGATCGTTCAGAAGGCGGGTGCTGCTGCCCTCATCGCCGGCGACAGCCGCGTCGCCAGCCGGGTGAAGGCGGATGGCCTGCATGTGGCTGGTAATGCCGAGGCGCTTGCCGAGGCCGTGGAAAACTTTACGCCGAAGCTCATTGTCGGCGGCGGCAATGCGGATGACCGCCACAAGGCTCTAGAGATGGGCGAGTCCAATCCGGACTATGTGTTTTTTGGCAAGTTGGAAGGTGACATCAAACCGGAGGCGCATCCCAAAAACCTGGCGCTCGGCGAGTGGTGGGCGTCGATGATCGAAATCCCGGCCATCGTCATGGGCGGTACGGATCCGTCGTCGGTGGTTGCCGTGGCTGAAACCGGCGTGGAATTTGTGGCGATGCGCGGCGGCGTTTTCGACAATGCCGCCGGTGCCGCCCAGGCCGTTTCTGAAATCAACGCTTTGCTTGACGAAAAAGCGCCACGGTTTGGCGGTTGATACAGGCGATGTTCATGCGCTCGGTTCCTTTTTGCTTCTCCGTTTCGCTGCTGGCGCTCGTTTTCGGCCCGCCGGCGGGCGTTGCCTTTGCTCAATCCGGGCCGCAGAGCGAAAGCAATGCGCTCTCCCGCCAGATGGAGGATGAGGCGCAGCCTTCCCGTCAGGGCAGGGTGCAATCCGAGGAACAGAAGGATCTGCAACCGTCGCAGGGCGTCAATGTCTATCAGCGCATGGGCGCGGACCTGCCGGCACTGCCGCCTGAGAAGGAATTCAAGGGTAGAGTGGATGAGGCCTACGGGCATTTCCAGCGCGGCGAATATGTGCAGGCGCTCGACAAGGCGTTGAACCGCGCGCAGAACGGCGACGCGTCCGCACAGACGCTGGTCGCCGAAATGATGTCGCGCGGCCTCGGCATTGCCCGCGATGAGAAGACCTCTGCCTTCTGGTATCAGCAGGCGGCGCAGGGCGGCGATCCCGTCGCCATGTTCAAATTCGCCCTGATCCTGATGGAAGGCAAATTCGTCACCCGCGACAAGGTCAAGGCCGACGATTTCATGCGCCGTGCGGCGGAAGCCGGCAACGGGTCCGCCCAGTTCAACTGGGGGCAGATACTGGTTTCGGAAAATCCCGGCGCCAAGGGCTTGCTGATGGCCATGCCATTTTACGAAAAATCTGCCGAGCAGGGCATTGCCGACGCGCAATATGCGGTGTCGCAGATTTACTGGTCGGTCAAGGATGTGCCGGCAGACAAGAAGGCCAAGGCGCGGGACTGGCTGATGCGGGCCGCAAAGGCAGGATACGATACTGCGCAGGTCGATCTCGGCATCTGGCTGGTCAACGGTTTTGGTGGCGAGAGAAATCTGGAAGAGGGCTTCCGCTGGCTTTATGGCGCAGCGCAGCGCGGCAATGTCATTGCGCAGAACAAGGTGGCGCATCTTTACATTCAGGCGCTTGGCACCCGGCCCGATCCGGTGGAAGCGGCCAAATGGTATGTGCTTTCCCGCCGCGCCGGACTGAAGGATCCGGCTCTCGAGGATTTTTATCTCGGCATCACCGACGAGCAGCAGAAAAAGGGGATCGAGGCCGCAAATCGTTTCCGCCCAACGTAATGCAGGCCCGGTCTTCTGGTGCCAGCTTGCCGATGCGGGCTTTTTGCCTTGAATTTCCGCGCGTTTTGTGGTCTTGAACCGCAAACTTTCAATTCAAGAAAATAATGACGTGCCTGCCCGATGCGCTTTCGGGCGGTTCGCAAGCTTTCCAGGAAACAAATTCGATGGCCCGTTCAGCCCTTCTCAATGTCATGGTTCAGGCCGCCATCAAGGCGGGTAAGTCTTTGTCGCGTGACTTCGGTGAAGTGCAGAACCTTCAGGTTTCAGTCAAGGGACCGAGCGATTTCGTCTCGCAGGCAGACCTGAAAGCCGAAAAGATCGTGCGCGACGAGCTGATGAAAGCCCGCCCGACCTACGACTTTCTGGGTGAGGAAGGCGGCGAGGAAAAGGGCTCGGATGGTGCGCATCGCTGGATCGTCGATCCGCTTGATGGCACCACCAATTTCCTGCACGGCATTCCGCATTTCGCCGTTTCCATTGCGCTGGAGCGCAATGGGGAAGTTGTTGCCGGCGTGATCTTCAATCCAGCCACCGACGAACTCTACACCGCCGAGCGCGGCGGCGGCGCTTTCCTCAACGATCGCCGCATTCGCGTTGCTGCGCGCAAGGCGCTGACCGATTGCGTCATCGGCTGCGGCGTCCCGCATCTTGGCCGCGGCAATCACGGCAAATTCCTCGTCGAGCTTCGTCACGTCATGGGCGAAGCTGCTGGCATCCGCCGTATGGGCGCTGCAGCACTCGACCTTGCTTATGTCGCAGCGGGCCGTCTCGACGGTTTCTGGGAAGCCGAACTTTCGCCCTGGGATATGGCGGCCGGCCTGGTGCTGATTCGTGAGGCCGGCGGCTTTGCTTCCGACATCAAGGGCGGCACGGATATCTTCGGCAGCGGCACTGTTGCAGCTGGAAATGAATATATCCACAAGTCGCTTGTGGAAGTCGCGAACCGCCCGATACCGGGCCGCTGATCGATTTCGGCAGAAAACCTGCCGTTTAATGCAAGTTTCAGGCGCCCGGCGAACCCCTGCCGGGCGTTTTTGTTTTTCTCCGCACGGTCTGCTTCCGGTTTTGTAAAATGCCTGTGACGAAAGACCGGCTTTTCGCTTCAAATCGTCGCAATTTTCAAATAGCTTCCGCTAGATACGTGACCGAAGGGAATGCGAACGTTATGGCGGATTCGGAGTTACTTGATCTCGGCGTCGAGAAACCGGTGGCCACGAGGCAATACAGCCACAAGCTGTCCAGCCCCACACCGTTTCTGTGGACGATGGTTCTGTTTCTGATCCTCGTCGGTTTTCTGGCGGCCATTCTTTACCGGCAGGCGCATACCGCCTTCATGACCAATCCCGGTCTCAACGGCTTCATTCTTGGCGTTCTCGCCATCGGCATCATTCTGGTGTTTACCCAAACCATGAGCCTGCGTTCGGAAGTGCGCTGGTTTAATGCTTTCCGCGCCGCCGGCAGCGCCGAAAAGGTTGGCCGCGCGCCGAAATTGCTCGCCCCCATGAGCACGCTGATCGGCAAGCGCGGTGAAGTCAGGCTTTCCGCCGTCACGCAGCGGACCATTCTCGATTCCATCGCGACGCGCCTTGATGAGACCCGCGATACATCGCGTTATCTCGTTGGCCTTCTGGTGTTTCTCGGCCTGCTCGGCACCTTCTGGGGCCTGATCGGCACCATAGGCGCCATCAGCAATGTCATCCAGTCGCTCGACCCGAGCGCCGGCGACAGCAACGATATTCTAGGTTCGCTCAAGGCGGGTCTCACTGCACCGCTGGCGGGCATGGGAACGGCGTTTTCTTCGTCGCTTCTTGGTCTCTCAGGCTCGCTGATCCTTGGTTTTCTCGATCTTCAGGCGGGACGTGCGCAGAACCGCTTTTACACCCAGCTTGAAAACTGGCTGTCTTCGGTAACGGATACGGGCGTGGAGGGACCGAGGGAGTTCAAGGCGGAACCGGGCGCCATGGTCAGCACCGAGCGCTCGCTTGCGGCCATGACCAGCCTTGCCGAAGGCATTCAGGGCCTCGTCAAGAATATGCGCAGCGAACAGCAGATGCTGCGGGACTGGATCGAGGCGCAGCAGGAGGAATCGAAATCGCTCCGCCGCACGCTTGACCGACTATCGACCCGGATCGACAGCGAGACAAAATCTCCCGGACGCACCCGGCACGATAACGGGAGCGAGTAGCCATGGCGCTTGCGCGCAACCGCCGCCGCGACAGGGGTGTGGATTATTGGCCGGGTTTCGTCGATGCGCTGTCGACGCTGCTCATGGCCATCATGTTTCTGCTAACCGTCTTCGTGCTGGCGCAGTTCGTGCTGTCGCGGGAAATTACCGGCAAGGACGAGGTGCTGACGCGCCTCAACAGCCAGATTGCCGAATTGACCGAACTTCTGGCCATGGAAAAGGGCAACAAGCAGGATATTGAGGATGCGCTGGCAAGCCTGCAATCGACGCTCGCGTCATCGGAAAACGAACGGTCGCGCCTGCAGGCGCTTCTCGATGCGGGATCGGGCAGCAATGCCAACGCCAATGCCCGGATCGGTAGCCTGACCGGCGAACTGGACGACCAGAAGCAGGCCAATTCCCGTGCCTCTGCGCAGATCGAATTGCTCAACCAGCAGATCGCGGCGCTGAGGGCACAGATCGCTTCGGTGGAAGCTGCCTTGCAGGCATCGGAAGCCAAGGACACTTCCTCTCAGGTCAAGATCGCCGATCTCGGCCGCCGCCTCAATGTCGCGCTGGCGCAGCGGGTGCAGGAACTGAACCGCTATCGTTCGGATTTTTTCGGCCGGCTGCGTGAAATTCTTTCAGACCGCGAAAACATCCGCATTGTCGGCGATCGATTCGTCTTCCAGTCCGAAGTCTTGTTTCCCTCCGGTGGCAACGACCTCAATCCGGCAGGGCAAATTGAAATGGAGAAGCTCGCGGCTGCGCTGATCGATCTCGCCAAGGAAATCCCGGCGGAGATCAACTGGGTCCTGCGCGTGGATGGCCATACGGACAATGTCCAGCTTTCCGGTTCGGGCCGTTTCCGCGACAATTGGGAGCTTTCCTCGGCCCGCGCCACCTCGGTGGTGAAGTTCCTGATCTCCAGGGGTGTGCCGGCAAACCGGCTGGTTGCCGCTGGTTTTGGCGAATATCAGCCGATTGCAGAAGGCGATACGCCTGATGCGCGGCAGCAGAACCGTCGTATCGAACTCAAGCTGACCGAACGCTGACATCGCCGCCGCATCATGGTGGTTGCCTTCTTGCAGAAGTGAATTTACGTTCGCGTAAAGGTAATTCCGTCATATCTGGGAGGGGTTGATGGAACGATATGATGTGATCGTTGTCGGTGCAGGGCTTGCCGGGCTGGTTGCGGCGACCGAAGCGGCCGAACGAGGACTGAGCGTCTGTGTCGTGGATCAGGAGGGCGAGCAGAACCTTGGCGGACAGGCCTTCTGGTCGCTGGGAGGTCTGTTTTTTGTCGATAGCCCCGAGCAGCGCCGGATGCGGGTGCGTGACAATCTCGATCTCGCAAGGCAGGACTGGTTCGGTTCGGCTGGTTTCGACCGTCCCGAGGATTATTGGCCACGCCGCTGGGCTGAAGCCTATCTGACTTTCGCCGCTGGTAAGAAACGTGAATGGCTGCACCGCCTCGGCATGCGCTGGTTTCCTGTGGTCGGGTGGGCCGAGCGTGGCGGGGCGCTGGCCGATGGTCACGGCAATTCCGTTCCGCGGTTTCATGTGACTTGGGGAACCGGCCCCGGTGTGCTGGCGCCTTTCATCGAAAAGGCGAAGGTCATGGCGGCAAGTGGCCGGCTCAACTTTCGTTTCCGCCACCGCGTCGACCATCTGGATATCATCGATGGCCGGGTGGCTGGCGTTTCCGGTGCAGTCCTTGCAACGGATCCGGTGTTGCGTGGGCAACAGAGCAGCCGCGAAGTTGAGGACGATTTCACCCTTTCGGCCGCGGCGATTATCGTCAGTTCGGGTGGCATTGGCGGTAATCAGGAGCTGGTACGGCGCAACTGGCCGGTGGAGCGGCTGGGCAAGCCGCCGGCAGATATGGTCTGCGGCGTGCCGGCACATGTGGATGGCCGCATGATCGGGATCACCGAAGCGGCGGGCGGAGCGGTCATCAACCCTGATCGCATGTGGCACTACACCGAGGGTGTGAAGAACCACCACCCGATCTGGCCGGGCCACGGTATCCGCATCCTCCCCGGTCCCTCATCCTTCTGGTGCGATGCGGATGGAAACCGTCTTGCCGCCCCCGCCATGCCGGGCTTCGATACGCTCGGCACGCTAAAAATGCTGGGCGAGCGCGGCAGCGGTCATAGCTGGTTCATTCTGACCAAGGCGATCATCAAGAAGGAATTCGCCCTCTCAGGCTCCGAGCAAAACCCGGATCTGACGGGTAAGGATGTGCGGCTGCTGCTCAAAAGGTTGGGCAAGGAGCCGCCGGGGCCGGTGCGGGCTTTCATGGAACACGGTGAAGATTTCGCTGTCCGCGACACGCTGGAGGAGCTTGTGGTGGCAATGAACGCCATCAGCGGCGACGCGCGGCTGGATATCGATCATATCCGCCGGCAGATTGAAGCGCGTGATCGGGAAATCGTGAATGGTTTCAGCAAGGATGCGCAGGTAACCGCAATCCATGGCGCGCGCCGTTATCTCGGCGACAAGCTGATGCGGACCGCAAAACCGCACCGCTTGCTTGATCCGGCAATGGGGCCGTTGATCGCGGTGCGCCTGCATGTGCTGACGCGCAAGACGCTCGGCGGCCTGCATACGGATCTTGAGGCGCGCGTGCTGGATGCTGCCGGTGAGCCGGTGCCGGGCCTTTATGCCGCTGGCGAAGTGGCCGGTTTTGGCGGCGGCGGCATGCATGGCTATAATGCGCTCGAAGGCACATTCCTTGGCGGTTGCCTGTTTTCAGGCCGCATTGCGGGGCGCAGCGTGTTGGCTTAAACGGCTCACGCCTGGGCGCGCAGCTCATCCGGGCCGGTCTGGAATTGCAGTCGGGCGAGTCGTGCATAAAGGCCGTTCTGGCGAATGAGGCTCTGATGTGTGCCCTCCTCGATGACGCGGCCGTCATCCATCACCAGAATGCGGTCTGCCTTCAGAACCGTGGCGAGGCGGTGGGCAATGACGATGGTGGTACGGGTGTTCATCAGCTCATCGAGCGCCTTTTGCACCAGCGTTTCGCTTTCCGCATCGAGCGCCGAGGTCGCTTCGTCGAGAAGCAGGATCGGCGCGTCGCGCAAAATGGCGCGGGCAATGGCGATGCGCTGGCGCTGGCCGCCGGAAAGTGTCACACCGCGCTCGCCCACCTGCGTGTCGTAACCATCCGTCAGGCGCTCGATGAAACTGTCGGCCTGGGCGGCGATGGCGGCGGCGCGGACCTCTTCGCGGGTCGCCTCCGGCCGGCCGAAGGCGATATTATCGTGAATGGATGAGGCGAAGATCGCCACATCCTGCGGAACGATGGACAGGCGTGCGCGCAGATCAGTAAGGCTGATGTCACGAATATCAGCGCCATCGACCGTGATGCGGCCCTGTTGTGGATCGTAAAACCGCATCAGCAGCGAAAACACCGTGCTTTTGCCCGCGCCTGATGGGCCGACAATGGCAACGGTTTCACCGGCGCCGACCTTGAAGGAAAGGCCGGAAAGGGTCGGGCGTCCCGCCGCCAGCGGATAGACAAAATCGACATTTTCGAATTCCGCTTCGCCGCGTGGCGGTTGCGGCATGGCGAGGGGCGCCGTGGGTTCCGCGACGGGCGAGCGCTCGTTCAGCAGTTCGGAAAGCCGTTCGGCGGCACCACCCGCCTGCGCCAGTTCACCCCAGACTTCCGAGAGTTGGCCGAGGCCGCTTGCGGCGATAACCGAATAAAGCACGAACTGACCAAGCGTACCCGCCGTCATGCCGCCGGACAGCACACTCTGCGCGCCATACCAGAGAATGCCGACGACGCTGCCGAAGACCAGCGCAATGGCGACCGCGGTGAGGATGGAGCGGGCGCCGATCGCCGCGCGTGCACCCTGATAGGCCGCTTCCACGGAGGCGCCGTAACGGGCATTCGCAAGCGCTTCGGCATTGAAGGACTGCACCGTGCGGCTCGCGGCGATCGTTTCGGACGCATAGGCGGCGGAATTGGCCAGCGTATCCTGCGTCGTGCGGGAGCGGGCGCGAACAGACCGTCCAAAGGCGATCAGCGGAAAGACGATGAAGGGAATGGCAAGCAGCGCGAGGCCGGAAAGGCCGGGGCTGGTATAGATCATCATTGCCACTGCGCCACAACACATGATGATGTTGCGCAGCGCCACCGAGGCCGATGAACCGAAAGCTGAGCGTATTTGCACCGTATCCGCGGTCAGCCGCGAGGTCAGTTCGCCGGAGCGGTTGCTATCGAAAAACTGCTGCGACAATGTGGTGAGGTGGGCAAAGACATCGCGACGCAGATCGGCGACGACCCGCTCACCAATGGTCATGACATAATAATAACGCATGGCGCTGGCGAGCGCGAGCAGGACAGCAATCGCCAGAAGCACGGCGAAATAGCTGTTGATCATGCCGCCATCCGGCGTCTGGAAACCGTGGTCAATGATGCGACGAACGGCAAGCGGCAGGGCCAGTGTGGTGGCGGAAGAAAGAACAAGCGCAAAAAGGGCCGCCGCCATCAGGCCGCGATAACGTCTGAGATAGGGAAACAGGCTGAGAAGTGGCTTCAGGCTTCTCTGTTTTGCCGCTTTCTGCTCTTCTATGTCTGCCACGTGCCTGATGCTCCTCGTTCCATGCCATTTTTGGCTTTTTAGGGAGAGATTTCCGGCGTGCGGTAAAATTCCTGCCCTAGCGGCCATCTCCTTTCACAAGGGTATGGCAGGCTCTTGTTATCTCGGCGACCTTCATGTATAGGCTCCGCATCGAATTGGGAAGCCATAGCCCATCTGGTCTATGGCTTCATTTATTGAAATGGCTCAATTGACGCAATTGCGGCAATGGACCGCACGTCACTTAACCAGGAAGATTGTCATGAAGGCTGATATCCATCCCGCTTACCACACGATCAAGGTGGTCATGACCGATGGCACCGAATACGAAACCCGCTCCACCTGGGGTTCGGAAGGCGCTGTCATGAACCTTGAAATCGACCCCAAGTCCCATCCGGCATGGACGGGCGGCAACCAGCAGCTTATGGACCGCGGTGGTCGCGTTTCCAAGTTCAACAAGCGTTTCGGCAACCTCGGTTTCTGATTCTCTTGCGAACGGATCGTTTAAAAAAAGCCCGGTAAAACCGGGCTTTTTTGTTGCCGTTTCCAGGGGCGACAAACGGTATTGGCGGACACAAAAAAGCAGGCTGGTGAGCCTGCTTTTCAAATTGTCCGGATAAGGTGGTCTTTTCTCAGTTGATCGAGAAAGCCGTGCGCAGGAGATTGAGCTGCGCCTGCACGCTGTTTTCATTGTCCGGCACCTTGGTGGCTTCGGTCGGACGATAGATTTCGCGGTCGAGCAGGGCGATGCGGTTCTGGAGGCGTAGCGAGCGCTCGATAAGATCACGGAAGGATTCCGGCAGGTCGTTCCAGCCGGGCGCGTTGCGGTCGACGTTGAAGCTGTCGAGACGCACCTTGCTCTTTTCGCTCAGAACCTGGTCTCGCGTCATTTCGCCATTGTTGACGGCGCGCTGCAGAAGCAGCCAGGAGGCCATCTGCATCAGGCGAGTGGTGAGGCGCATCGATTCCGCTGCATAAAGTACCGATGCCATGCGCGGCAAAACCTTCGAGGCAACACGGCCGGCGCCGTCGAGATAGCTTGCCGTTTCCTCAACCAAAGTCATGCCTTCAGTATAGAGGGTTTTGAACTGGTTGGAAGCAGCAGCGCGCCCCGCAAAGCTTATGGTATTTAAAACCTGTTCCGACATTTCTTTAAATCCCTGCTCACGCACCACACTGTCAGGCAACGAAGACTCGGATGTTTTGTTCCGGCCTTTTAGTGTTTTCAGGATGGTATCTTTACCCGAAATGCGCAAGGCAATTATTAAAGAAGGGTTAATACCCACAGTTTTACCGAATCCGGTGCGCGGTAAAAAAAGAGCCGCGAAAGCGGCTCTCAAGGTAAAACAGGGAGAAAAATCAGACCAATTCGCCGAATGGAGAAGATGCCTGAGGTCCAGAAGAACTGGACATGTATAGTAATCTCTCAGAAAGCTTAATTTTTGGTTAATGGTAAACGAAAGACTGCGCCAGAATATTTATTCCCGTTTACCATCAGCGCGGCAGACTGCTGCCGAAGGGCATTGCCTGCGGCCTTTTCTTGAATTGCTCTCAGGATCGGAAGAGGTTCTCCGCCGCTAGTCGGCCGGCGGATTTTCGGGTCCTCTCCTCCTCCAGCCGGGTGATTTCCGCTTGCAGAAGGTCGATACGGCTACCCAACTCATCGACTGAAAGAAGGCTGAGATCGCTGCCGATCTCATGCGCCACGGGTTTTTGTGGGCGGTCATCGTCAAAGAGGCTCATATGCCTGCTCCTTTTTCCACATAGTCGCCATCGTCTTCGGGATATTGCGGCGCGCGGGGGTCAAGCGCAATACTTTCCGGCGTGACGAGCGGTGAAGGTGTGGTTGGCATCATCGTCGAGAAATTGTCCTTCTCGCCGGTTGAAAGGGCGGCGCGCTGACGGCTTCTGATGATGGCATAGGCGGTGATCAGCACGTGGGCCACGGCTGTCACAAAAAACAGGGCATAAGGGCCGGAATAGGTCATGACCGCACCGCCGAGTGTCGGGCCGATAATGGTGCCGATGCCGTAAAGCAGCAGCAATCCACCCGAGACCTTGACGAAGTCTTCAGCGGCGGCATAGTCGTTGGCATGCGCAACGGCGATGGGATAAAGCGCGTTGGCGGCGGCGCCGTAAATGGCGACCATGGAAATCAGCACATAGACATCACGCGGCTGCACAACGGCAACGGCAAGGCCCGCGACGGCGCCAAGCCCGGCCAATCCAGCCAACACGTAACGGCGGTCTATCCGGTCTGAAAGACGGCCTGCCGGAAATTGCGCCAGCGCGCCGAAGAAAATCGTGACGGACACCATGATGGCGATCATGGTCGGGTCCAGGCCAGCCCGCGCGCCGAAGACGGCGCCGAGCGTACCATACGCACCGTTGGCGATGCCGATCATCAGAATACCGACGAAGGACACCGGTGAATTGCGGTAGAGCGCCGGTAAATCCAGACTGACCTTCTGCAAGGGTTGGGGGCTCGCCGCCTTGGAAAGCGTGGCCGGCAGAATGGCGATGCAATAGATGATGCCGCAGATCATGAACAGCGACGTATTGCTGATGTCGCCCATCGGCACGATCATCTGCCCCGCCACGACGCCGAGCAGCGTGATGGCGATATAGAGCGAAAAGATCATGCCGCGGCTCTCATTGGTGGCGCGCTCGTTCAGCCAGCTTTCGATGATCATCGAAGTGCCGGCCGTGCAGAAGCCGGTCAGTGCGCGCAGGGCAATCCACCAGACATCATCGACGATCAGGCCGGTCATCAGCACCGTCAGGCAGATGAGCGCGACAAAGGAGCCAAAGGCCCTCACATGCCCCGCACGGCGAACGATGGCGGGCGCCACAAAGCAGCCGATGACGAAGCCGGCCGCCCAGGAAGTGCCGAGAAAGCCCAGGATTTCATTGGAGTAACCTTCCGCCGAACCGCGAACCGGCAGCACGAGGCCCTGAAGGCCGTTGCCAAGAAAAAGAAACAGAGTGCTGGATAAAAGAGCGAATACGGGTAGAAGATTTCTGCTCATGAAGACACTCTCATGCGTTCGGACGGGCGGTCGGACAGGTCATAGAACGGGATTACCCGAATGAGTTGCACTCTTCTGGTGAACGGTAAAAATGTCCAGCCTGTGACGATGCAGAAATAAAGAAAAGGCTCAATAAATGACAAAGGCGATCGGCCTTTTTTTACTGCTTGCCATGGTGGTCCAGATCATCCGGCCGCTCGGCCTGCCGGGCCTTAAGAAAAGAGGCGACTGCTGGAAGATAGCGGTTGCAGCTTTTGTCATCTGGTCGGCGACGCTGCTTCTGCGCCCGTAAAGAAAAAAGCCGCCCATGGGGCGGCTTTGATTTTTCGGCATGCCTTTCGGCCTGGCCTTATGCGGCCTTTTCGAGTTCCAGCTTCCAGTTGCCCTTGGCGGCAAGGCTGTTCATGGCGGCGCGGTGCGTGAAGGCACGCTGGCCGGCAGCAACATTCTCCTGCTTGCCGCCCCATGTCTTGAGCGCTGTATCCTGGAGGGCGCGGCCATACGAATAGGTCAGCGACCAGGGCAGGTCGTAGCCGGCATTCATGGCGGAGAGATGCGCCGTCGCCTCTTCGGAGGACTGGCCGCCGGAAAGGAAGGCGATGCCCGGAACTGCGGAAGGCACGGTGGCCTTCAGAACCTTGACGGTCTTTTCCGCCACTTCCTCGACGGAAGCCTTGCGAGCCTTCTTGCCGTCGATGATCATGTTCGGCTTGAGGATCATGCCTTCAAGGTTGACGCGGGCGTCGAACAGGTCCGCGAAGACGGTCTGGAGAACCCATTGCGTGACTTCCGCACAGCGATCGATGTCGTGCGTGCCGGGTTCGCCGTCCATCAGCACTTCAGGCTCCACGATCGGCACGATATCCGCCTGCTGGCAGAGAGCGGCGTAACGGGCGAGCGACTGGGAGTTAGCCTTGATCGAACCCCAGCTCGGACGCTGCTCACCGATGGTGATGACGCCGCGCCACTTGGCGAAACGGGCGCCAGCCTCGTGGTATTTGCGCAGGCGCTCGTAAAGACCGTCGAGGCCTTCGGTGATGAATTCATGTGGGTGGTAAGCCATCGGCTTTGCACCGATATCCACCTTGATGCCCGGCAGGCTGCCGGCCGCCTTGATGATATCCACGAAAGGCGTGCCGTCGGCAGCCTTCTGGAACAGGGTCTCTTCATAAAGGATGACGCCAGAGATGTATTTCTTCATGGCGTCGTCGGAGCGGAACAGCATCTCGCGATAGTCGCGGCGGGCGGTCTCGGTGGACTCCAGATTGATGCTGTCGAAACGCTTTTTGATCGTTCCTGTGGATTCGTCGGCGGCGAGCAGGCCCTTGCCGTCGGCGACCATTTTGATTGCGATGTCTTCGAGACGTTCGGTCATTTGCTATTCTCCCAAGGCACAATAAATTCCCGATAACAGAAGTTCCAGGGCAGGGAAATGGCACGCTAACTCATTGAAACGATTGAAATGATTTCAATCGTTTGAAACTTTTCCTCCCATGTGCACTTACCAAAAAACAAGGCCGGGCAAGCAGGGCTTGTCCGGCCTCGTGTCAGGCAAGTGAAATGAGTTTACTTGGCGGCGGTCAGGATGGCAACGCCCGGCAATTCCTTGCCTTCCATCCATTCGAGGAAGGCGCCGCCCGCCGTCGAAATATAGGTGAAATCGTCGGAAACACCGGCATGGTTGAGCGCCGCGACCGTATCACCGCCACCGGCGACGGAAACGAGTTTGCCCGATTTCGTGCATTCGGCGGCGTGTTTTGCAGCTGCCACGGTCGCCGCATCGAAAGGCTCGATTTCAAAGGCGCCGAGCGGGCCGTTCCAGACCAATGTTTCGGCGCGGGAAATCCAGGCCTTGATGCTTTCAACCGATTTTGGGCCGACATCGAGAACCATGGCGTCAGCGGGAATGGCGTTGATATCGACCGTTTCATTGGCCGCACCGGCCTTGAACTCGCGGGCCACCACGCCGTCTTCCGGCAGGACGATGGCGCAACCGGATGTCGCCGCCTCGATCATGATCTGTTTTGCGGTTTCGGCCAGATCGTGTTCGCACAGCGATTTGCCGACATTGGTGCCGCGTGCGGCAAGGAAGGTGTTGGCCATGCCGCCGCCGATGACGAGGGCATCGACCTTCTTGACGAGGTTCATCAGGAGATCGATCTTGCTCGAAACCTTCGCACCGCCGACGATGGCAACCACAGGACGGACCGGCTGGCCGAGACCCTTCTCCAGCGCCTCAAGCTCGGCCTGCATGGTGCGGCCGGCATAAGCGGGCAGATGGCGTGCAAGACCTTCGGTGGACGCGTGGGCGCGGTGGGCGGCGGAGAAGGCGTCGTTCACATAGATGTCGCCATTGGCCGCCAGAGCCTCGACGAAGGCCGGATCGTTCTTTTCTTCGCCCTTGTGGAAACGGGTGTTTTCCAGAAGCAGGATATCGCCATCGTTCATCTTCGCGACCGCATCCGCTGCCGGCGTGCCGATGCAATCGGCTGCGAAGGAAACGGCGTGATCGAGCACTTCCTCGACGGTGGGGACGATCTGCGAAAGCGACATGTCGGCCACCGGTTCGCCCTTCGGCCGGCCGAAATGGGCAAGCAGAATGACTTTCGCGCCCTTGCCGGACAGTTCCAGAATGGTCGGTGCAACCCGCTCGATACGGGTCGCGTCCGTTACTTTGCCATCCGCAACCGGCACGTTGAGATCAACGCGGACGAGAACGCGCTTTCCGGCAATGTCGTTAAGGTCGTCGATGGTCTTGAAAGCGGGCATAGGTCGATCCTGATTTGTTGCGAGTTCGGCACGGACCATACTATGCCTGATTGCCGACGCAAGCCGGTCAGGCCTCATTTTCTCTCACTGCGTTCGAAGGCGCGGCAGTGTCCTCGATGGCATTGCCGGAGCGCAATTGACGCCGCTGCGCCAGATGGTCGCGCACCCGGCGGATGATCTCGCCGAAGCTGATGAAGATCGGCAGGCTGGTGGCCGGCTCGACCGGTTCCAGTGAGATGCCGATGCCGGTGATGGCCTCATGTTCGTCCAGCGTTCGAACGATGAGGACAATGGAACCGAGGCGCACGCGGTCGGCATAATCGGCTTTTCCGGCAAGACGCGCCTCGATCAATTCGGCGATGCTCATGGCTTGTTCGGTCTGAGAGATCAGGCCGGGACCATAGGCCGCATCCAGCTCTTTGGCCGGTCGGGCGGGTGAGATCGCGAAGGTGCCAAAGAAATCGGCGTCGTCATCGGCAACCGGCAGGGCGCTGGCGAACAGCCGGTCGATCAGGCGGGAATAGCCGGGCGCGATGAAAAGATAGACGAGATCGTTTTCGCGCAGCCGGCCGGCATATTGGTAGCGGATCGACTTGCCGTCGCGCACCACGAGCGAGGGCATCGCCCAGCGTGGAATGCGCTCGCCCTGCATGATGGCGCTGCCCTTGGCGACACGGTAGGAAATCAGCTCGTGATTGGCGGTGCCGGGAAGGTCCACTTCCAGCTTGTCGACGTCGCCCATGCGCGGGGGCACGATCAGGCCGAGCCTTGTCGCCACCGGCTTGATGGTCCAGCCCTGCACCAGCAGCGATACCAAAACGATGATGAAGGCAGCGTTGAAATAGATCTGCGCATCGTTGAGCCCACCGAGAATGGGCATGATGGCAAGCAGGATGGAAACCGCGCCGCGCAGGCCGACCCATGCCACGAAGGATGTTTCCTGCTGGGTATAGCTGAAGGGCATGAGGCTGAGCCACACCGCGAGCGGGCGGGCGACGAAGATCAGGAAAAGCGCCAGCAGCACGGCCGGGATGGCGATTGCCGGAAATTGCGACGGGGTGGCCAGAAGGCCGAGCATCAGGAACATGATGATCTGGGCAAGCCAGGTCAGCCCCTCATGGAAACGTCTGATGGTCTCCTTGGCGAAAATCCTGCGGTTGCCGGCAACGATGCCCGCCACATAGACCGCCAGAAAACCACTGCCGCCAATTGTCCCTGTGAAAGAGAAGACAAGCAGCGCCAGCGCCAGGACGAAGATCGGCGCAAGCCCGCGGTCGGCGGCGAAGCGATTGACCACGGTGGCGATCATGACGCCGCCGAGCAGGCCGAAAATCACGCCAAGCCCCATCTGCTCAATGAAAAGCAGCAAAAAGCCGCTGTCGATGCCGGCCAGCCCCTGGCCCTTGGCGATGATTTCGACCAAGGCGATGGTGAGGAAGATCGCCATCGGATCATTGGTGCCGGATTCGACTTCAAGCGTCGAGCGCACCTGATCGCGGATATGGATGCCGCCGATGCGCAGCAGGAAGAACACGGCCGCCGCATCCGTGGAGGCGACGATCGCGCCGAGCAACAGTCCCTCCAGCCAGGAGAGCCCGAGGAGCAGGGCGGCCGCGCCGGCGAAAAAGACGGAAGTGAGGATGACACCGACTGTGGCAAGTGCGACGGCGGGGGGTGCCGAAAGTCGGAAGGATTGTATCGACGTGCCGAAACCGGAGTCGAAAAGAATGACGGCAAGCACAAGCGAGCCGAGCATATAAGCGAGCGGATTGTTGGTAAATTCGATGCCGAGGCCATCTACGCCCGCGGCAAGGCCGATCATCAGAAAGAGCAGCAGCAGCGGTGCGCCGAACCGGAAGGCGATGAGGCTGGAAAAGGCTGCGACGAGAACCAGAACAGTTGCCACGAGCAACAGGAGATAAAATGATTCCACGTCCACCGCCTCATTCAAACCGCGTTGGCCGATGCAATGAATGCTCTGCGCGTCTGCAGCCAATGCGCCACGGGTTGCGGTCTGTCAGCGCTTCAGTCGGTTGGCGTTGAAAGGCGACGCAAGGCGGGGTGTATCGAATGATACGGCAGGGCCGAAGTGCATTGCGCACGACCGTTGTCCCTGTGCTTCTTGTCGGTCTCAAAATGGACCAGACAAAGGCAGGAAATGGGAATTTTTTCGGCGAGTGATCGAAGGTTCGCGCTTGAAGCAACGCCTGTCCCGCGCATGGAGCTTTTGCTTGGGAGGGATAGGCAGATTGTTGAAATAGATTCGGCAGCCGTGTTTTCACGTAACATAGCGATAATCCAGCTGCGCTAGTTGTCATCTCCGAATTGCTTTTCATCATTACCGGAGCGATCGGATGAAACGAATATCCATCTTTATATTACTGGCGGCAGGCTCGATTGTTTCGGGTTGCTCCAGCACTGAGCAGACAGCTGAAAACATGGCCGCGCAACGCGAGCGTTGTCGTGTCTTTGGCTACCCTGAAGGTTCACGGGATTTTGCCGACTGCATGATGAAGCTTTCCATGCAGCAAAGTGATTTGCGGCAACAGACTTTCGATACGATCTGGAGCAGTGCCGGTTCACACGACCCGATCATCATCAACAACAGAAAGTGAGGGTTGCCTGCCGGAAGGCTGGCGACGGGCTGGTTCCTCTCGCCTCCGGTGATTGTTTCGATCCGAAGCGTCCCCGCCTTGCTTCAGGATCGGCGCCGGCGGGATCCCTCAGTCCCGCCGGCTTTTTTCGACAAACAAAAACCGGCAGGATTGCTCCTGCCGGTTTTTTGATGGAGCGATTTATGCTCAGATGGTCTTCGCGAAGGCGACGGCCGTGTCCGACATGCGGTTGGAGAAGCCCCACTCATTGTCGTACCAGGACAGAACGCGCACGAACCTGCCTTCCATGACCTTGGTCTGATCGATCGCGAAGATCGACGAATGGCTGTCATGGTTGAAGTCGCGGGAAACCAGCGGTTCTTCGGTATAGCCGAGAATGCCCTTCAGCTTGCCGTTGGAAGCGGACTTGATCGCTTCGTTGATTTCCTCAACGCTCGTGTCGCGCTTGGCGATGAACTTGAAGTCGACGACCGAAACGTTCGGGGTCGGAACGCGGATAGACGTGCCGTCCAGCTTGCCCTTGAGGTGCGGCAGAACGAGGCCAACAGCCTTGGCGGCGCCCGTCGAGGTCGGGATCATGGACAGGGCTGCGGCGCGGGCGCGGTACAGATCCTTGTGCATGGTGTCCAGCGTCGGCTGGTCGCCCGTGTAGGAGTGGATCGTGGTCATGAAGCCATGATCGATGCCAACGACGTCATCGAGAACCTTCACAACAGGCACGAGGCAGTTGGTGGTGCAGGAGGCGTTGGAAATGACCAGATGGTCCTTCGTCAGCTGGTCGTCATTGACGCCGAAAACCACGGTGAGATCAGCGCCGTCAGCCGGAGCGGAAACGATGACGCGCTTTGCGCCAGCCGTCAGGTGAGCGGCGGCCTTGTCGCGGGCGGTGAAGATGCCCGTGCATTCGAGCGCGATGTCGACACCCAGTTCCTTGTGCGGCAGCGTTGCCGGATCGCGAACGGCCGTTACCTTGATCGGCTTGCCGCCACCGACGATGATGGTGTCGCCTTCGACCTTTACGTCGGCCGGGAACTTGCCGTGGATCGAATCGTAGCGCAGCAGGTGAGCGTTGGTTTCAACCGGGCCGAGGTCGTTGATGGCAACGACTTCGATATCGGTGCGGCCGGATTCGACGATGGCGCGCAGAACATTGCGGCCGATGCGGCCGAAGCCGTTAATGGCAACTTTTACAGTCATTTACAGTCTCCCGATCAAGATATGGGCTTGGTCTTTGCGTGAATGGTGAGGGCTTGGGGCCCTCACGCGAGTTTTGCCTCGACTGCGGCGACAACGGCTTCCGCCGTGATGCCGAAGTGCTTGAAGAGATCCTTCGCCGGCGCGGACGCACCGAAGGAATGCATGCCAACGAAAGCGCCGTCGGAACCGATGAAATAATCCCAGCCCTGGCGGATGGCGGCTTCCACCGCGATTTTCACCGGCGCCTTGCCGATAATGGCATTGCGATAGGTTTCCGGCTGTTCCTTGAAGAGTTCAAAGCAGGGAACGGAGACGACGCGGGCCGAAATGCCGTTGTCCTTCAGCGTTGCAGCGGCTTTCAGCGCCACTTCGACTTCCGAACCGGAGGCGAAGATAGAAACCTTCGCGTCGCTTGCCGATACGAGCTCGTAAGCGCCGTAAGCGGAAAGGTTCTTTTCTTCGTATTCCTTGCGCGAAGGCGCCAGGTTCTGACGGGTAAGCGCCAGTGCGGACGGGCGATGCTTCTGCTCGAGAGCCAGCTGCCAGCATTCCGCCGTCTCGGTTTCATCCGCCGGGCGGAAGACGAGAAGGTTCGGAATGGCGCGAAGGGCAGCGATCTGTTCCACCGGCTGATGGGTCGGACCGTCTTCGCCGACGCCGATGGAATCATGCGTCAGAACGTGGACGACGCGGATGCCCATGAGGGCCGCAAGACGGATCGACGGACGGCAATAATCCGAGAAGATCAGGAAGCCGCCGGCATAGGGAATGAGGCCGCCATGCAGCGCGATGCCGTTCATGGCCGCTGCCATGCCGTGCTCGCGGATGCCGTAATGCAGGTAACGGCCTGAGAAGTCGCTCGGCGTGATGGACTTCATCTGGCTGGTCTTGGTGTTGTTGGACGGCGTCAGGTCAGCCGAACCACCGACCGTTTCCGGCAGGATGCCGTTGATGACTTCGAGCGCGTCCTCGGAGGCCTTGCGGGTGGCAACCGTCGGATTGTTTTCGATGATCTTCTTCTTGAAGGCATCGATGGAGCTGTCGAAATTGCCGGGCAGGTCGCCGGCGAAACGACGCTTGAATTCGGCCTTCTTGCCGGCTTCAGCGGCTTCGAGGCGGGCTTCCCAATCCTGGCGGGTCTTGGTGGAGCGCAGGCCGGCGAGACGCCATGCATCGAGCACGTCTTCCGGAATGACGAAAGCTTCGGCTTCCCAGTTGAGGCTCTTGCGCGCAGCGGCGATTTCTTCGGCGCCGAGCGGGTTGCCGTGCACCTTGTGGGTGCCCTGCTTGTTGGGCGCGCCGAAACCGATCACGGTCTTGCAGGCGATGAAGGTCGGGCGGTCGGATTTCTGCGCGGCTTCGATGGCGGCGGCAATCGCGTCCGGGTCATGGCCATCGACGCGGATGGTGTTCCAGTGAACGGCCTGGAAGCGGGCAATCTGGTCGGTGCTGTCGGAAAGGCCAACTTCACCGTCGATGGTGATGTTGTTGTCATCCCAGAACAGAACGAGCTTGTTGAGCTTCAGGTGGCCGGCAAGCGCGATGGCTTCGTGGCTGATGCCTTCCATGAGGCAGCCGTCGCCGCAAAGCACATAGGTGAAGTGGCTCTGCAGGTCGGAACCGAACTCCTCTTCCAGCTTGCGCTCAGCGATTGCCATGCCGACGGCGTTGGCGATGCCCTGTCCGAGCGGGCCGGTGGTGGTTTCGATGCCGGTCGCATGGCCATATTCGGGGTGGCCGGCGGTCTTGGAACCAAACTGACGGAAGCGCTTGATCTCGTCGATCGTCATGTCCTCGTAGCCCGTCAAATAGAGCAGCGAGTAAAGAAGCATCGAACCATGGCCCGCCGACAGCACGAAGCGGTCACGATCCGCCCAAAGCGGCGCCTTGGGATCGAATTTCAGGTAACGGGTGAAGAGAACGGTGGCGACATCAGCTGCGCCCATCGGCAGACCGGGATGGCCTGAATTGGCCTTCTCCACTGCATCCATGGCAAGAAAGCGGATCGCATTTGCCATCCGGTTGTGTTTGTCGCGAGAAATCATGGCTTTTCCGTCTGTTTCCGGGTGAAAGGAGATAGTTTTACGCAACTATCCAAAAAGCGGGTTGATCCATAGCAGGTGAGGCCGGCAAGTCAATAAATCCACGGGCGTTTGCGGTTCGCTCCGGGAGAAAAAATCGTTTAGAAAACCGGGTGTCCTGACAAAATTCGTGCGATATGGGCCGGTGTCTCTTCGTTCATCCACAGAGCAAAACGCCTCAATGCACTGGTTTGATTGACGGGATGATAAATCGGGTAATAACCTCGTGATTGTTGAAAAGGCCTGAAACCGGACGATTCGCCCGGTGGCGTGCGAGTTGGAAAAAACGATGTCGGCTGAGAAGACCGTACAATCTGCGCTGACGGAGCTGAATGCTGCCATCACAAATCTCGAAAATGCCATCGATATGCGTATCGAGCGGCAAAGGGAGACGGGCGAGATCGATAATGAGGTCAAACGGGTCCATGTCGACCGCGCCAGGTTGGCGCAGGAACTGGATCAGGCCGAGTTTCGCGCCAACCGTCTTGAAGAAGTCAACCGCGAGGTTTCCCGCCGTCTGGTGACGGCGATGGAGACGATCCGCGCGGTGCTGGATCGATAGGAGCGGTTTCATGGCGCAAGTCACTGTTATGATCGACGGCAAGGCCTATCGCATGGCGTGCGAGGCAGGGCAGGAAGATCACCTGACCGATCTTGCCACGCGTTTTGACCGTTATGTCGGGCACCTCAAGAGCCAGTTCGGTGAAATCGGTGATCTCAGGCTCACCGTCATGGCCGGCATCATGGTGATGGACGAGCTTTCCGAAATCAACCGCAAGCTCGAGAAGCTGGAAGGCGAAGTCACTTCCCTTTCCCGCAACCGCGATGGCATGGCCGAGCACAAGGCGAAATCGGACGAGATGGTGGCGCTTGCCATCGGCGATCTGGCTGACCGCCTGAACGGAATAACCGACAAACTGCTGGCCCGGCCGAAGCCCGCGGCGCATTGATTGGCTGAAGAGTTCTGAGGCGGCAAAATTTCGCACCGCGCCCTCTGGCGGTTTTCCCCGATCCGTCCTATATCTTGGATGCGTTCTGCGCTTCCCGACAGGAACCACAATCCCTGGGGCCATACTCGATCCAAAGGGAGCTGTCCCTGGCCAGTCCCGTGGGGCTGGACACACGGTGCCCACCTACTTTTGTAGGCACCCAGGATCGTAAATCTCCATCGGTCGCCGTGGATCGCGCTTGAAGTTTCGGGTCAACCCCGGTTCTTCACCTGATTATTTTATCGTCGACAGTTATTTTTAACTACTGCCGGGAACGGCTTTTTTATAGCGCCGTCATTGCAATGGCGGAACAATTCCCTATTATCCGGATTGGTATGTCTGTCATGCCCTTTTTATAGAAAGGGCGCTGCGGCCAAAACCGCGACGTGCCGTTCAACAGCCCAAAGAGCTAAACTTGTTTACTGAAATTATGATCGTGGTCCTGCTCACCGTATTGAACGGTGTGCTTGCCATGTCCGAGCTTGCCGTTGTCTCCTCCAGACCGGCGAGGCTCAAGGTGCTTGCCGCGCAAGGCAGCAGAGGCGCCACCATGGCGCTCGGCCTTTCCGAAAATCCCGGACGCTTTCTTTCCACAGTGCAGATCGGCATCACGCTGGTCGGCGTTCTGTCCGGTGCATTTTCCGGCGCCACACTCGGCGCCCGGTTCACCGCATGGCTTCTGGAGCAGGGCGTTCCGGATCGTGCCGCCGATGCAATCGGTGTCGGCTCGGTGGTTGTCGCCATCACCTATCTGTCGCTGATCGTCGGCGAGCTGGTGCCCAAGCAGATCGCTCTGCGCGATCCCGAAAAGGTTGCCGCGCGCGTTGCGCCCACCATGGTGATGCTGTCGCGGGTCGGCGCGCCGCTGGTATGGCTGCTCGACAAGTCGGGCAAGGCCGTTCTTGCCCTTCTCGGCCATAGCGGCGAGTCCAACGCCTCGGTGACCGACGACGAAATTCGCACCGTTCTGGCCGAAGCGCACAGCGCTGGCGTGATCGAGACCGAGGAATCGGCGATGATCACCAGTGTCATGCGTCTTGCCGACCGCAATGCGCGTGGCCTGATGACGCCGCGCCGTGACGTGGAAGTGGTGGATATCGAAGACAGCGCGGAAGAAATCCGCGAGCAGCTTCGCGGCACGCAGCGGTCGCGCCTGCCTGTGCGCAACGGCGCTTCCGATGAAATTCTCGGCGTGCTTTTCGCCAAGGACGCCTTTGATGCGCTTGCCTCCGGCAAGGAGCTGGATGTGCGCGAGCTTCTGCGCGAAGTTCCTGTCGTCTCGGATCTGACCAGCGCCGTGGACGTCATCCAGTCGTTGCGCCGTTCAACGGTGCATATGGTGCTGGTCTATGACGAATACGGCCATTTCGAAGGTATCGTCAGCTCCGGCGACGTTCTGGAGGCCATCACCGGCGCGTTCCAGGAAGATAATGACGAGGAGCCGGCAATGGTCGAGCGCGAGGACGGTTCATTCCTCGTCGCCGGCTGGATGCCGGCCGATGAGTTCGCTTACCGCATGGGATTCCAGATCGACGAGGATGCCGAGTTCGAGACCGTTGCCGGTCTGGTGCTGGATGAGTTCCGTCGTTTGCCGGAACTGGGCGAGCACATCACCCGCAACGGCTGGCGTTTCGAAGTCATCGACCTTGACGGCCATCGTATCGACAAGGTGCTCGTGAGCCGGGCCGCCTGATGTCTGGCGACATTGCCGAAAAACCGAGACTGCGCGGCGAAAGGCTTGCCGCGCGTGATGCGCTGACGCAGGCCGAGCGGCAGGAAAAGAGCCAGGCGCTGACCGCCCATGGTGCATCCGCCATCCCCTTTGCGCCGGGCGCGATCATTTCCGGTTTCATGCCGATCCGTTCCGAGGCCGATATCCGGCCGCTGATGGAGGCGCTGCGGACAAAGGGCGGGCGTCTTGTGCTTCCCGTTGTGCTGGACCGCGAAACCATCGTTTTTCGCGCCTTCGACGCGGACACCACATTGGTGAAGACCGGCTTCGGCACGACCGGGCCGGGGGCGGATGCGGATGTTCTCGATCCGGATATTCTGCTCGTGCCGCTGTCTGTCTTTGACGCGCATGGTCAGCGTATAGGTTATGGCGCGGGCCACTATGACCGCGCCATTGCGCGATTGCATGGCAAGGGTCGGAGCCCGGTTCTCATCGGTGTCGCCTTTGATTGTCAGGAAGTACCGTTGGTGCCGGCGGAGCCGCATGACGTGCCGCTTGATGCAATTCTGACGGAGAGCGGCCTGCGCTGGTTTTCCGCACGGCGGTCAATGCCCGATCAAGGGCAAAAGGCGCTTTAGCACTTTTTAAAACACGGATTACCCGCTAGAGGGACGCAATCCAAAGAACATACGCAAAACGGGGCGGTGAATGAGACTTCTTTTTCTCGGAGACATGGTGGGCAAGACCGGACGCACGGCGGTCTGGGACAGGTTGCCGGGACTGATTTCCGATCTGAAGCTCGATTTCGTCATCGTCAACGGTGAAAATGCCGCCGGCGGTTTCGGCATCACCGAGGATATCTACCTCGAGACCATCAATGCCGGCGCCGATGTGGTGACGACGGGCAACCATGTCTGGGACCAGAAGGAGGCGGTTTCCTTCTGCGAGCGCCACGACCAGTTCCTGCGTCCCGCCAATTATCCTGAGGGTACGCCGGGCAAGGGCTCGGGCATTTTTTATGCCCGCAACGGCGCGCGCATCCTCGTCGCCAACATTATGGGCCGCGTCTTCATGCATCCGGAACTGGACGATCCCTTCAAGTCGGCCGAGACTATTCTTGCCGCCTGCCCGCTGAAAGAGCAGGCCGACGCCATCATTTTCGATTTTCATGCCGAGGCAACCAGCGAAAAACAGTGTTTCGGCCATTTCGTAGACGGCCGTGCGAGCTTCGTTGTCGGCACCCATACGCATGTTCCAACGGCGGATGCGCAAATCCTCAATGGCGGCACCGCCTATATGTCGGATGCCGGCATGTGCGGTGATTATGACAGCTCGCTCGGTATGGAGAAGGAAGAGCCGATCAACCGTTTCATCTCCAAGATGCCGAAGGGGCGCTTCGAGGCGGCAAGCGGGCCTGCAACGATCTGCGGCGTCGGTGTCGAAATTTCCGACCGCACCGGACTGGCTGAAAAGATTGCGCCACTGCGCATCGGACCGCGGCTCTCCGAAACCCTTCCGTCTTTCTGGGCCTGACCTTCCTTCAGCGTGAATGCTCACAATGACGAGATTGTGAGCATTCCCACAGCTCTTGCAACTGGACGCCTTGCAAAACCTGTCTCATCCTCTGCCCTTCGCAAGTTCAGGGGAGTGGCATGATGCTGCGTGTGCTAATGCTTGCAATAACGGGACTGCTCACCTGTGCGGGAGCGGCCTTCGCCCAGACGGAAAGTCGCCCGCCCGTCAGCCAGTGCCAGGCGATTGCCCGCAATATTCCCGGTGTGATGTTCGCCAGTTTCAATCCACCCGGCGTTCAGCTTGCCCAGGCCGCTTCCCGGGAAGAAGTGAAGATCAGCTTTATCGGCCATTCCACCTATCTGATCGAAAGCCCCGGCGGGGTGACGATTGCCACCGACTATAATGGCGTCTATCGCCCGCCCGTCACCCCGACGGTGGTGACGATGAACAGGGCGCATTCGACCCATTTCACCCTCAATCCGGATCCAGCCATTCAACACGTGCTGCATGGCTGGAGCGATACGCCGGGCGAAAAGGCCGAGCACAAGGTTCTGGTGGGCGATGTCTATATCCGCAATGTCGCGACCGATATCCGCAACCGCTGGGGCGACTATGAATCCTTCCAGGAAAACGGCAATTCAATCTTCATTTTCGAAGTTGCAGGACTATGCATAGGCCATCTCGGCCACCTGCATCACGAATTGACGGATACGCATTATGCCGAAATAGGCCGCCTGGATGTGCTGATGGTTCCGGTGGATGGCGGCCTGACCATGGGGGCCGACAGCATGAGCCGAGTGGTGAAACGCCTGCGCTCCGCGCTGATCCTGCCGATGCACCGCACCGGGCCGCCGCTCGAGCAGTTTCTGACAATGTTTGGTGAAAGTTTCCAGATTGCCTATGCCGCCGATCCGGTGATCCGCGTTTCAATGAGAAACCTTCCCCGCCAACCGCAGATACTGGTGCCGAAAGGCATGTAGCAGGCGGTGGGCGAGGAAGGCCGGGGGAGCCCGGAAAATCAGGAGCTAGAACCAGGCAAAGGTGTCAGGCGAAGGTGAGGTGCTGGCGGACGCCGACGTCAGGTGTCTTGTCATCCGACATGTTGGCCTTGGCGATTTCCCAGCCGAATTTCAGCGTGCTGTCGGTTGACGCCCAGATGTCGGCATCATCGACGTGAAGCGCAAGCATCGTCAGCTGCGGATCGGTCTTACCATGTTCGAACCAGGCGGCAGTGACGGAATTCCAGTATTCGTCGATCTTCGCCCGGTCGTCACGCGCTTCCAGAATGCCGGAAAGGCAGGCGTGGTAATCATGGTCCTTGCCGACGAGGCAGAAGTGCGCACGCGAACCTGACTTCAGCGATTTTACGAGATCGGTGTCTTTTTTGGAGAAAAACCAGATGGTGTTGGTCTTCGGGTCAGCATGAGGCGCCATGGGCTGCATGTGGTTGTGCAGTCCTTCCAGACCGAGCATGCCGGCATGGACGGAATTGATCTCGTCCCAAAGCTGGCGGGCCGGGGCTTCTCTTGCTTCAGTCAGGCTGATCATGTGTTTTCTCCTTCCGGTCTGTTTTGCTGCGACGGCGAGAAATCCATGCCCTCATGTGCCGCGTTCATGATCAAAACGAGAAGCGGATAAATCAGTTCCTTCTATTGTTGACGGAAGAGAAAGCGCTTGCGGGGTTGAACGGCGGGCGTATCGCACTTATAAGGCCCGCAATCTCCAAATTAAGACAATCAGGTTTTCCATGGCTGGTCATTCACAGTTCAAGAACATCATGCACCGCAAGGGCAAGCAGGACTCCGTACGGTCCAAAATGTTTTCCAAGCTTGCGCGTGAAATCACCGTTGCGGCAAAGGCGGGCATGCCCGACCCGAACATGAACGCGCGCCTGCGTCTGGCAATCCAGAACGCCAAGGCCCAGTCCATGCCGAAGGACAATATCGAGCGCGCGATCAAGAAAGCTTCCGGTGCAGACAGCGAAAACTACGACGAAGTCCGTTACGAGGGTTACGGCCCGGGTGGCGTTGCCGTCGTCGTCGAGGCCCTGACCGACAACCGCAACCGCACCGCCTCCAACGTGCGCTCCATCTTCACCAAGGCCGGTGGCGCGCTGGGTGAAACGGGCTCCGTTTCCTTCTCCTTCGACCGCGTTGGCGAAATCACCTATAAGGTCGAAGTCGGCGATGCCGACAAGGTCATGGAAGCGGCCATCGAAGCGGGCGCCGACGATGTCGAATCCTCCGAAGACGGCCACACCATCATCTGCGGTTTCGAAGCGATGAACGAGGTTTCCAAGGCGCTGGAAGGCGTGCTTGGCGAAGCCGAAAGCGTCAAGGCCATCTGGAAGCCGCAGAACACGGTGCCGGTGGATGAAGAAAAGGCGCAGTCGCTGATGAAGCTCATCGACAATCTCGAAGACGATGACGACGTGCAGAGCGTCTATTCCAACTTCGAGGTTTCCGAAGAAATTCTCGCCAAGCTCTCCGCCTGACGCTTCAGATTTAATAAAAAGCCCCGGTAGCTCTCTCGCTCCGGGGCTTTTTTATTCAGGCCGCCTTCCTGATGGAACTCCGCACATCGGCGAAAATTTCCACGGAACGCAGCCGTTTTTCGATGTCATGGATCGGCATCGATACGATCAGTTCGTCTGCCTGCGTTTCGGCAAGGAAACCACCGAGATGACGCTCGATCGTTTCGGGCGAGCCGACGGCGGCGAAACGCAATGTATGCTCCACCGAGAAACGCTCCATCTCGTTCCAGTAACCGTCCATGCTGTGCACCGGCTTCGGGAACGGGGTGCGGACATTGCGGCGCAGATTGACGAATTGCTGCTGGGACGAGGTGAAGAGATGTTGCGCCTCCTCATCCGTATCCGCGCCGACACCCATCACACCCACCATCACATAGGGCTTGTCCAGCACTTCGGAGGGCTGGAAGCGCTCGCGATAGATATGGATCGCCTCCATCAGCATGTCAGGGGCAAAATGTGACGCGAAGGAATAGGGCAGGCCAAGTGCCGCGGCGAGATGCGCGCTGTATGTGCTGGAGCCGAGCAGCCAGAGCGGCACGTTGGAATTCATGCCCGGCACGGCGAGGATCGCCTGGTCTTGCTGTGGCGGGCCGAGGTAACGCTGCAGTTCGATGATATCCTGCGGGAAGTTTTCCGCACCGGCATCGAGGTTGCGGCGCAGTGCCCGTGCCGTGCGCATATCGGTTCCGGGCGCGCGGCCAAGACCGAGATCGACGCGGCCGGGCAGGAGCGCCGCTAGCGTGCCGAACTGCTCGGCGATGACGAGAGGGGAATGGTTGGGCAGCATAATGCCGCCGGAGCCGACACGGATATGTTTCGTGGCCGCCCCCACATGGGCGATGACGAGCGATGTCGCAGCACTGGCAATGCCCGGCATGCCGTGGTGTTCCGCCAGCCAGATGCGGTTATAGCCGTGGTCTTCGGCCTTGATTGCCATGCGGCGGGAATTTTCAAGCGCCGTGCTGACGCTCTCGCCTTCGCCGATGGGCGAAAGGTCGAGAATGGAAAAGGGGATCATCCGACGCTCCTGCGTAAATTCAAATCTTTGCTGCGGATGTAAGGCGCGTGTCCCGATTTACCATAGAAGTCGCATAGAATTGATGGATGGTTCAAAAAAATTGGGGCCTCCGAAGAGGCCCCCTTAACTCAGCCGGCCCGCCGGAGTTGACGGGTTTTGCCCTGTCCTGCTGCTTGCCCGTCAGTGGCCAGCACGAATTGTCCGAGCCTGCCGTCCATCTCTCCCGCTTCGGAGGCGAGGTTATGAATGGCGGCTGTCGTTTCCTCCACCATGGCGGCATTTTGCTGCGTCATGGTGTCGAGGCTGGTGACGGTGCCATTGATTTCCGCAAGCGTTTGCGCTTCCTCGCGGGTCGATTCCATGATCTCCTCGATGCGGGAGCTGATGGTCTGTACATGCTTGCCGATGCCGGTGAGCGAAGCGCCTGCCTTTTCGACTAAGACAACACCTGCGGAAACCTCGTCGGTGGAGCGTTTCAGCAGGCTGGAGATTTCCTTGGCAGCGGCGGCCGAACGCTGCGCCAGTTCACGCACTTCCTGTGCCACAACCGCAAACCCCCTGCCGGCGTCGCCCGCGCGGGCGGCTTCCACACCCGCATTCAATGCGAGAAGGTTCGTCTGGAAAGCGATTTCATCGATGACGCCAATGATCTGGTTGATCTGGCGCGATGAGGTCTGGATCGCCTCCATGGCGGCGATGGTCTGCTCCATCACGCGGCTGGATGCCGTCGCCTCCGTGCTCGCGTCATGGGCGATCCGCGTCGCCTGTTCGGCACGTTCGATCTGGTCGCGGACGGCCACGGTGATGGCCTTGATGGCGCTTGCCGTCTCGGTAATGGAGGCCGCCTGCCGCTCGGTGCGCTCTGCCAGCTGGTCGGCACCCACCCGCATTTCTTCGGAACCGCCACGAACGGCTGTGGAATTGCCGCCGATGGCCTGCATGGTTTCGCTCAGCCGGGCAAGCGCCGTATTGAAGTTGTGGCGCAGGCTTTCGAGATCGTCGGGGAATGCGGTGTCGATACGATAGGCAAGATTGCCGTTCGCCAGCCGGTCCAGACCTTCGTCCAGAGACTGCACGACCATTTGCAGGGTTCCGGCCTCGGCCTCCCGTTGCGCAAGATGTGCGCGGCGGGCTGTTTCGGCTTCCTCCCGGGTGCGTGATGCGGTCTCTTCCATCTCCCGCTGCAGAATAAGTTTTTCACGGAAACTGCCGAGCGCACGCGCCATGCGGCCGATCTCGTCCTTCCGGTCCTGATTGCCGATCTCCGCATCAAGACGCCCTGCCGCCACTTCGCCGGTCAGCCCGGCGAGCTTTTCCAGCGGGGCGAACAGGCGCCGTGCGAAAAAGGCCGTCGCCGCACACATGGCGGCCAGAACGCAAAGGCCGATTACGGCAAGTGTGCCGGCAATCGAGATGGAACCCGCGTTTAGCTCGCTGCGCAACATGCTTTCGACGGCGAGATATTTTTCACCTGCAAAGGAGAAGGGGCGGGCATAGGCATTGGCCTCGCCATCCGGGCGGTCGATCTTGGCAATCGTCATGCCGGCGGCGTTCAGCGCCTGTCCATGGAAACCGTAGATTGCCGGGTCGAGGCCGATGAGCTTTTCGCCCTGCTCGCCCAGAACCTTGCCATCCGCCGAAATGATTGCCGATTGTTCGGAACTGCCGGCCGCGATGCCCTTTGCGAGTATCTGGCTGAACACGTCCTCCTTGACGCGGAAGAGGACGATGCCCTTGAAGGCACCGAATTTGACGACCGGAACGCCGAAATAAATACCGGCCTCTTTTGTTGCCGTGTCTATGCGCAGGCCGGAGAAACTGGTTTGCGCCATGTCGTTGACGGCTTTTTCGGCATTCGCGCCACCGCGTGCAAATGCTGCGCCGAGACCGCTTTCCGCCCAGACGCCGCCGGTCACGGTTTCCGCAAAGGCCGTTCCCTTCAGGTAAGAGTAATAAACCGTGCCGGCCGGATCGATGAAAAGGACGTCGCTGAACGGCGTTCCCTGCAAATATCCGCCGATATCCGTCTGGGTCTTTTCATGGGTCGAATAATAAAAGCCGCTTGGGCTTTCCGGCTTGATCAGCTTTTCCTTTTCACCGAAGGGATTTTCCTTGACGAAGACACGCTGCAGTTCCGCCTTCGCGTCACCGGAATTCTTTTGTACGGTTGCCCAGCCGCTGCGCATGGAAACAACAGCCATTTGCAGTGCTTCGATCTTGGCGATGGAGTCCGCCTGCGTCTTCAGCTGTTCAAGGCGTTCTTGAAGCATGTCGCCACGGAAGACGAGAATGCTCTCCATAGATTTCGACGCCTGTTCTTCGAGAACGCCACTGCTGCTTTGATAACCGAGAAGGGTCAGAGCCCCGGTGGAGATTGCCATCAGCGCCAGGAAAATCACCAGCACTTTGGTGGATATGGAATGAAAACGATTCAGCATGGCCGAAGCAGCCCCCAATGCCGGATCAGTTCCCGCGCCACGCATGGATGGCGCCATCGGACGGCTGATATGGCGAAAATATTGTGCTGCGGATCATCATGTCCGCAGCTCCCCTTTTGTTGGTTTTGTGGGGGAACAATGCGGTACGCGGTTTAAGCAGAGGTAAATGCTGCATTGCAAATTTGAGCAATGTTGTCGTTTTGTTCACTTATCGCTGGCAGGATCGCAGCCGGAAAGATAAGGTAACTCATGCAAAAGACGATTCGAATCATCGGCATCGACCCCGGACTGCGGCGCACCGGCTGGGGTGTCATCGACACCCTTGGCAACAGCCTGCGGTTTGTCGCTTCCGGCACGGTAACGTCGGATGGTGATATGGACCTCGCCTCCCGGCTCTGCCAGTTGCATGACGGGCTGGCGGACATCGTGCACAGCCACCAGCCCGATGAAGCGGCGGTGGAGCAGACTTTCGTGAACAAGGATGCGGTTGCCACGCTGAAACTCGGCCAGGCGCGCGGCATTGCGATGCTGGTTCCGGCACGGGCGGGATTGCCGGTCTTCGAATATGCGCCGAACGCTGTGAAGAAGGCGGTCATCGGCGTCGGGCACGGCGAAAAGCAGCAAATTCACATGATGCTGAAAATCCTGATGCCGAAGGCCGAATTCAAGGGTAACGATGCAGCGGACGCGCTCGCCATCGCCATCTGCCACGCCCATAATCGCGGCGGTGACAGGATGCGGCGGCTCCTGGCGGCCGGTTGAATATAAGGTCTCATTGAGCGGGCGGCATCATGATCGGAAAACTGAAGGGCAGCATCGAGGAAATCGGCGCGGATTACGTGCTGGTGGATGTGCACGGCGTCTGTTACGTCGCCTATTGTTCGGCGCGCACACTGTCGAAAATCGGCTCCGTCGGGGAGGCGGTGGTGCTGTTCATCGAAACCTACGTGCGTGAGGACCAGCTGAAGCTCTTCGGCTTTCTCTCGGCGCTGGAGCGGGAATGGTTCAACCTGTTGCAGAGCGTGCAGGGGGTTGGTTCGAAAGTGGCTTTGGCCGTCCTTTCCACGCTGTCGCCCTCCGAGCTTGCCAATGCCATCGCGCTTCAGGACAAGGTAATGATTTCGCGTGCGCCCGGCGTGGGGCCGAAAGTGGCGGTTCGCCTCGTGACGGAACTTCGCAACAAGGCGCCCGCTTTCGCCGGGGATGCTTCGGCGTCCATCGGGCTCAAGCAGGAGCTTGGGGAAGGCGTTGCTTCCGCGCCGGTTGCCGACGCAGTCTCCGCGCTCACCAATCTCGGCTATTCGCGTGATCAGGCCGCCAATGCCGTTGCCGCCGCGCTGAAGAATGGCGGCGAGGGCGGGGACAGCGCCAAGCTGATCCGGCTCGGGCTGAAAGAGCTTTCGCGGTAAGAATGGCTGGTAAGCGGGCGTGTAGCCCATACATATCCTGAATTTCGTGAAGCGCGTTGTTGCGATACTCATGATATAGCGGCGGCAGTTACCTGATGAATTCGGCTATAACAATGGAATGCCCTGAATGAGCGATGCGGAGAGACTGATTACCCCGGAAAAGCGCGGCGAGGATATCGACACCACGCTGCGTCCGCAGTCGCTGGACGATTTTACCGGCCAGGCAGAAGCCCGCGCCAATCTCAAGGTATTTATTGAAGCCGCCAAGAACCGGGGCGAGGCGCTTGATCACGTACTGTTCGTCGGCCCGCCCGGCCTCGGCAAGACGACGCTGGCGCAAATCATGGCCAAGGAGCTTGGCGTCAACTTCAAGTCCACATCAGGGCCGGTCATTGCCAAGGCAGGCGATCTTGCCGCGCTTCTCACCAATCTCGAGGAGCGCGATGTTCTGTTCATCGATGAAATCCACCGTCTAAACCCCGCTGTGGAGGAAATTCTCTATCCGGCGATGGAGGATTTCCAGCTCGATCTCATCATCGGCGAGGGACCGGCGGCGCGCTCGGTGAAGATCGATCTTTCCAAATTCACCCTTGTTGCCGCAACGACCCGTCTCGGCCTGCTGACGACGCCGCTGCGCGACCGTTTTGGCATTCCTGTCCGGCTGGCTTTCTACACGGTCGACGAACTGGAACTGATCGTTCGGCGCGGCGCACGGCTTATGGGCCTCAATATGACCGATGAAGGCGCGCGCGAGGTGGCAAGGCGTGCACGTGGCACGCCGCGTATCGCCGGGCGGCTATTGCGCCGCGTGCGTGATTTCGCCGAGGTGGCGCGGGCGGAAGCCGTTACCCGCGAGATCGCCGACGAGGCTTTGACACGGCTTCTGGTCGATAAAATGGGTCTCGACCAGCTGGATATGCGCTATCTCACCATGATCGCCGTCAATTTCGGCGGCGGCCCTGTCGGCATCGAAACCATCGCTGCTGGCCTGTCGGAGCCGCGCGATGCCATCGAGGACATCATCGAACCCTATATGATCCAGCAGGGCTTTATCCAGCGCACACCGCGCGGGCGTATTCTGACCGGGACGGCCTGGAAACATCTGGGAATGCAGCCGCCTAAGGATCTTGAGGCGGCGCAGTTCCGGCTGACGCTGGAGGAGGATTGATTGATTTCCCGCCGCGCCTTTCTGAGGGTTCTTGGGGGTGGCTTTGCGGGTGCCATGGCGCTCGGTTCCTATGCTTTCGGCTTCGAACCGCTCCTTCGGCTTAACGTTACCCGTTATGCGTTGACGCCGCCCGGCTGGCCGCCGGGTCTCAAACTACGGCTGGTGGTGCTTGCTGATATTCACGCCTGCGAGCCTTGGATGTCTGCTGCCCGGATTACTGCCATTTGCAATCATGCCAACAGTCTCGGCGGCGACGTAGTATTGCTGCTTGGTGACTATACCGCTGGTATGAATCTCGTGACGAGCTATGTCCATTCGAGAGATTGGTCGAAGGCTCTTGCGGTATTGAAGGCACCCCTCGGTGTTCATGCGATCATGGGTAATCATGACTGGTGGGAAGACCGGTCGGCGCAGAAAGCCGGTGGCGGTGAAACGTTCGGTCACAAGGCGCTTGCCGATGTTGGCATTGCCGTCTACGGCAATCGTGTCTTGCGGCTGGAAAAGAATGGCCAAGGCTTCTGGATCGCAGGGCTGGAGGACCAGCTTGCATTGTTGCCGGGCAAAAAATGGGATCGCCAAACCATGCGCGGACTCGACGATCTCGACGGTACGCTCATGCAGGTGACGGATGAAGCACCGGTTATCCTTATGGCGCATGAACCGGATGTTTTTCCCAAAGTGCCGTCCCGTGTGGCGTTAACATTGTCCGGGCATACCCATGGCGGACAAATACGGTTTTTGGGACGTTCGCCCGTGGTACCGTCGCGCTACGGCAATCGCTATGCTTACGGACATGTGGTCGAGGACGGTCGCAACCTGATTATCTCGGGCGGCCTTGGTTGCTCCATCGCGCCCGTCCGCTTTGGCGTTCCACCGGAAATCGTGGTCGTTGATCTTGGATCATCCGTCTGAGCTTTTCTGAGCCGCTCGACGATCGACCAGAAAGACGGCGCAAAAGTTCTAAAAAAGCAGATCGGAGCTTGAACGCGTCGATTGAAAACGCCGATATTCGGCGTCAATGGAGGAATCCATATGCCTTACGATCCGCTGCGGATATTCCGCAAACTCTCGCGCAACAACCGCCTAGCCAATTTCCGGCTGCATCAAGCCTGTCTTCAGCTTTCGCAGGAGGAGTTTATCGCTCGTCGTGTCAGCTTCTTTCCAACGCTCCGCGCCACGCTGAACCACATCTACACCGTCGACCGATTCTATATCGATGCCCTCCAGGGCGGGACGCTCGGTCTGGCGGCCTTTGCCACAGAGGAGCCCTTCGCCACGATGCTGGCGCTGCGGAGCGCCCAGATGGAACTGGACGAGGTGCTGATCGCCTTTGTCGACGGGCTCGATGAAGACGGTCTTGCCGCAACCGTCAATATCCATCGCGGCACGCGCATCCAGCAGGATCGCTGCGACGATATCCTGTCGCATCTCTTTCAGCACCAGACGCATCATCGGGGGCAGGCGCATGCCATGTTGTCCGGCACCACGATCAAGCCGCCGCAACTGGATGAATTCATTGTGGGCGATGACGCAAAGGTGAGAAAAGAAGAGATGGATGCGTTAGGGTGGAGGGAAACCGATTTGATGTTTCCAGCCCGCAGGTCCGGACAATGACGCACGATAACAAGACGCAGGACACCCGCATCCGCATGAAGTTCAAGCCGAAACGCATTTTCCAGATGCGTGTCGCAGGGCTGGCGTTTCGTGATGGACACGTGCTGGTGCACCGGGCATCGCATGAAAAATTCTGGACCTTTCCGGGTGGCCGCGCCGAAATGGGCGAGCGCTCCGAGGAAACGCTGGCGCGCGAAATGGTGGAGGAGCTTGGCGTCGAGGCCAAGGTGGGGCGGCTTTTATGGGCGGTTGAGAATTTTTTCCACTACGAGGGCAAGGACTGGCACGAACTCGGTTTCTATTACCTGATGGACTTGCCGGAGACGCTGGCTTTCCATCCCACCGCGATCATCCATCGCGTTCAGGACGGCGATAACGAACTCGAATTCCGCTGGGTCGCGGCAACCCGGCAGGCATTGACGGAGCTTGATATTCCGCCCTATTTCATCGCCGACGAAATAGAACACCTGCCTAAGACGACGAGACATCTCGTCTGGCATGACGGCGATCTGGACGATAAATGACTTCTGCCCCCGAACGCCACATGATCCGGCTGGACCGGAAACCGCAGCTTTTCAGCATGCGCGTCGCGGCGCTTATTTTTCAGAACGACCATATTCTCGTCCAGCGCGGCACCAAGGGCAGTTATTGGGCCTTGCCGGGCGGACGGGCGGAAATAGGCGAAAGCTCGCAGGAAACCATCATCCGCGAGATCGGCGAGGAGCTTGATCGGGATTGTACCGTTGAGCGCCTCCTCTGGTCGGCCGAGAATTTTTTCGCCTATGGCGATTATGCGGCGCATGAGCTGGCATTTTATTATCTGGTTTCGCTTCGCCAGGCCTTTCCTTTCCATGGTAGCGATATCGTGCACCGGGTGCTGGATGGCGTCGAGGTAGAGTTCCGCTGGTTGCCTGCGCAATCTTCCACCCTGCTGGATCACGATCTCAGGCCTCGTTTTATTGCAGACCGCATCGAGAACCTGCCCCAGCGCCACGAGCATCCTATCGTCCGCGAAGGTTGCTTCGATGCGGCCGAACTTTCCAGGGAGACAGTATGAGCGAGCTTATGGTTTCGCTTTCAGGCGAACTCATCGAACATGGGCACCGCCTGACGCAACGCGTCTATTATGAGGACACGGATTTTTCCGGTCTCGTTTATCACGCGCGCTACCTGCATTTTCTCGAGCGCGGCCGCACTGATTACCTGCGTTGCCTCGGCTGCGAGCAGAGCGCGCTTTTGACCGCTGACGAGGAAGGCCTTGTTTTCGTCGTTCATCGCATGGAGATTGATTTCAAGACCCCGGCGCGGATGGATGATGTGCTGATAATCACCACGGTGACCGAAAAGGCCGGTGGCGCAAAAATGGTGCTCAATCAGGAAATCCGGCGCGGCGAAACACTGCTTGTTGCCGCCAAGGTCATCATCGCCGTCATCAATGCCAATGGCCGGCCAAGGCGTCTTCCGGAGACGGTGGCGGAAAAATTCCTGAAGTAATTGACGGCCCCGTCGAGTAAATCCATCCGGCGTGGCCCGGCTGTAACACTCCTTTAACCATAATGGTGTCTTACTTTAGCAACTGGCATTTGTGCGGCGCACGCCTTCCTTTCACCAAATTTATTGGCAAGTAAGGCTTACTGGCAAGTATCGGGGTATGGCAAAGGGGTTAACGGCTGAGGCCGCATGACTTCGAGCGTTAACACGCGTTTGAATCGCCCGGTCCCGTACCGGGCGTTTGGATTCGGGGATTGGATATTTATGGAACAGGCAGGTTTGGCAGCGGCGACGCACGATGTAAGTCTCTGGGCACTGTTTATGCAGGCGGGCCTCATCGTGAAGCTCGTGATGATCGGACTTATCGCCGCCTCGGTCTGGACGTGGGCGATCGTCTTTGACAAATATGTGAGCTTCGGCAAGGCAAAGCGCCAGTTCGACCAGTTCGAACAGGTGTTCTGGTCAGGCCAGTCGCTTGAAGAGCTTTATCGCACTCTGGCGGAACGCCAGAATGGCGGTCTTGCGGCAATTTTCGTTTCCGCCATGCGGGAATGGAAAAAATCATTCGAACGCGGTGCGCGTTCGCCCATCGGTCTGCAGATGCGCATTGACCGGGCAATGGACGTAACGATTGCCCGTGAAGGCGAACAATATGAGGCCCGCCTCGGTTCGCTGGCTACCATCGGTTCGGCAGGTCCCTTTATCGGCCTCTTCGGTACGGTCGTTGGTATCATGACCTCGTTCCAGGCGATTGCCGGTTCGAAGTCCACCAACCTTGCGGTTGTGGCGCCCGGTATCGCTGAAGCGCTTCTGGCAACGGCCATCGGCCTTGTCGCGGCTATTCCGGCGGTTATCGCCTATAACAAGTTCACGGCCGACGCGCACAAGCTTTCCGCCCGTATGGAAGGTTTCGCCGACGAGTTCTCCGCGATCCTGTCGCGTCAGATCGATGAAAAACTTCAGACACGGCAGGCCGCCCAGTAAGCGGCCGCGCAACTTGCATGCTGTGCAATAATTTGCCGCAAGGCAAAATGGAGTAAATAATATGGGTATGTCAGCAGGTGGCAGCGGCGGCGGTTCCGGTGGACGCCGGGGTGGGCGCGGCGGACGGCGCAAAGGCGGCGCGATCAGCGAGATCAACGTGACGCCGCTCGTCGACGTCATGCTCGTGCTGCTCATCATCTTCATGGTGGCGGCACCGATGATGACGGTCGGCGTGCCGATCGATCTGCCGCAGACATCCGCCAATGCGCTGAATTCGGACACGCAGCCGATCACGATTTCGGTCAATGCCAATGGCCAGATCCATTTGCAGGAAACCGAAATCCAGGCGGCCGAGGTGGCCGACAAGCTGCAGGCGATCGCCACGACAGGTTATAACGAACGTATCTTCGTACGGGCGGATTCCGTTGCCGCATATGGCGTCGTCGCCGATGTGATGGCGCGTATCCAGGCGGCGGGCTTCAAGAATATCGGCCTTGTGACCCAGCAGAAACAGGACAATTGACGTAAAACGATGAAGGGCAGCATCACCACATCCGCGATTGTGCATGCGTCGCTTCTGGCTTTCGCCTTGGTTTCCCTGGGCTCGCCGGAACCGCTAGACGTGTCGCAGGCCGAGGCCTTGCCGGTGGAACTGGTGCCTATCGAGGAATTGACCCAGATCCAGCAGGGCGACAAGAACGCTCCGAAAGCGGAGAAGTCGGCCCCTGTTCCGACCACGCGCCCGGATATCGTCGAAAATTCGCAAAACATTGGAAACAACACGACCGATCTTGATGCGCCGCCGACGCCGACTGTCAAGCCTAACGACAATCTCAGCGCGGCTGCTCCGCCAAAGCAGGAAAAGCCGCTTCCCACGGTCGACACTAAGGCAAACGAAGTAAAGGAAATCGTCAAGGAAGAGACCTCGGCTCCGAAGCCGCAGGAAATGGCCGCCTTGCCGCAGACCAAGCCAGAAATCCCGCCGCAGCCGAAGAACGAGCCGCCACCGCAGGAAACCAAGGCGGAAGAACCGCCGCCCGCGCAGCAAGAACCGGCTGAGATTGCCGTACCGCAAAATGTACCGCGCCCAAATGCCCGTCCCGAACCGCCGAAGCCGGAAGAGCCCAAGCAGGCAGAAAACAAGCCTGTGGATCAGAAGCCAGCTGAAAAACCGGCAGAGAAGAAGCCTGATCAGGCAAAATCCACGGACAAGCCTTCCGACAAGAAGCCGGGCGAGAAGAAGCAGGAGACGGCGAAATCCGCCGCGTCGCAGGCAAGTGAATTTAATGCTGATGAGATTTCTGCGCTACTGAACAAACAGGCTCCGTCTGGCGGCGGCTCGAAGCGGGCGACGCAGACGGCTTCGCTCGGCGGCAAGAAGACGATCGGATCAGGTTTGTCGGCGAGTGAAAAAGCCGGCATCGAAGGCCAAATTCAGAATAATTGGTCAATGGTGTCCGGTTTGACCGGTGTTGCGGATGTTCGGGTGAAGATCAGGTTCTCGCTTGATCGGTCGGGCAATATTGTCGGTGACCCGGAGATAACGGCGACGGGCGGACCCGACGGGACAAGGCGTGCGGTGGAGGCAAGTGCGCGACGGGCGATTATGAGGTCTTCGCCGTTTCAAAGCCTGCCCCCTGCCGAAAAATACGATGGCGAGGGCGGGTGGAACACGTTCTCCGCAAACTTTGACCCGTCGCAATTCGCATTATGAGCAAAGAGATTCGGGAATTTAAGCAATGTCTCTGGGATCTCTGTCCAATTTTCGTAAGAAGCTGAAAGGCTTGTCTAAATGATCAAGTGTTCTGTCCTCCGCGCCCTAATGGTTGCAACAGGCATGTTGTTTTCACTCGTTGCCGTTACTCCAGCGAATGCTGTTGTGGAGCTCAACATCAACAAGGGCAATGTACAGCCGCTGCCCATCGCCATCACCGATTTCATCTCGGGCGATGGCATTGGCGCGCAGGTTTCGGCCGTCATCGCGGCCGATCTGCAGCGTTCCGGCCTGTTCGCGCCGGTCAATAAAAGCGCCTTCATCGAAAAGATCACCAATCCGGATCAGCAGCCGCGTTTCGAGGACTGGAAGGTCATCAATGCACAGGCGCTTGTGACCGGCCGCGTGACGCGTGAAAGCGATGGCCGCCTGCGCGCGGAATTCCGTCTGTGGGACACGTTTGCAAACAAGCAGATGGCTGGCCAGCAATTCTTCACCCAGCCTGAAAACTGGCGGCGCGTCGCCCATATCATCGCGGATGCGATCTATGAGAGCATTACCGGCGAAAAGGGTTATTTCGACACCCGCGTCGTTTTCGTCTCCGAAAGCGGCCCGAAGACGGCCCGCAAGCGCCAGCTGTCGATCATGGACCAGGATGGTTTCAACGTCCGCAACCTCACCAATTCGAACGACATCGTTCTGACGCCGCGTTTCTCGCCGAACCGTCAGGAAGTGACATACATGTCTTTCGAGGGTCAGCAGCCGCGCGTTTACCTGCTGCAACTGGAAACCGGACAGCGCGAAGTCGTCGGCAACTTCCCCGGCATGACGTTCTCGCCACGCTTCTCGCCGGATGGCCAAAAGGTCATCATGAGCCTGCAGCAGGATGGCAACGCCAATATTTACACCATGGATCTGCGTTCGCGCACCACGACCCGCCTGACGAACACGTCGGCGATCGATACGGCGCCGTCATTTTCGCCGGATGGTCAGCGCGTCGCCTTTGAAAGCGACCGTGGCGGCCGCCAGCAGATTTACGTGATGAATGCCGATGGTTCCGGCCAGCAGCGTCTTTCTTTCGGCGACGGTTCCTATTCCACGCCGGTATGGTCGCCGCGTGGCGATCTGATCGCCTTTACCAAGCAGTCGGGCGGCAAGTTCTCGATCGGCGTGATGAAGACCGACGGTTCGGGTGAACGCATTCTGACCAGCGGCTTCCACAATGAAGGCCCCACCTGGGCGCCGAATGGCCGCGTGCTGATGTTCTTCCGCCAGAATGCCGGCGCCGGTGGTCCGCAGCTCTATTCGATCGACCTGACGGGCTACAATGAACAGCTCATCAAGACGCCAACCTTTGCTTCGGACCCGGCATGGTCGCCGCTTCTGGACTGATATTGACTGCCATGGTGGCGCCGGCTCGTCCGGCGCCACCATGTTTTTAAGCATGCCACACGGGAAAGCGCCTCTTTCTTGCCGCAAAGTGTTGTGAGGGAGCAAAAAAGTGGGACATTTCCTTTCTGTTAACCATAAGCGTTTGCCGGCTATTAACCGCGATCAGTTAGTGTCTGGCAACGTTATTGAAATTCCAAGGAGAGACCGGCGATGAGCCGTACACACATTTCGGCACTCAGCCCGATGCAGAAACTGGCCCGTAACCCGGCTGTTATCGCCATGACGCTCGCGCTTGCCCTTGCAGGCTGCGCGAAGAAGAACATGCCGAACAATGCCGGTGAACTCGGTCTCGGTGGCGCAGGTTCCGCAACGCCGGGCTCCCAGCAGGACTTCACGGTCAACGTCGGCGACCGCATCTTCTTCGATACGGACTCGACCTCGATCCGCGCCGATGCGCAGCAGACCCTGCAGCGCCAGGCCCAGTGGCTTGCCCGTTATCCGAACTACGCCATTACGGTCGAAGGCCATGCCGACGAACGTGGTACGCGTGAATACAACCTGGCGCTCGGCGCCCGTCGTGCGGCTTCGACCCGTGACTTCCTGGCTTCCCAGGGCGTTCCGGCAAACCGCATGAAGACGATTTCCTACGGCAAGGAACGTCCGGTCGCCGTTTGCGACGACATCTCGTGCTGGTCGCAGAACCGCCGCGCCGTGACAGTTCTTGGTGGCGCGGGCATGTGATTGCCTGACGTTATTGTGATCTTGAATGGAAGGCGGTCTTCGGGCCGCCTTTCGTTTTTTTCATAGTTTGGCCGAAGTTAAGTTGCTTTTTTGGTTGATATGGAAAAAATCCGGCTTGCGCCATTCCGGTGCAAATCAGTTAAGGCAGGACGAATGAGATGAAGAAACTTGTCGTGGCGGGAATGCTGGGGCTTGCAGCCTGCACCGGCTTGAGCGGCATCGCCGTTTCGGGTCCGCTGTTCGGTGCGGGGGGTAGCTTCGGCACGATCAACTCTCAGCAGCCCCCGGTCATCCGGGTTCAGGCCAACGAAGCCTATCGGGTTCAGCAGCTTGAAGAGCAGATCCGGCAGCTCAACGGCCGTATCGAAGAAATGAGCTTCCAGCTTTTGCAGATGCAGGAAACGATCCGCAAGGCGCAGGAAGACAATGAATTCCGCTTCCAGGAACTGGAAAGTGGTAATGCCGGCGGCAAGGGCGCAAGTCCTACAGCGCCGAAAAAGAAGGCGGAGGCCAGTCCGGTAAGTCCGGCCACGCCGCCGACCGACGACGTTGCAACGATCATCGAAACGCCACCCGAGGGTGGCGCTTCCGTTTCGCCGTCTGCTCCATCCAATGCACCGACAGGCGCACCGGGCGAGACGACGCTCGGCTCGATCGAGCTTGATTCCAAGGGAATGCCGATCGGTGGGACGCTCAATCAGGGCGCCAACAATTCTTCCGGCAGTCTTCCCGGTGTGACCACCGGCAATACGCCGCGCAAGACCGATCCGGTCAACACGGCGGCGCTGACCAGCGAGAGCGATATTTATCAGGCCGCTTACGGCCACGTTCTTTCCGGCGATTACAGGCTGGCGGAGCAGGGGTTCCAGCAATACCTGCAGGGTTATCCCAAAGGAACCAAGGCTGCGGATGCGAGCTTCTGGCTGGGCGAGGCGCAATATTCGCAGGGCAAGTTCAACGAGGCGGCAAAAACCTTCCTCAATGGTCATCAGGCCTATGGCAAATCGCCAAAAGCTCCGGAAATGCTGATGAAGCTCGGCATGTCGCTTGCAGCTCTCGACAATACCGAAACCGCCTGCGCCACGCTGCGCGAGGTGCCGAAGCGTTATCCCAGTGCGTCGAAGACCGTACTGAACAAGGTTGCGAGCGAACAGAAGCGGCTGAGCTGCTGATCTTTTTCCTGCCATGGTGGCGGTCTTTCCATGCCGGTTGATGCCCGCATTCTAAGCGAGAACACAGTTGCGCCGCTTGCGGCGGCAAGGTGTTTCGTCGAAAATTTCCGTAAACCCACTCATATCCTCGTCGCAATCTCCGGCGGCAGTGATTCCACCGGCCTGTTGCTGGCATTACATGAGGTAATGACGGAGGCGGGTTGCGACGGATTGCGGCTTTCCGCCATTACTGTCGACCATGCGCTGAGAGCGGAATCCGCCGATGAGGCCCGCAAGGTTGCCGCGCTTTGTGCAGAACTGAATATCTTTCATGCCACGTGCCGATGGGGTGGCGTCAAGCCGGCTGCCGGCATATCCGAAGCATCCCGTCTTGCCCGCTACCGCCTGATCGCCGAGATCGCCCAGGAGGTCGGCGCCGATCTCGTCGTGACTGGGCATACGATCGGCGACCAGCGGGAAACCGTGGCGATGCGTGCCGCCCGCAGCGCGGGGGCTGACAATCTCGGCCTCTCCGGCATGGCGGACGCGGTATTATACGATGGGCGCTATTGGATCATGCGGCCGTTCCTGAAATGCGAGAGGCAGGCAATCCGCGACTACGTATCATCCCGCTCGTGTGGCTGGTTCGATGATCCGAGCAACGAAAATACAAAATATGAGCGCGTGCGCGTGCGGCAGGCGTTGCCCGATTCTCCGGTGCAGCCTGACGCGGAGGCCGCCGTCAAAAGGCAGGCGCTTTCTGAAAAAAGCGCCGATTTCCTGCGCGACCACGCGCAAATCTTTCATGCCGCAGTCGCCAGATTGCCGGTGGACAACAAGCTGGTCGATCCCCCCGAGTTCCGATACGGGCTGGCGGCGCTCATCGCCACGCTTGGCGGGAGGGCCTATTTTCCAGCTGCAAATAGCATGGCGCGAGTTCTGCAATTTCTCAAAGCCGGTGAAAACGGTCGGATGACAGTCGGCCGCGTTCTGCTCGATCGCAGACGGGATGGGCTTTATATCTTCCGTGAGCAGCGAAACCTGCCGGAGCTTCGTCTCGAGGTTTCCGAACAGGGGCTGTGGGACGATCGTTTTTTTGTGAGGAACGGACCCACATTTCCGATCCGCGTTGCCGCAGCCAGTGTCGGCGGTGCTTCGGAAGCGGCCCGGCTTTTTCCTTCGGTGCCGCCCGGGGTGGCAAAATCGGCGATGGCGGGCCTGCCGCAAATCGCCGCAGCGGTTGCCGGATCGAGCTCCCTTGAGGGCGGCGTTGAGATTACGCCAAGGCTTGCACCGTTTGATCTTTTCCTGCCGCGTTTCGACCTTGAGTTGGCGAATGCAATCGCAATTTTATTCGGCCGCCCGGCATATCCACAGCCCCCGGTTTAAATCGGGCCTCTTTTTCGTGAATTGCCTTGGAATACTTTTTACACCAAAACGCATCAGATAACGCCGTTCGCCTTGGCAACGGCAGATGTCGTCCTTATGTTAGGGGCACATAATAGCGGGCAGCAGATATGTCCGTGTGAGTTCGGGGAGTTCGATGAACCCAAATTTCAGAAATTTCGCCTTGTGGGCCGTGATCGCCCTCTTGCTGATCGCGTTGTTCAGCATGTTCCAGACGTCGCCGACGCAAACGGGTTCGCGGGAAATTCCGTATTCCCAGTTTCTTCGCGACGTGGATTCCGGGCGAGTTCGCGACGTGACTGTCACCGGTAACCGGGTTCTCGGAACCTATACCGAAAATGGCACGGCCTTTCAAACCTATTCCCCCGTCATCGACGACAGCCTGATGGAGCGCTTGCAGAGCAAGAACGTCACCATCGTGGCGCGTCCTGAAAGCGACGGCTCCTCCGGCTTTCTGAGCTATCTCGGCACGCTTCTGCCGATGTTCCTCATCCTCGGCGTCTGGCTGTTCTTCATGCGGCAGATGCAGGGCGGCTCGCGCGGCGCGATGGGCTTTGGCAAGTCCAAGGCGAAGTTGCTGACAGAAGCCCATGGCCGTGTGACGTTCGACGATGTTGCAGGCGTGGACGAAGCCAAGCAGGACCTTGAGGAAATCGTTGAATTCCTGCGCGACCCGCAGAAGTTCCAGCGCCTCGGCGGCAAGATCCCGCGCGGCGTGCTGCTGGTCGGCCCGCCCGGTACGGGTAAGACGCTTCTGGCGCGCTCCGTTGCTGGCGAAGCCAATGTGCCGTTCTTCACCATTTCCGGTTCGGACTTCGTGGAAATGTTCGTCGGCGTCGGCGCAAGCCGCGTGCGTGACATGTTCGAGCAAGCCAAGAAGAATGCACCCTGCATCATCTTCATCGACGAAATCGACGCCGTCGGCCGCCATCGTGGCGCCGGTCTTGGCGGCGGTAACGACGAACGCGAACAGACGCTGAACCAGCTGCTGGTCGAGATGGACGGTTTTGAGGCGAATGAAGGCATCATCCTCATCGCCGCCACCAACCGTCCTGATGTTCTTGACCCCGCACTTCTGCGTCCCGGCCGTTTCGACCGTCAGGTCGTTGTGCCGAACCCGGATATTGTTGGCCGCGAGCGCATCCTCAAGGTGCATATCCGCAACGTACCTCTGGCGCCGAATGTCGATCTCAAGGTTCTGGCCCGTGGCACACCCGGTTTTTCGGGCGCGGATCTGATGAATCTCGTCAACGAAGCCGCCTTGATGGCCGCCCGCCGCAACAAGCGCGTGGTCACCATGCAGGAATTCGAGGACGCCAAGGACAAGATCATGATGGGTGCGGAACGCCGCTCTTCCGCCATGACCGAGGCCGAAAAGAAGTTGACCGCCTATCATGAGGCCGGTCATGCGATTACTGCGCTGAAGGTTGCCGTGGCCGATCCGTTGCACAAGGCAACGATCATCCCGCGCGGCCGTGCGCTCGGCATGGTCATGCAGCTGCCGGAAGGCGATCGCTACTCCATGAGCTACAAATGGATGGTGTCGCGCCTCGTCATCATGATGGGTGGCCGTGTTGCCGAGGAACTGACCTTCGGCAAGGAAAACATCACGTCAGGCGCATCTTCGGATATCGAGCAGGCCACCAAGCTTGCCCGCGCGATGGTGACACAATGGGGCTTCTCCGACGCTCTCGGCCAGGTGGCCTATGGTGAAAACCAGCAGGAAGTGTTCCTTGGCCATTCCGTCTCTCAGTCGAAGAACGTCTCCGAGGCGACGGCGCAGACCATCGACACCGAAGTTCGCCGCCTGATCGACGAGGCCTATACCGAGGCACGGCGTATCCTCACGGACAACCACGATGGCTTTGTGGCAATTGCCGAGGGCCTTCTCGAATATGAGACCCTGACGGGCGACGAGATCAAGGCATTGCTGAGGGGCGAGAAGCCCGCGCGCGATCTGGGTGACGATTCCCCGGGCAGCCGTGGTTCGGCGGTGCCGAAGGCCGGCGCCAAGAAGGACGGGCCCAGTGAAGTGAAGGGTGACGGCGAAGCCAAGGGCGACGGCGAGGCCGAAGGCGGCATGGAGCCGCAGCCGCACTGATTGCCGGTACCAAGGCAAGCTATTGTAAAAGGCCATCCGGTTTTCCGGGTGGCCTTTTCAGTTTGGTAACAAGATATAAGCCATTTTTGCGGTAATTTACGTGCTGTTTATCGTGGTTTGTGGCATCTAGCCAAAAAACGCTTCCGGCTGTTTCACCCTGTGCCGGAATGCTTGAAAAGATTTGGAGTTCAAATGGCACGCCGTTATTTCGGAACCGATGGTATCCGCGGACAATCGAACGTCTTCCCCATGACGCCGGATCTGGCGATGCGTGTGGGCATTGCCGTCGGCACGATCTTCCGGCGTGGCCATCATCGCCATCGCGTCGTGATCGGCAAGGATACCCGGCTTTCGGGCTATATGCTGGAGAATGCGCTGGTTGCCGGTTTTACCGCTGCCGGCCTTGATGTCTTCCTGCTCGGGCCTATTCCGACGCCGGCCGTCGCCATGCTCACCCGCTCGCTGCGCGCCGATATCGGCGTGATGATCTCGGCCTCACATAACCCGTTCTCCGATAATGGCATCAAGCTTTTCGGACCTGACGGATACAAGCTTTCCGACGAGCTGGAACTGGAGATCGAAGATCTTCTCGACAAGGATATATACGCGCAGCTGGCGAAGCCCAGCGAGATCGGCCGCGCCAAGCGCGTGGATGGCGATATTTACCGCTATATCGAATTCGTCAAACGCACCTTGCCGCGTGATGTGACGCTGAGCGGCCTGCGGATCGCCATCGACTGCGCCAATGGCGCGGCTTACAAGGTGGCCCCGGCGGCACTCTGGGAACTCGGCGCAGAGGTCGTCACCATCGGCAACGAACCGAATGGCATCAATATCAACCTCGAATGCGGCTCCACCCATCCGGAAGCCCTGCAGAAGAAGGTGCATGAGGTGCGGGCCGATATCGGCATCGCGCTCGATGGCGATGCGGACCGTGTCATCATCGTCGATGAGCGCGGCGAGATCGTTGATGGCGACCAGCTGATGGCCGTCATCGCCGATAGCTGGGCCGACGATAACACGCTGCGCGGCGGCGGCATTGTCGCAACCGTGATGTCCAACCTCGGCCTGGAGCGGTTCCTCGGCGACAAGGGCCTCACTCTTGCCCGCACCAAGGTCGGCGACCGTTATGTGGTCGAGCACATGCGCAACCACAATTTCAACGTCGGCGGTGAGCAGTCCGGCCATATCGTATTGTCGGATTACGGCACGACCGGTGATGGCCTTGTCGCGGCATTGCAGGTTCTCGCCAAGGTCAAGCGTTCCGGCCGCACGGTCAGTGAAGTCTGCCGGAAGTTTGAACCCGTGCCGCAGCTCTTGAAAAATGTGCGCATTTCCGGCGGCAAGCCGCTGGAAAATCCGGTCGTGCTGCAGGCGATTGCCGATGCGGAAAGCGCGCTGGCCAATAATGGCCGCCTCGTCATCCGTCCTTCCGGCACCGAGCCGCTGATCCGCGTCATGGCGGAGGGCGACGATAGCGCAAAAGTCGAAAAGATCGTCAACGATCTGGTCGGCGTCATCTCCAGCGCCCGTTCGGCCGCCTGAGTTATCGCGACAGTAACGAAAGACAAAAGCCGGCCTTCAAGCCGGCTTTTTCTTTGCGTGTTTGCTAATAAATATAGTGAATGATCGTGGTTAATCGGGACTTAACCATTTTACGCCACTCTCCGTGACTGAACAGTTCACTGGCAGCTGCCGCAACGCACGTGCCTATTCTGGAGTGGAAGTCATGAAAAACGCCCTGGCCGGATTTCTGGCCGTTCTGCTGACCGGCACAAGCGCCGTCGGCGCCGACCTTTACCAAGCCGAACCAGCGCCCGCCTATGTCGAGGCGCCGGAAGTTCAGATCACGCAGTCCAGCGGCTGGTATCTGCGCGGCGACGTCGGTTATTCCTTCAACAAGCTGCGCGGCGCCAATTATTATCAGGGCGGACCGGGTGGTTATCTCGCCGATTTCGACACAGCGACAATCAAGGACAGTTATGTCGTCGGCGCCGGTGTCGGTTATCAGTTCAACAACTATTTCCGCAGTGACGTGACCTTCGACTATATGGGCAAATCGGATTTCCGCGGCTCCACGAGCGGTTTCTGCGGCTCTGTTCCGGGTCGCTGTGTTTCGGCTGATCTCAGCTCGCTGAGGGCCTACACGCTGATGGCCAACGCCTATGTCGATCTCGGCACTTATGGCCGTGTCACGCCTTATGTCGGCGGCGGTATCGGTGGCTCCTACGTCAAGTGGGACAAGCTGCGCAACACATCATGCAGCGTCAATGGCCTGGGCTGCGACCCGACCACCGAGCACGGCGGCAAGGGCAAGTGGCGCTTCGCTTATGCCCTGATGGCAGGTGCTTCGATCGACGTCACCTGTAACCTGAAGGCTGATATCGGCTATCGTTTCCGCCACATCAACAAGGGCGATATGTTCGCTTACGAGAATGGCGGCGGTCCGGGCCGTGACAAGGGCCTTTATTCGCATGAAGTGCGCGTCGGTGGCCGTTATGTCTTCAACGGTTGCGATACGGCGCAATATATGCCGCCTGCCGATATTCCGCTGCAGCCTGCCGTTTACAAATAAACGTCACGCCAGACTGATAGCTTCAAGCCGCCTGCATCCTCCTTGGGTGCAGGCGGTTTTGTTTTAGCGGCTTGGCGCATGACGCATATGGACCAAAATTCTTCTGCGCAGCGACATATTCCGCTTGACTGAGATCGGCGACAGGAATAGCAACGGCGGCAGGACACCTCTCCCTAACGAGAGGCGCCTATCTGAAAGGGTAGTCAAATGACAGATATCGTGAAGCCGGACCTCCGTCCGGGCAATGCACATTTTTCTTCTGGTCCCTGCTCGAAGCGTCCCGGTTGGTCGTTAGATGCTCTCTCCGATGCACCGCTCGGTCGCTCGCATCGCGCCAAGGTTGGCAAAGCCAAGCTGAAGCAGGCCATCGATCTCACCCGTGAAATTCTTGATGTTCCCGCCGATTATCGCATCGGCATCGTTCCTGCATCCGACACCGGCGCTGTTGAAATGGCGCTCTGGTCGCTGCTCGGTGAACGTGGCGTCGATATGGTCGCCTGGGAAAGCTTCGGCGCCGGCTGGGTCACAGACGTCGTCAAGCAGCTGAAGCTGAAGGACGTGCGCAAGTTCGAGGCCGATTATGGCCTGTTGCCGAACCTTGCTGAAGTCGATTTCGACCGTGACGTGGTTTTCACCTGGAATGGCACCACCTCCGGCGTTCGTGTTCCCAATGCCGATTTCATTCCGGCCGACCGCAAGGGCCTGACCATTTGCGACGCCACCTCGGCAGCCTTCGCACAGGACATGGACTTTACGAAACTCGACGTCGTCACCTTCTCCTGGCAGAAGGTTCTGGGCGGCGAGGGCGGCCATGGCGTCATCATTCTTTCGCCCCGCGCTGTCGAGCGCCTGCTGAGCTACTCGCCGGCATGGCCGCTGCCGAAAATCTTCCGCATGGTCTCCGGCGGCAAGTTGATCGAAGGCATCTTCACCGGCGAAACCATCAACACCCCGTCCATGCTTTGCGTTGAGGACTATATCGACGCGCTGCTGTGGGCGAAGAACCTCGGTGGCCTCAAGGCGCTGATCGGCCGTGCCGATGCCAATGCCAAGGTTATCTACGACTTCATCGAGAAGAATAGCTGGATCGCTAATCTGGCCGTCAAGCCGGAAACCCGTTCCAACACCTCCGTCTGCCTGAAGATCGTCGATCCCGAAGTACAGGCGCTGGACGCGGCCGCACAGGCCGATTTCGCCAAGGGCGTCGTTGCCCTGCTCGAGAAGGAAAATGTCGCCCTCGATATCGGCGCTTACCGTGACGCCCCGTCCGGTCTGCGTATCTGGGCCGGCGCAACCATCGAGATGGCGGATATGGAAGCCGTCATGCCCTGGCTCGCCTGGGCCTACCAGACGCAGAAGGCAGCACTTTCCAAGGCTGCCGCCTGATTTTGATACCGGCCCTGCGCTGATGCAGGGCCGCACATTCCCCGCTTTCAAAACTGCACCGTTTTTCAAGGAGCCCGTGAACCATGGCACCTCGCGTACTCGTATCCGACGAACTGTCGGAAACCGCCGTCCAGATTTTCCGTGATCGTGGCGTCGAAGTCGATTTCCAGCCGAAGCTCGGTAAGGACAAGGACAAGCTTGCCGAAATCATCGGCAATTACGATGGTCTGGCCATCCGTTCCGCCACCAAGGCAACCGAAAAGCTGATCGAGGCGGCGACCAACCTCAAGGTCATCGGCCGCGCCGGCATCGGCGTCGACAATGTCGATATTCCGGCAGCCTCGCGCCGCGGTATCATCGTCATGAACACGCCTTTCGGCAACTCCATCACCACTGCGGAACATGCGATTGCGCTGATGTTCGCCGTCGCCCGCCAGCTTCCGGCCGCAGACAGCTCCACGCAGGCCGGCAAGTGGGAAAAGTCGAAATTCATGGGTGTCGAAATCACCGGCAAGACGCTCGGCGTCATCGGCGCCGGCAATATCGGCTCCATCGTCTGCTCGCGTGCGCTGGGCTTGAAGATGCATGTTCTCGCCTATGACCCCTTCCTGTCACCGGAGCGTGCGCAGGAAATGGGCGTAACCAAGGTTGAACTGGACGAACTGCTGGCCCAGGCCGATTTCATCACCCTGCACGTGCCGATGACCGACAAGACGCGCGGCATCCTCAATGCAGAGAACCTTGCCAAGACCAAGAAGGGCGTTCGTATCGTCAACTGCGCCCGTGGCGGTCTGGTGGATGAAGCGGCGCTTGCCGAAGCCATCAAGTCCGGCCATGTCGCCGGCGCCGGTTTCGACGTGTTCGAAGTTGAACCCGCCACCGAAAGCCCGCTTTTTGGCCTGCCGAACGTCGTCTGCACCCCGCATCTTGGCGCATCCACCACGGAAGCGCAGGAAAACGTCGCTCTTCAGGTTGCCGAGCAGATGTCGGATTACCTCGTCAAGGGTGCGGTTTCCAACGCCATCAACATGCCGTCGATCACGGCTGAAGAAGCACCGCGCCTGAAGCCCTTCATCCGTCTGGCGGATGTTCTCGGTTCCTTCGTCGGTCAGGTGCAGGAAAGCGCCACCAAGGAAATCGAAATACTTTATGATGGTGCAACCGCCAACATGAACACCAAGGCATTGACCAGTGCGTTGCTGGCCGGCCTGATCCGCAGCCAGGTTGCCGATGTGAACATGGTTTCGGCACCTGTCATGATCAAGGAAAAGGGCATCATCCTCTCCGAGGTCAAGCGCGACAAGACCGGCGTTTATGACGGTTACATCAAGCTGACGGTCAAGACGGAAAACCAGATCCGCTCGGTCGCCGGCACGGTGTTCTCGGATGGCAAGCCACGCTTCATCCAGATCAAGAACATCAACATGGATGCCGATGTCGGTTCGCACATGATCTACATCACCAATACCGACGTTCCCGGCATGATCGGCTTCATGGGCACCACGCTTGGTGAAGCTGGCGTCAACATCGCCAACTTCCAGCTTGGTCGTGAAAAGGAAGCCGGCGACGCCATCGCGCTGCTTTATGTCGATGGTCCGGTTTCCGAAACCGTGCTGGACAAGCTGCGCGCCAACCCGGCCATCCGCCAGGTCAAGCCGCTGACTTTCAACGTCGACTGATACCCATCGTTCCTCCCAAGGGGACAATAAGGCCCGGTTCAGGGGAGACCCTGTGCCGGGTTTTTCGTTTTTCCGACCATCGATTTCACGGCAATATGCACCCGTCTCGCGTGTCGGTTGCATATCACGAAAAATTTAAGCCGGGTGGTCTAAAAATGATGATCATGAGTTGCTATATCGCCTGCTGACATGCCGCTCATGGGAGGGCGGCCAACAGGAGATAGTGATGTTTGCTGCCTTTCGGCGCTTCAAGGGTTTGTTCGCAGTCGCCGCACTTGGTATCGCGGTGTCTTTCGTGGCGGTTGATATGGCCGAGGCACGCCGTGCCGGCGGTGGTTTCGGCAGCCGTGGTACGCGGACATATTCAGCACCACCTTCGACCAGTACCGCGCCGGGCCAGACCGCGCCGATTAATCGCAGCATGACCCCCAATACCAACCAGGCGGCGCCGAGTGCTGCCCAGCCGGCGCGCCCCGGTGCGCAGGCGGCCCCGCAGCAGAGCCGTGGCCTGTTTGGCGGCATGATGGGTGGTCTTATGGGCGGCCTGTTGATGGGCGGTCTGTTTGGCATGTTGATGGGCGGCGGTTTTGGCGGCATGGCCGGTTTCTTCGGCATGCTGATGCAGGTACTGCTTATCGGTGGTCTGGTGATGCTCGCCATGCGTTTCTTCGCATCGCGCCGTCAGGGCCAGCCCGCTTATGGTGCAGCCGGCGGCTCGCAGCGCACGGATCATTCCGGTTCCTCCTTTAATGGTGGCTCGCAGGCAGGTCCTTCCGCATCCTCGTTCAAAATCCCGAAGATCGGCGCGCTTGCCGGTGCTGCGGGCGGCGCGGCCGCGGCAACTGCCGCAACGGCCAAGCCGGTGGCGCACGCCAACGCCATTTCGGAAGGCGATGAAATCGGCATCACCCAGGGCGACCTCGAAACCTTCCAGAAAATGCTGGAAGACGTCCAGTCGGCCTATGCTGCAGAGGATTACGGCACGTTGCGCAAGCTGACGACCCCGGAAGCCATGTCCTATCTCGCCGAGGAACTGAGCGACAATGCCACGAGCGGTGTGAAAAACGACGTCCGCGACGTGACGCTGTTGCAGGGTGATGTCGCCGAAGCCTGGCATGAAGAGGGGCAGGATTACGCGACGGTGGCCATGCGCTACTCCGCCATCGACATCATGCGCGATCGCACCTCGGGCAAAGTTATCGAGGGTGACGAGAATAAGCCTTCCGAAGCGGTGGAAATGTGGACCTTCGTGCGCCGTGGCGGCAACGACAACTGGCAGGTCGCCGCCATTCAGGCTGCCGCCTGAGGCGATAGCGAGTTTCTTTTTTAAACTGAGCGGCCCGGAGGTTTACCAACCTCCGGGCTTTCGTTTGCCAGAATCCCGCGATGTCTCCGATTTTGGTGTTGATTCGGGTTACGGCCCGGCACAGGCGGATGCGGGACAGGGCAAAAAAACGGCTGATAAATCTAACGGGTGATATCTGCCGCACCCACAAATTCCGATTTGGCCTTTCGCCCTGCCATGCAAGGGTTTGCGTACTCCCTGCCAAGGCATCTTGTCTGCGCATGGCTCAGCGCTTCCACGGAATGGCCTTTTTTCATTCATCCGGCATTCAGTCCCCGCGTCTTAACCACGGGACATACACGTCAATGTGACTTTTCGTGCCGGTTCTAAACCGCTTTGGAAAGGGAACCTCAGGCGCAAAACAGCGTTGACAATCCAATTCCCGGCCAGCCTCCCGCAAGCCGGGCTGGGTGGCCGGGCAATGCACGGCCCGCGAGAACGGAGAGCTATCGAGATGAAACGCTTTGACCTGATCGACGGGATGCGTGGTTATTTCCTCGTCTTCATGCTGATCAACCACTTGGTGTTTGCAGGCGGATTCTGGCTGGTGGAAATCAACCACCGTCAGTTTGCCTTCGTGGAAGACGCGCAGGGCTTCGTGTTTCTGTCCGGTCTGCTGATCGGCATGGTCTATGCCCGAAAGATGATGAAGTATGGCTATGACGCCGGTAAACAGATGATCTGGAACCGGGCGATGGAGCTTTATCGTTACGCCATGGGTCTGGTCATCGCCGTGCTGTTCTTCCGCATGGTCATCCCGCATGCGCCCTATATCTGGTATAACTGGCTTGGTATGACGACCTTCGACGATCCGCTGCGTCTGGCAGCGATTGCGACATTCCTGTTCCAGCCGACCTTCATGGATATCCTGCCCCAATACATCGTCTACATGCTGTTTGCGCCGGTGCTGGTGAAGCTCTGCCTCGACGGCAAGTGGGCCTATGTGATGGCCGGCTCCCTGCTGGTCTGGATGGCCGGTCAGCTCGGTCTTCAGCAGATCGTGACAACGCCGCTCAACGAACTCGTCAAGGGTGCGGACGAGCAGGGCATCCGCGTCAGCTTCAACCTGCTCGGCTGGCAGCTGGTATTCTATTCGGCGCTGGTGATGGGCGCGATGACGGCGCAGAACCGCATTCCGTGGAAGGCGATCTTCTCGCCGCAGCACACATGGCTGCCTAAGGCTGCACTTCTGATCTGCCTGTTCTTCCTGCCGCTGCGCATCGCCACGGCCTGGGGTCTGATGCCGGAATTCATGATGGGCAAATTTTCCACCATGGAAATCCGCGCCGATTTCGGCCCGGTCTATCTCATCAACTTCCTCGCCGTGGGCGTCGGCCTGACCTGGCTGGTGATCGCTGGCCCGAAACACCATCGTCCGCTTGTGCGCTCCATTGCCGAGGGCGTGATCTGGGTGCTGTCTCTGAAGTTCCTGCAATTGCTCGGCCGCCATTCGCTGCAGGTCTATGTCTGGCACGTGGCCATCGTCTATGGCGTCTATTATCTGGATGGCCGCACGGCGGAACTGTCGCAGGTCAGCAAGACGCTGATCGCCTTCACGGCCATAGGCTTGCTGGCCTTGCCGGCCCTGTGGAGGGAACGCGACAAGTGGATCGGCAGCAGTGGCCAGAAGACCGCTGGCGCCTGACAGACCCTCAATGCCTGAATCTGACGGCTTTACGGGGCGGTTTTCCGCCCCGTACTTGCGTGCGCGGCCATTCCTTTCTATATGCAGCCCTTAAATCCGCAGGGTAGTGAGCCAGAACAGTCCGATTTTCGGCGGATGCTCACGTGGCGGATGACCGACAGGCGGCGGGGCCTTTACCCCCGTTATGACTGACGATGGGAAAAAACGTGAATACGCTCGATTTTGACAAGAGGCCGGAAGATACCCGGATCGTTGTCGCCATGTCCGGTGGCGTCGATTCTTCAGTGGTGGCCGGTATCCTCAAGCGCGAGGGCTATGATGTCCTCGGCATTACCCTCCAGCTTTATGATCATGGTGCGGCCGTGCACCGCGCCGGCTCCTGTTGCGCGGGGCAGGATATTGACGATGCGCGCAGGGTCTGCGAAACGCTCGGCATTCCCCACTATGTGCTGGATTACGAAGCGCGGTTCCGTGAAACCGTCATCAATCCCTTTGCCGAAGCCTACGCGATGGGCGAAACGCCGATCCCCTGCGTCGCCTGCAACCAGACGGTAAAATTTGCCGATCTGCTCGCCACGGCGCAGGAGCTGGGTGCCGATGCGCTGGCGACTGGCCATTATATCCGCTCGCGCCCCAACCCCGTCTCCGGCCAGCCGGGACGCCGGGCGCTCTATCGCCCGATCGACAGCGACCGTGACCAGAGCTGGTTCCTGTTTGCCACCACGCAGGAGCAGATCGACTACCTGCGCTTTCCGCTTGGCGGCCTTTCCAAGGCCGAAACGCGGGCGCTGGCGGAAGATATGGGGCTTGTTGTGGCCAAAAAGGCCGACAGCCAGGACATCTGTTTTGTGCCGCAGGGCAAATATACCGATATCATCAACAAGCTGAAGCCGAATGCGGCTCTGGCCGGCGATATCGTCCATCTGGACGGCCGTGTGCTCGGCCGCCACGATGGCATCGTGCATTATACGATCGGCCAGCGCCGGGGCATCGGTGTGGCGACGGGAGAGCCGCTCTACGTCGTACATCTTGATGCGCGTGGTCGCCGTGTCATCGTTGGCCCACGCGAAGCGCTGGAAACCCGCCGGGTCTATCTTCGTGATATGAACTGGCTGGGCGATGACGCGCTGGCAAATGATGCCGGGCAGGGTTTTACCTGCTTCGCCAAGGTGCGCTCCACGCGTCCGCCAACCGAAGCGGTGCTGCATGCCGACGAAAACGGCATCTATGTGGATTTGATGACCGGCGAGGCGGGCGTCGCCCCTGGCCAGGCCTGCGTGCTCTATTCAGCGCCGGGCGCGGATGCCCGCGTTTACGGCGGCGGTTTCATCGAACGGTCGGAACGCTCGGTGGAAGCCGAGGCTTCGCTGAAGGCGCTTCTGGAAAAGCCGGTTGCGGCCTGAAACGGTTCGCTTTTTGCCGCGAGGTGGAAAGCGAATTTTTTGCGCATCTTGCGCTTGACACTTTGGGGAGCGGCACCTTATAAGCCGCTCATCCTGAAGGAACGGCCGGTCACATGACTGTCACGTTTCCCCTGTGGCGGGGTAGCTCAGGTGGTTAGAGCAGCGGAATCATAATCCGCGTGTCGGGGGTTCAAGTCCCTCTCCCGCTACCATTTTCATCCAAAAGCACAAAACTAAATCAGCGCCTTGTGCGCCTGTTTCTTGTCGTCTGTCCAGGGCAGAAAAGGGTATATTGTGGCGTATCGCCCATAGCGGTCGCCAAAAAAAGGGAAACCCGCCTGCTGCCAAAATGCAGCCAGCGGGTCTCGACCTCTACCCCCTCCCACAAGGGCGGCTGCACAAAAGCACATCGAATGAATTATGGCAAGATCATGGCGACCATATTGTTGCCGTGGACGGCTCCGTTCGCCAATTTAGTGGCGGATGGCAGAGCGTGACCAGCTCCGTATGCCGCTGGTAAGGCGCTTGATAGGAGACGATGTTCTCGGAGCAGCGCATTTCTATACGATTCGAATAGGTGTTCTCAGCCGTGCGTGGTTGATAATGGTTTCTGTGCCGCCGAGGCTGGTCGTGGCCATACGGGATCATGTCTGCGGCGAAGGAGGCGGCCGGCATCGTCACGGCAGCGAGTGCTGCAATCAAAAGAGTTTTCGAGATTGCGGACATGGGTGTTCCCCCGGTGTTGATCAAACACAGGAGAACGCCCCGTATACGGGCGGTGTTCCAGACGGGCGGATTTATTTCTTGGCGACAGTTGCCCTAAAAAAATGCCCGCTCATGGCGGGCAATTCAGAGGGGAACTGAGGTTAGGAGCCTCGCATCTGAAACGGCCATTTCCGGGGGAAGTTCCATTCGTCCGATAATTTCACGCCTGTTCTAACGGGGAGGGTGACGAACTCTTGAGCGGCAAACCGCATAACCCTGCATAATTCGCTGGTCTGAAGTTCAGTATTCCGTGAATATTCCGCTTTTCGGAAAATTTGGAGCGGGCGAAGGGATTTGAACCCTCGACCCCAACCTTGGCAAGGTTGTGCTCTACCCCTGAGCTACACCCGCTCAAATCCACCGGTCCGGGGTAGTCGCTGAACCGTGGGTCACCATGTTGCGGCGACGGGCGCTATATCGCTCAATCGATTTTGGAATGCAACAGGGAAATGACAAAAACGCGAAAATTTCTTTGAAAAATGCGACAAGCGACGGAAATGATTGGCGGTTTTTCATCTCTGCGGTTTTTCCTGCGTTGCCAAGCGCCGGTTGCCACCTTAATCAGGAGTGCAACGGTATCGAAATCGGCAGGGGCGGGCGGCGGAATATGGCGGAGAATTCTCCCAGGACGGCAACGGAGCTTTTCCAGTTTCTGGATGGGCTCGGCATTTCTCATACCACGAAACAGCACGAACCGGTGTTTACCGTTGCTGAGTCCCAGTCGCTGCGCGATCTCATTCCCGGAGGCCACACGAAAAACCTTTTCGTGAAGGACAAAAAGGATCAATATTTTGTTCTGACTGTCGAAGAGAATGCGGTCGTCGATCTCAAAAGCGTTCACAAGACGATAGGTGCTGCAAGCCGCGTGTCCTTTGGCAGGCCGGAAAAAATGCTCGAATATCTGGGCGTCGTACCGGGATCGGTGACAGTATTCGGGGCGATCAACGACATTGGCAGGCAGGTCACCTTTGTGCTCGACAGTGATCTTCTGGAAAACGAACTGGTCAATGGCCATCCGCTTTCCAACGACCAGACGACGACGATCGCGTCGAAGGATCTCATCCGCTTTCTTGAGGCGACCGGACATGCGCCGCTTGTCTTGAAAGTCAGTGAGTGAGATACGATCTTTGCTTCAACTGAGACATGCGACAGAAATTGCGGGAGACCGGCATGAGCGACACGAATAATCCTTACGGCGGTTCCTATGGCGGGCAGATGTCTGCAAGCGCGCATCATAATGGCGAGCTGAATGGTGCGGCCTCCGGTCACATCAAGGACACAACGACGGCTGCTTTCTCCAAGGATGTTCTTGAGGAATCGCGCCGCCAGCCGGTTCTGGTGGATTTCTGGGCGCCCTGGTGCGGCCCGTGCAAGCAGCTGACGCCGGTGCTCGAAAAGGTCATCAACGAGGCGAATGGCCGTGTGAAGCTTGTGAAGCTGAACATTGACGATCACCCTTCGATTCCGGGCCAGCTCGGCATCCAGTCCATTCCCGCCATCGTCGCTTTTGCCGATGGTCGGCCGGTGGACGGCTTCATGGGCGCGGTACCGGAAAGCCAGATCAAGCAGTTCATCGACAAGATTGCCGGCCCGGATGCGGGTGATCCGAAAGCCGAAATCGAGGCGGCTCTGACCGAGGCGAAACAGCTTCTGACGGATGGCGATTTTAACGGTGCGGCACAGCTGTTCGGCGCCGTCATGCAGGCCGATCCGGAAAACCCCGCGGCGATTGCCGGTATCGCTGAATGCATGATCGCTGCCGGTCAGTATGAGCGGGCCAGCGAACTGCTCTCCTCCCTACCTGCGGAGCTCAACGAAGATGCGGGCATTCAGCTCGTTTTGAAAAAGATCGCGCAATATGAGGAAGCCCGAAAAATCGGCGATCCGGTGGCGCTGGAAAGCGATCTGGCGCTCAATCCCGATCATCACGAGGCGCGGGTGAAGCTCGCCAAGGTGCTGAACGCTCAAGGGCGGCGCGATGAAGCGGCAGACCATCTGCTTTATGTCATGCGCAAGGACCGGACCTTTGATGATGACGGCGCGCGCCGGCAGCTTCTGGAGTTTTTCGAGGCCTGGGGCTTCAAGGACCCGGCAACCGTCGCTGGCCGCCGGAAGCTTTCGGCAATATTGTTTTCGTAATGCGGGCATATCCCGGCCGCGGCGGTTGATTCCGCCGGCCGGGCAGCGGTGAACAGGGGGCTTGATCCCATGCATGTCGGAAATGCGAGATATGTGAAGAACGACGATCTGCCGGAAACCGTACCGGTGTTTCCCTTGCCGGGCGCCCTGCTGCTACCGGAAGGCCATCTTCCGCTCAATATTTTCGAGCCGAGATATCTCGCCATGATCGACATGGCCCTGGCTGGCCACCGTGTCATCGGCATGGTACAGCCGGCCCTGCATGTCATTGAGGCGGGGATTGAAGGCGGGCCTTTGAGTGCGGTCGGATGTCTTGGCCGCATCACTTCCTTTTCCGAAACCGGGGATGGCCGTTACGTCATCTCTCTCACCGGTGTCTGCCGTTTTCGCTTGTTGGAAGAGGTGGAGGTCGACAAGCCTTATCGCAGCTTCCGTCATGCGCCCTTCATTGCCGATCTTTCCGGCGAATATAACGAGGAGGCGGTGGATCGTGAAAACCTGCTCAGGGTATTCCGCGCGTTTCTGGATGCAAACCAGCTGGAGGCTGATTGGGAAAGCGTGGAAAGGGCGGGCAATCGTGTCCTCGTCAATTCCCTTTCGATGATGTCTCCCTTCGGTCCGGCCGAAAAACAGGCGCTGCTTGAAGCACCCGACCTGAAGACGCGGGCCGAAACATTGATCGCCATCACCGAGATCGTTCTTGCCCAAGGGTCGGGCGAGGGCGGCACCGTGCTGCAATAGGATTGTCGCCATGGACGACAGGATGAGCAATGTCGATCCGAAGCTCCTGGAGCTGCTGGTCTGCCCTTTGACCAAGGGACGCCTTTCTTATGACCGGACCCACAACGAGCTGATCTCCGAAAGCGCAAGGCTCGCTTACCCGATCCGCGACGGCGTACCGATCATGCTGATTTCCGAAGCGCGTAAAATAGAAGACTAGTCTTCCCCCTTTGCTGGCCTCCACGCATCCTCCTGTTGTGAATTGACGAAGATGCGTTGACAACCATGCGTGGATTTGACCAGAGTCCCGCCCGACATGTCTGTTGCGGGGAGAATACTGATGTCGTTGCGCGCGCTCGTTCGGATTTCGTTGGTTGCGGTCTCTACCGCCCTGATTTTTCTCCCGGCTACGGCGGCCGAACCTTCGCGGAAAGTGGTAACTACGCAAAACGGCGATTATTTCGGCTTCGATCTTCGGACGGAGCAGAATGTCTCGCTGGAACAATGCGGCGAGATTTGCGTCGGCGACGCTGCCTGCAAGGCTTTCACCTACAATCCCAAGGTGAAATGGTGTTTCCTCAAATCGGATTTCAACCAGCTGAACGCCTTCCCCGGCGCAGTTGGCGGCAAGATCGTGGAAGTGGCTGCGGAAGCCGATATCGGCGCGCCGCAGCGCCTTTCCTTCGTGACGGACAGCCTGCAGCAGGAAGCCCGCCGGCTGAAATCCGGCCTCGCTGCCAGTGACGGTGACGAACAGGGCGTGGAAGCCCTTGTGCAGACGGCGCGGCAGCAGGTCGCTGCGGGCAATATTCCCGATGCGGTCACGACCTATAAACAGGCTCTTGCGATCACGCCTGATGACGGCGCGCTCTGGGCGGAATTGTCGGAAAAGGCGGCGCAGGTCACCGATAATTATTCGATTGCCGGGCAGGCGGCGTCTGCCGCCATCAACGCCTATCAGCTGAGCGGCACCGTCAGCGCCCGTACCGAGGCCCTGAACCGGCTGGCGAAGGCTTTCGAAAGAACCCAGAATTATCGCGCAGCACTCAACGCCTATAAGGAGAGCCTTGCGCTCACCGACAATGCACAGACAAAGGCGGCCTATGCCGACCTGCGCACGCGCCAGGGTTTCCGCGTCATCAACAATACCGTGGATACGGATAGCGTCAGCCCGCGCGCCTGCGTGCAGTTTTCCGAACCGCTGGTGAAGAACGGTGTCGATTATTCCTCCTTCATCACGCTCGATGGGGCAGCCCCCAAGGCCATCGAAGCGAAGGGCAGCGAGATCTGCGTAGAAGGACTGACCCATGGCCAGCGTTACAAGATCGCGCTGCGCGCCGGCCTGCCGTCCTCGGTGGAAGAGCCTCTGGAAAAGCAGGTCAATCTCGATATTTACGTGCGTGACCGCGCCGCGACCGTGCGCTTCACGGGCGAGAATTTCGTGCTGCCGGGGACTGCGCGCCGCGGCATTCCGATCGTCTCTGTTAATGCCGACAAGGCTGATCTGAAGCTCTATCGCGTCGGTGATCGCAACATCACCTCGCTTCTTTCCAATTCGCAGTTTCTGACGCAGATGGACGGTTACAACGCTGACCGTATCGAAAACGAAATAGGCGAACTCGTCTGGCAGGGCGCGATCGATATCCAGCCGGATCTCAACAAGGATGTGGTGACGAGTTTCCCGGTGGATGAAGCTTTGCCGGAACGTAAGCCCGGCATCTATGTACTGACCGCCGTGCCGCCGGGCACTGCACCGGAAACCTGGGATTCGCGCGCCACGCAATGGTTCCTGGTGTCGGATACCGGCATCACCACCTATGCCGGAACCGATGGTCTGAATGTCTTTGTCCGTGCACTTGGCAGCGCGAAGCCGCTGGCAGATGTGGATTTGCAGCTGCTCGCCAAGAATAACGAGGTGCTGGGCACTGCGAAGACGGATGCGGATGGCCGCGCGGTGTTCTCGGCTGGCCTGATGCGCGGCACCGCTGCGCAGGCGCCCGCAATCTTGACGGCACGGAACGGCGACAAGGACTACGTGTTCCTCGACATGACCCGTGCCGGCTTCGATCTTTCGGATCGCGGCGTGACGGGACGTGCAGCACCCGGCGCGATCGATGTGTTCAGCTGGACCGAACGCGGCATCTACCGCGCCGGCGAGACCGTGCATGCCGCAGCGCTTGCTCGCGACGTCGATGGCAAGGCAATCGAGGATCTGCCGCTTACCTTCATCTTCTCGCGCCCTGACGGTGTCGAGGACCGGCGCTTCGTCAGCGATGGCAAGGCGCTGGGCGGCCATGCGGTCGATCTGCCGTTGCAGGCAAATGCGATGCGCGGCACCTGGACAGTGCGCATCCATACCGATCCGAAAACGCCTGCGATCAGCGAAAAGAGTTTTTTGGTCGATGATTTCGTGCCTGACCGTACCGAGTTTGACCTCTCGAGCAAGGCAAAGCAGATTGACCCTGGCGCGGAAACGGCAATCGATGTCGACGGTCGTTATCTCTATGGCGCCCCCGCCGCCGGCCTGACGCTGGAAGGTGAGGTCGCCATCAAGCCAACGCGCACCAGCGCTGATTTCGAAGGTTATTTCTTCGGTCTGGCGGATGAGGAAAGCGAAGAGGAGAACCGCACGACGCTTGCCGATCTGCCGGTGCTGGACGAAGAGGGCAAGGCGAGCTTCAATGTTGATCTCACCGATCTGCCCTCCACCACGCAGCTTCTTTCCGCCAACATCACCGTGCGCATGCAAGAGGCGGGTGGACGTGCCGTGGAGCGTTCGCTGACGCTGCCTATCAAGGCGGAAGCTTCTGTTATCGGCATCAAGCCGCAATTTTCCGGCGATCTCGCCCAGAATTCCGTCGGTCGTTTCCATATCATCGGCGTTGGTGCCGATGGCGTAAAACAGGCGATGAGCGGCCTCAACTGGAAGCTCATCAAGGTTGAGCGGAACTATCAATGGTATCGTCAGGGCAATTCCTGGCGTTACGAGCCGGTGGAATATACCAAGCAGCAAGAGGCCGGCACCTTGTCCGTCGATGCCAATGGCAGCGAGATTTCCGTGCCGGTCACCTGGGGCCGCTACCGGCTGGAAGTGGAGGGTGCCGGCAATGGTGCACCTGTTTCCAGCGTTGAATTCGATGCCGGTTTCTACGTTGAGGCAAGCTCGACCGAAACGCCGGATGCGCTGGAAATCGCGCTGGACAAGCAAAGCTACAAGATCGGCGATACGGCCAAACTCAAGGTCTCCTCGCGTTTTGCCGGCGAGCTGATGATCACGTCCGGCTCTGAAAAGCTGATTTCCGTTCAGAATGCCGAGATCGGCGCGGATGGCGGCGAGATCGACATTCCGGTAACGGAAGAATGGGGTGCGGGCGCTTACGTCACCGCCACGCTGTTCCGGCCCGGCGATGCGCAGGAAAGCCGCATGCCGATGCGGGCCATCGGCATCAAGTGGCTTGCTGTCGACCCGGCCGAGCGCAAGCTTGCCGTGACCCTCGGTGCGCCGCAGAAGACGCTGCCGCGCCAGCCGCTTGAAATTCCGATCACGGTTGCGGGCGCTGGTGTCGGCGAAAAGGCCTATGCCATTGTTGCGGCGGTGGATGTCGGCATTCTGAACCTCACGCGTTACGAGCCGCCGAAGCCGGATGAATGGTATTTCGGCCAGCGCCGGCTGGGGCTGGAAATCCGCGACCTCTATGGCCGCCTGATCGACGGTTCGCTGGGCGCCACCGGCCGGCTGCGCACCGGTGGTGATGGCGCAGGGGCAGCCCTTCAAGGCAGCCCGCCCACCGAAAAGCTGGTGGCGTTCTTTGCCGGTCCGGTCGAGCTTGACGACGACGGCAAGGCGACTGTCAGTTTCGATATTCCGCAGTTCAACGGCACGGCCCGCATCATGGCGGTCGCCTGGACGAAGACGGGTGTTGGCCATGCGGTCTCCGATGCCGTCATCCGCGATCCGGTCGTGGTCACGGCCAGCGCACCGAAATTCCTCGCTCCCGGCGATGTCTCGCAATTGCGGCTCGATATCGCCAATACTGATGGCGAGGCCGGCGATTACCGGCTGGATGTGACCAGCAACACGGCCTTGACGGTCGATCAGGGCGAGATGTCGCAGACATTGGCGCTTCAAAAGGGTGGAAAGTCGTCGCTGACTGTCCCCCTGACCGGCGAACAGCCCGGCAAAGGCGCGATCACCATCAAGGTCTCCAATGCCGCCGGTATCTCGCTGGAGCAGGTTCTGAATGTTCCGGTGCGCCCGGCCGTTCTGCCGGTGACGACGCGGCGCGAAATCAAGATTGCGCCGAACAGCAGCCTGACGATCAACGGCGATCTTCTGGCCGACAGCATGCTGCTCGGCTCTTCGGTCGCCGTCAACGTCACGCGCTCGCCCGCCTTCGATATTCCGGCGCTGGTGATGATGCTGGATAAATATCCTTACGGCTGCGCCGAGCAGACGACGAGCCGCGCTTTGCCGCTGCTTTATCTCTCGGAAATGACGAAGGATACCGGCCTGACCGAAGATCCGGATACCCGCAAGCGGGTGCAGGAGGCGATCTACCGCGTGCTGTCCTTCCAGTCGAGTTCCGGCAGTTTTGGCCTCTGGTCGCCGGGTTATGGCGATCTGTGGCTCGATGCCTATATCAGCGACTTCCTGACAAGGGCGCGCGAGCAGAATTACGATGTTCCCGAAGCGGCCATGGTGCAGGCGCTGAACAATCTGCAGAACGGCCTGTCCTATGACAGCAACGTCAAGGATCGCGGTAACGAGATCGCCTATTCGCTTTATGTGCTGGCGCGCAACCGCAAGGCGGCGATCAACGATCTGCGTTATTACGCGGATACGGCACTTGCTGATTTCCCGACGCCGCTCGCCAAGGCGCAGGTTGCCGCCGCCCTTTCGCTTTATGGCGATCAGGCCCGTTCCAAGGCCGTGTTCGGCGCTTCGCTCGATATGGCAAGTCGCGCCACCAATGTCAGCTTCGCGCGGGCAGATTACGGCTCTGCGCTGCGGGATGGTGCTGCGACGCTGGCGCTTGCGGCCGAAAGCCGGCCGGTCCCGGCCGTCGTGCCGCAGCTTGCCGGAGCCGTGGCGAAGGAATGGGAAAAGAAACCCTATACCAGCACCCAGGAACAGGCATGGATGCTGCTGGCCGCCCGCGCTGTCAAAGGCGAGGACAAGGATATCCGTCTCGATGTGAACGGTGATTTGCAGACCGGCGGTTTCGGCAAACGGATGAGCGGCGATGAATTGCTGGCAGCTCCCCTGAAGATCGCCAATGCCTCGGCCGATCCTGTCACGGCTGTTGTCACCACGGTGGCGCCACCGGCGCAGCCGCTTGCCGCCGGCGGCGAGGGTTTCACCATCACCCGCACCTATTATTCCATGGATGGCGAGGAGGTGAACCCGAGCGAGGTAACGCAAAACGAGCGTTATGTGGTGGTGCTGAACGTCGTGCCGCAGAATAACTGGCAATCACGCATTCTGGTGACGGATCTGTTGCCCTCCGGCTTCGAAATCGACAATCCGAGCCTCGTCAATTCGGCAGCGCTTTCGAATTTCGACTGGTTGCCGGAAACGGAAGCGGCACATACCGAATTCCGCTATGACCGTTTCGTGGCGGCCTTCGACCGCTCGGCCGGCGACAGTTCGGAAATTGCGCTTGCCTATGTCGTTCGTGCCGTTACCCCGGGCACCTATGACCATCCGGCAGCCTCGGTGGAAGATATGTACCGGCCGCAATTTTCCGCCCGCACGGCAACCGGCCGCATGGAGGTGCGCTCGGCAACCCCATGAGGCGACGCAAGGCGATCATTGTCGGCATCGTGACGGCCGCGTTGCTTATGGGCGGCGCGGCCTTCGGTCTTGATGCGCTGGACAAAGCCTATCCGCCGCCGCTGGATGCTGCGCGGCAACGATCCTTCGAGGTGCTGGATCGCGACGGCAAGCTGTTGCGCGCCTTTGCGACACCCGATGGCCGCTGGCGGCTGAAAACCACCGCTGCCGAGGTTGATCCGCAGTTCCTGCGCATGCTTGTCGCTTATGAGGATCAACGTTTCTATGATCACCACGGGGTCGACCTACGGGCGCTTTTGCGCTCCGCCTGGCAACTGGCCAGCAACGGCCGGATCGTCTCCGGCGCTTCGACTCTTTCCATGCAGGTGGCGCGGCTGATCGAGCCGCGCGCCGACCGCTCATTCTCGGCAAAATTGCTGCAGGCCATGCGTGCGCTCCAGATCGAAAGGAGGCTCAGCAAGGCTGACATCCTCGATCTCTATCTGAATATCGCGCCCTATGGCGGCAATCTCGAAGGTGTCAGGGCTGCAAGCCTCGCCTGGTTCGGCAAGGAACCGGGCCGGCTCGATACCGCGGAGGCGGCGCTTCTGGTGGCGCTGCCGCAACTGCCGGAGAAACGTCGTCCGGACCGTTTTCCGGAGGCGGCGAAGCAGGCGCGCGAGCGGGTGCTGCAACGGCTTGCCGTGGAACGCGTGGTGGGCGAGGGGGAGGCGGAACGGTCGGCACTTGCGGACGTGCCTTCCAACCGGCGCGACCTGCCGGCCTATGCGCCGCATATGGCCGTTGCCGCACGGGTGAAGTTCCCAAATGCTGCCGAGGCGCGCTCGACGCTCAAATTGCCGATCCAGCGGGAACTGGAAGGTGTTGCGCGCCATGCTGCGGAGAAGCTTGGCGATAAGGTCTCTGTCGCCATCGTCATGGCCGACGCCCAGACCGGTGATATTCTCGCGGAGGTCGGCTCGGCGGATTATCTCGATACGGCAAGGCGTGGTTTCGTGGAGATGAGCCGGGCCGTGCGTTCGCCGGGCTCCACCCTCAAGCCGTTCATTTACGGTCTTGCCTTCGAAGACGGTCTTGTCGGGCAGGAAACCATCATCGAGGATCGCCCGGCCGACTTTTCCGGTTATCGCCCTCGCAATTTCGATATGCATTATCAGGGCGATGTCAGTATCCGGCAGGCGCTGCAATTGTCGCTCAACGTGCCTGCCGTCAAACTGCTCGATGCCGTCAGCCCATCGGCGCTGATGGTGCGGTTCCGGCGAGCGGGCGTCCGGCTGGTGCTTCCGTCAAACGAGGCGCCCGGACTTGCCATTGCGCTTGGCGGTGCGGGTATTTCGCTTGTTGATCTGGTGCAGCTTTATGCCGGGCTTGCCGGCAGCGGTGACCCCGTGCGGTTGGGTGACGGCGTCCGCTCAGTCCCTGAGCGCCTTGTCGGCGACCGGCTGTTTTCCGATGCCGCAATCTGGAATGTCTCGGACATTCTCTCTGGCGTGCTGCCGCCGCTCGGCATGAAACAGCGCGGCATCGCTTACAAGACAGGCACGAGCTACGGCTACCGCGATGCCTGGTCAGTGGGTTATGACGGGCGGCATGTGATCGGCGTCTGGGTCGGTCGGGCCGATAATGGCGCGGTGCCGGGTATTGCTGGCTACGCGACGGCGGCCCCGATCCTGTTTGAGGCCTTCGCAAAATCCGGTGTGGCGATCACGCCGATGCCTGCTGCGCCCTCCGGCGTTGCACGCGTTACCGTTGCCAACCTTCCCGCCAACCAGCGGCGTTTCACCACGACGGCAAGCGGCTTGCTTTCGGCCTCGAGACGCGAAAGCGCCCCGCGCATCGTTTATCCGCCGGAAGGAGCAAGGGTTGAGCTTTCCGGCCAGTCGGGCATTTCACCGCTGGTGCTGAAGCTGCAAGGCGGGCGTGCTCCCTTCCGCTGGCTCGCGAATGGCATGCCTCTGCCCGACGCTTCCCATCGCCGCAACAGCGAATGGCGACCCGAGGGGCAAGGGTTTTCCACCCTCACGGTGATCGATGCCGATGGGCGTGCTTCGAGCGTACGCGTTTTCGTCGAGTGAGTTTTGCGGCCAGACCGTGCCGCTTTCATCTGCTCTTCCTCAAAAGCAATAGGGAGCATTTCCAGGCGAAGTGGCTCCCGGTTTTCCGTTCGGAAATGCGACAACGCTCTAGTCGCACGGTGCGGTCCGCGAAACCGTGGCATCCGGGTTTGATGGGTCCAGGTCGACGAGTGAGATTTTGGAAATTTTATTGCCGTATATAAATTCTGCAATTTTTGTTGCGAATCCTGTTTCATCCCGCTATGTTGAAACTGCGCCCGGAAAACACCCGGTCGCATGGGAGAGACGGGCGTAGCACTAAAGCTGCGCGCAAACAGTGCTGCCGTTTCGACTGATCGACAGGACATGACTTCGCTTGAGGCGGATTTTGCTGCTGCATCCGTCATCGGCGAAGCCATGCCTGGAGACAGCCGGGAGGCGCTGGTTTGGGTGATCGCACACATTCGTCACGTGCGGGGAAAAGAGGAGGAGAAAATCTCGTGATCAAAAAAATCGTAATCACAACCGCATTCTGCGCCCTGATGGCAAACGCTGCCCATGCTGAGAAGATCGGCGTGGCAATGTCGCTTTTCGACGACAATTATCTCACCGTGTTGCGCCACAACATTCAGCGCCATGCCAAGGATCTCGGCGTCGAAGTCCAGATGGAAGATGCGCAGGGCGATATCGCCCGTCAGCAGTCGCAGATCGAAAACTTCGTGGCGGCCGGTGTTGATGGCATCATCACCATGCTGGTGGATGCGGATTCTGGCAGGGCGATGTCGAAGATCGCCGATCAGGCGGGTATCCCGCTTGTCTTCGTGAACATGCTTCCGGCTAATATGGAGAAATTCCCGGAAAAGCAGGCATGGGTTGGTTCCAATGAGGAACAGGCTGGCGAATTGCAGGCGACAGAGGTTTGCAAGCTTGCCAGCGGCAAGGGCGATGCGGTCATTCTGATGGGCCAGCTTGGCACCACCGGCCAGCGCGGCCGCACCGCGGCGGCCGAACGTGTCCTTAAAAGCGATGCCTGCAAGGACATCAAGGTGCTGGACGCGCAGACCGCGAACTGGATGCGCACCCCGGCCATGGACCTGATGACGAACTGGATTACATCGGGCATGAAGCCGACCATCGTGCTTGGGAACAATGATGAGATGGCGCTCGGCGCGATCCAGGCGCTGAAATCGTCCGGCGTCGGCATGAAGGATGTCGTCGTCGCCGGTGTTGACGCAACGCAGGATGCTCTGGCGGCCATGGAAGCGGGCGACCTTGACGTTACGGTCTACCAGTCCGCCAAGGGTCAGGGCGAAGGATCGCTCGATACCGTGCTGAAAATCGCACGTGGTGAAAAATTCGAGCACAAGGTCGATGTACCCTTCGAACTCGTCACCCCTGCCAATGTCGCTCAATACAAGTCCAGCAACTGATTTGTGGCCGGCGACCGGGCATTGCCCCGGTCGCCGGCACAGCAAATCACGGCCCGGCCGCTGGCCGGATAAAGGACGGGTGAGACATGATTTCCACAACCACCTTAGAGGCGATCGAACGCTTCAAGCAGGCCGCAGGCCCATATCTTCTCGAAATCGAGGGGGTGCGCAAGGAATTTCCGGGCGTCGTTGCGCTGGATGATGTGCAGTTTCGCCTGCGCCCCGGTTCCGTGCACGCGCTGATGGGCGAAAACGGCGCCGGCAAGTCGACGCTGATGAAAATTATCGCCGGCATTTACAGCCCCGATGCCGGCACCGTCAGGCTCCGGGGAGAAGACGTCCGTCTGAAAAGTCCCCGCGATGCGCTGGAGCGCGGCATCGCCATGATCCATCAGGAACTGGCGCTGATGGACTGGATGACCGTGGCGGAGAACATCTGGATCCGTCGCGAGCCGAAAAACCGTCTCGGCCTCATAGACCATGCGAAAATGCTGGCGGAGACGCAGGCGCTGTTTAACCAGCTGAAGATCAATATCGATCCGGCGGCGGAGGTCAGCACGCTGACGGTGGCGCAGCGGCAGATGGTCGAAATCGCCAAGGCCGTCAGCTACCAGTCCAGCGTGCTCATCATGGACGAGCCGACATCGGCCCTGACAGAATCGGAGGTCGCGCATCTCTTCGATATCATCCGCGACCTGCGGTCACGCAATATCGGCATCGTCTACATCACCCACAAGATGAACGAGCTGTTCGAGATCGCCGACGAGTTTTCGGTGTTCCGCGACGGACGATATGTCGGAACCCATGCGAGCACCGATGTCACGCGGGACGACATCATCAGAATGATGGTCGGCCGTGAGATCACCAACATGTTTCCCAAGCAGGAAGCCTCGATCGGTGACGTCGTCCTTGAGGTTCGGGATCTCGGTTTGGCCGGGGTTTTCCACGGTATTTCCTTCGATCTGCATCGCGGCGAAATCCTCGGCGTGGCGGGGCTGGTGGGCTCCGGTCGCTCCAACGTTGCCGAGGCGATTTTTGGGGTGGTGCCGGCGAGTGAAGGGACCATCCGCATCGACGGTGCCCCGGTCACGATCCATTCGCCGGCGGATGCGATGCGCAGGGGCATGGCGTTACTGACGGAAGATCGCAAGGCAACCGGTTGTTTTCTGCCGCTTTCGATTCTTGAAAACATGCAGATTGCGGCCCTTCAGAATGGCCACGCGACCATGGGTTATGTCGATGAGCGCGGGCTGACGGTGCTATGCGAAGACATGAAGAAGGCGCTGCGCATCAAGACGCCCGATCTCGACGAGCGGATCGAAAACCTGTCCGGCGGCAACCAGCAGAAGGTGCTGATCGCCCGCTGGCTTCTGACGAAGCCGGCAATCCTCATCCTCGATGAACCGACGCGCGGCATTGATGTCGGCGCCAAGGCAGAAATCCATCGCCTTATTTCCAGTCTGGCGAAGGAAGGTGTCGCCGTCATCATGATCTCGTCGGAACTGCCGGAGGTTCTCGGCATGTCGGACCGGATTGTCGTGATGCATGAGGGGCATATGACCGGGATTCTCGATCGCGCCGAAGCGGACCAAGTCAAAATCATGGAACTGGCGGCCCGCTGAGGCTGCGACGGCGGCAATGCCGGGGAGGAAAAATTATGGATAGCGTACAGACCGAACCGGTCGAACGAAAAAGGCGCAAGCTGCCGCAGGAACTGAATATTCTGACCGTGCTGATCGGCGTCGCACTTGTGTTTGAGTTGCTCGGGTGGTTCGTGCAGGGGCAAAGCTTTCTCGGCAGCCCGCAACGCCTGACGATCATGATCCTGCAGGTCTCCGTCGTCGGCATCATTGCCGTCGGCGTCACCCAGGTCATCATCACCGGCGGCATCGACCTCAGTTCGGGCTCTGTGGTGGCTATGACCGCCATGATCGCCATGAGTTTTGCGCAAAGCAGCGATTTTGCCAGGGCCATCTATCCCGCACTGACTGATATGCCCGTGGTGGTGCCGCTGGCCGTTGGTCTGGGCCTCGGTCTCATTGCCGGCATCGTCAACGGTATGCTCATAGCGGTGACGGGAATACCGCCCTTCATCGCCACGCTTGGCATGATGGTCACCGCACGCGGCATCGCCAAATGGTATACGAAGGGTCAGCCGATCTCCTTCCCGACCGAGAGCTTTGCCTCGATCGGCTCGGGCGCATGGCCTGTCGTCATCTTCCTGCTCGTCGCCGTCACCTTCCATATTGCCCTGCGCTATACGCGTTATGGCAAGTTCACCTATGCGATCGGCGCGAACATGCAGGCGGCCCGGGTGTCAGGCATCAATGTTCAGCTGCATCTGGTCAAGGTCTATGCCATTGCCGGCCTGCTCGCGGGCCTCGCCGGCATCGTCACCGCCGCCCGCGCGGAGACGGCGCAGGCCGGCATGGGCATGATGTACGAGCTTGACGCCATAGCCGCGGCGGTTATCGGCGGCACGTCGCTCTCCGGCGGGCGGGGACGCATTTTCGGCACGGTTATCGGCACCGTGATCCTGGGGTTGATGATGTCGGGCTTCACATTCCTGCGCGTGGATGCTTACTATCAGGAGATCGTCAAGGGACTGATCATCGTCAGTGCGGTCGTTGCTGATGTCTACCGTCAAAAAGCCCGGCTCCGGAAGGGCTGATATCCATGCGCGCGGTGCCCCGGCTCGGGTGCCGGCGGCATTGCCGAGGAGATGCACTTGATCCTTTTCAACTCTCCTCTGGAACTGGGCGTCACCGTGCTCGCCGTCGTGCTGGTCGGGCTTTCCAAGGGTGGGCTCGGCGGTATGAGCCTGCTCGGCGTGCCGCTGATGGCGCTGGTGATGTCACCGGTCACGGCGGCCGCCATCCTGCTACCGATCCTCGTCGTCATGGACATGGTCGGCGTGGCGGCCTGGCGCAACTGGGTCGACTGGCGGATCATGCGCCAGCTTCGATCACCTCGGATGCCGTGGTGCGCCTGATTGTCGGCCTGGTCTCGGCCGTGTTCGTGCTGCGCGTCGTGCTGTCGAGGGGCGTTCTGGTGACGGTTGCGAAGGAGCGGCCGATGGCAGGCCGGTTCTGGAGCCTGCTTGCGGGTTACACCAGCTTCGTCGCCCATGCCGGCGCGCCGCCGCTGCAGGTCTATCTGCTGCCGCTTCGGATGGACCCGAAGGTTTTCACCGGTACCAATGTGATGTTCTTTGCCATCACCAATGTCCTGAAACTCGTGCCCTATGCGGCTCTCGGCGGTTTCGGCGCACAGAATCTCGGCCGCGCCGCCCTGATGGTGCCGCTGGCGATCGCCTCTACATGGCTTGGCGCCTGGACGGTGCGCCACATGCGCGCCTCGATCTTTTATCCCCTGACCTATGTTTCCGTGGCGCTGGTGGCGGTGAAGCTGATCTGGGACGGCGTGACAGGGCTTTAAGGAGTGTGGGTGTCTAGAGGCCCGTAACCGTCGGAATGCGTGGCGCCGTTTCGTTCTTCTGAACGCGCGCGGCCACGGCGACGGCCAGAGCCTGCGCAAGGCACATCGGCGCGGCCAGAGACCGGGAAAAGCTATAATCATGCTCGGGAACCGCGAACAGGACCTTTGCCGATTTTGCCAGCGGCGACAGGGTACTGTCGGAAATCGCCACGGTCGGTACGCCGATTTTTTCCGCCTCCTCGACGATATTCACCACTTCAGTCGCATAAAAACGGAAGGATACGGCGATCAGCACGTCGCCAGTCCTCATCGTCCGCGCCATATGGGTGGCGAGGCCTCCGCCGGGGTCGAGAAGGATGCATTGCTTGCCGAGCATGGTGAGGATGTAGCGCAGCAGTTCCGCCACCGGCGCGGAGCGCAACTGGCCGACGAGATAGACGGTGCCAGCGGCCTCTATGAGGTCCGCGGCGGTGCCGAGCTGTTCGGCGCTGATGCGCTCCAGAAGGTCCTGCAGGGAGGCAATGTCCCTGACGACAAGATCGTGAAGGAAACCGTATTCAGAACGGTCCTCGCGGCTCTGCAGCTCGTCATCGAGTGCGCGTACGCGCGCCTCGAAACCTGGAGCCGCTGTCGCTAGCCGTTTCTGGAACAGCGCCTGCAGCTCCTTGAAACCCTTGTAGCCCAACGACTGCGCAAACCGCACGAAGCTGGAAGCGTGGATATTGTGCCGCTCGGCAATGGTGTTGACCGAATGCACGGCGACTTCATTGGGGTTCTGCGTCAGATAGACGGAAATCCGCTGATAGGTCTTGCTCATCTGATCGTGACGATCATGGATGAGGCGGATCAGTTCTTCGTAATCTTTCGGAGGTTCGACGGGCTGCGGTTGTTGCTTCATGGCATGATATTGCAATATTTATTGCAGTTTTCCAAGGGGCATGAAGGCCCGCAGCCCGTCTCGCGATCACGGTTTTCAGCCGGCGACCTCCATCCATTGGCGGGCGGATGATGAGTGCTGGATTGTCTCGACCAGCCGCTGGATGCGCAGACCGGCAGCAAAACCGAAAGGCTCTGGCGCCTCTCCCGCGATCGCCCGCAGATAACCTTCGATTTCGATGGCTTTCAGGTCGTTGAAGCCGAGCTGGTGACCGGGTGCTAAGCAGAATCGGCCATAGGGCGCGTGATCGGGCGAAGCCTCGATCCTGCGGAAGCCACGGCGGCCGGCCGGATCGGCGGCTGAATAGAAATGCAGCTCATTGAAGCGTTCCTGCGTGAAATAAAGCGCACCCTTGTCGCCGTAGATCTCGAAATCATGCTGCATCTTGCGGCCGGTGGCGATCCAGTTGCCTTCGATCGAACCCTGCGCACCATTGGCGAAACGCAGGAAAGCGCGCCCCACATCGTCCACTTCCACCTTGCGTGTGCCACCCTTGCCATCCGGCCGCTCGGCAATCAGCGTCACGCAATCCCCCATCACTTCGGTTATCGGGCCGAGCAGGAATTCAGCTGTGGCAAGTGCGTGTGAGCCGATATCGGCAAGTGCACCGCCGCCGGCCGGATCGTGGCGGAAGGTGAAGGCGCCGGAGGCCTCGGCCATATAGTCTTCGGCATGCAGGCCACGATAACCGCGTATCTTGCCAAGTTCGCCCGCCGCCACCATGTCCCGAGCCAGCCGCAGCATGGGATTGCAGAGATAGTTGAAGCCCACCTGCGTTTTGACGCCACGCGCAGCCGCGGCAGCGGCCATCTCGCCGGCATCCGCGGCAAGCGGCGCCAGCGGTTTTTCGCAATAGACGTGTTTGCCGGCGGCAATGGCGGCAAGCGCCATCTCCTTGTGCAGGGCGTTAGGCGCGGTGATGTCGACGAGGTCGACATCCGGGTCGGCGATGATGCTGCGCCAGTCCGCCGTGAAGCGGGTAAAGCCGAAATCCGCAGCTGCCCGTGCGGCTGCGTCTTCGGTGATGTCGGCAACGGTGTGCAGTTCGATCCAGTAGGGCAGGTCGAACACCTTCTGGGCAGAGGCGAAACCGAAGACGTGGGCCTTGCCCATGAAGCCGGTGCCGATGAGGCCGACGCGGAGAATGGGTTTTTCAGACATGGGCAAATTCCGGATTGACGATGAGACCGGGATCGATCGTCCCTTTCAGGTAGTTGACGGCGTTCTGGATGGACGCAATCGCCATCCTCTCCCCGCATTCCGTCGTAAGTCCGGCAATATGCGGAGACAGGACGGTATTGAACTGCGACAGCAGGGGAGAGGAGCTTTCCGGCGGCTCGTCATCGAAGACATCAAGCCCGGCCGCGCCGACATGACCCGAGGCGAGCGCTTCGCTGAGCGCCTTTTCGCAGACCACACCACCACGGGCGGTGTTTGACAGCACGACGCCACGTTTCATCAGCGCGATTTCGGCGGCCCCGATTGCCGGGCTTGGCCCTTTGGGAATATGCACGGAAATATAGTCGGCCCAGGGCAGGCCCTCTTCCAGCGATACGGGTCTTGTTGGCCCTTCTGGCCATCCCGCTTGCAGCAGGTAGGGGTCGCAGGCGCGGATATGCATGCCGAAACCCGCTGCCATCCTGGCAAGATGCCGCCCGATCCGGCCATAACCGAGAATGAGGAGGTTCTTGCCGGATATTTCCTGCTGCTCCAGCCTGTTTCGCCAGCTCCATTGCCCCGGTTCACGAACCGCGCGGTCGGCGAGTATGGCCCGCTTCGCCGCCGCCAGCAGCAGCATCATCGCATGTTCGGCGACGGAGACGGAATTGACGTCGCCGACGATGGTGAGCGCGATGTTGCGGCGGTTGAGTTCGGCAAGATCGACGCTATCGTAACCCACCCCATGGCGGGACACCACTTTCAGCCGCCCGGCCTTTGCAATGGTGGCTGCCGAAAGCGGTTGCGTGCGGATGACGATCGCATCCGCTTCCTCGATGAAGGGTGCGTAGGAGGCTTCGGAGACGTCCTCGATATAGCGGACGGAGAAGCCGAGGGAGGGCAGATCGCGCAGCATCGCCTCGCCGGAAGGATGAAGTTTTCCGGCCACGAGAAGGTTCGGCATTCAATACCCCCCTTTGCCATCGGTTTTTTTGGTGGTCTTTTCCACCAGCCTGCGCCACGTCGCGGTCGATTCCGTCGCCGCCGCGGCCAGCAGGCGCGAATCGCCGGATACGGTGGTCATGTCGAAACCCCATTCCACCGCGCGTGCTGCGTAATCCGCCGTGCCGCAATGGAGGGCAGCCTTGATGCCGTTGCGGCGGCAGGCGTCGAGGATGCGCTTGATGGCGTCGATGACTTCAGGCTCTTCCCGGTCGAAGGCGGGCGTCAATTGCCCTTTCGAAAGCGAGAAACTCAGATCGGCGGGGCCGACATAAATCCCGTCGAGGCCCGGAGTGGAGGCGATCTCCTCGAGATTGTCCATCGCTTCCGCCGTTTCGATCATCGCAAAGGCGAGGATTTCGTCATTGGCCTCCGCGGCGTAATTGCCGCCGGCGGCGTAAACGGCGCGGGTGGGGCCGAAGCTGCGTTCCCCGAGCGGGGGGTAGCGCATGTACCGGACGAATTGCTCAGCCTGCGCCCGGTTGTTGATCATCGGGCAGATGATGCCATAAGCGCCTGCATCCAGAACCTTCGATATCCATGCCGGGTCGAGCCAGGGCACCCGCGCCATCAGCACCTTGTCGGAGGCGCGCATCGCCTGAAACATGCCGAGCACATCCTTGTAATCAACCGCGCCGTGCTGGATGTCGATGGAGATGGCGTCATAATCCTGTGCCGCCATGATTTCGGCGCTGAACGGGCTGGCGATGGACAGCCAGCCATGCAGTACCGGACGTCCTTCGGCCCAGATTTCCTTCAGTTTGTTTTTCCGCATGATTTTCTCCTGCAAGAATATCCGTCGCTAGAACACGTCCGGTTAAAACGGGTTTGTCGGGCGTGCTCTATCACTTTGTTTTTTCGCATTTTCCGGACGCAAAACCGCTACGCACTTTTACTGGAAATGCTCTAAAAGACGATCTGGGCGAGTTTGGTTTCGAGATAATCGCTTATCCCTTCTATACCGCCCTCACGCCCCATGCCGGAATGGTTCGTGCCGCCGAAAGGCGCTTCGGATGCGGCGAGCGCGAAACTGTTGATACCAACCATGCCGGCTTTCAGCGTCGCTACCGTTCGCCGTGCCCTTTCCGGCGAACGGGTGAATGCATAGGCGGAAAGGCCCATGTCGGAGGCATTGGCCCGCTCCAGAACCTCTTCCTCGGTGCTGAAGCGGGTGATTGCGGCAATCGGGCCGAAATTCTCTTCGGCAAAGACCTTCATCGTGTCCGTCACACCGGTCAGCACGGTGGGCTCGAAAAAGAAGCCGTGGTTGAGGTGAGGCGGGCGTTTACCGCCATGGGCGATTTCTGCGCCGGCGCGTAGGGCGTCGGCGACCACCGCCTCGATTTCCTCAAGGCGGCCGGCATTGATGAGCGGACCCATGCCGGTATCGGGATCAAGCCCGTCGCCCAGCCTGATCTTCGCCGTGCGGGCCACGAAACCCTCGACAAAGGAGTCGTGAAGGCTCTCGTGAACAAAGATGCGATCCGGCGTGACGCAGACCTGGCCGCAATTGGCGAACTTGGTAGGCACGGCAAGATCGAGCGCGTTGTCGAGATCCGCATCGTCATAAATGATGAGGGGCGCATTGCCGCCCAGTTCCATGGAGACTTTCTTCACGGTCTGCGCCGCATCGCGGATCATTTGCTGCCCCACCCGCGTCGAGCCGGTCAGCGACACCTTGCGCACGCGCTTGTCCGCCATGATCGGGCCATAGGTATCGGCGGTCGAACCGACAACGAGATTGACGGCGCCATCCGGAAGGCCGGCTGCCCTGAGGCAGTCGACCATCACCATGGCGACGCCCGGCGTCTGGGATGAGGGGCGCAGCACGACGGGGCATCCGGCGGCGAGCGCCGGGGCAAGCTTGCGCGCCGGAAGGGCAGCCGGGAAATTCCAGGCGGTGAAAGCGCCAACGATGCCCACGGCCTCGCGGGTCACTTCAAACCGTCCGCCGGGCACCCGGCTGTCAACGATGCGGCCATAGATGCGGCGCGCTTCTTCGGCGAACCAGCGGAACTGGTCGCAGGCAAGGCTCCATTCTCGGCCTGCCTGGGCAATCGGTTTGCCGGTCTCCAGCGAGATCATCTTCGCGCCTTCGTCCGCACGTCGCAACATTTCGTCGGCGGCCCGATGCAGCGCTTCGGCGCGGGCGAAGCCGCCCATGGAGCGCAGCTTCGGGAGGGCGGCTGCCGCCGCGTCGATTGCATCGCGGGTCTCATCGGCGGTGGCGGACGCCACCTCACCCAGCGCCGCGCCGGTGACCGGAGAGACGACTTCTCCCGTTGCAGCGCCGGTAAGCCAGCGGCCGTTGATGAAAAGTCCAAAATTCGCGTACATGGCTTATCCGATCTCGCTGGTGTTGACGGTGCGCCCTTCGGCGGCGGAACGGATCGCCGCTTCGGCAAGAAGCAGGGCCTGCCTGCCGTCTTCGAAGCCGACCTCCGGTGCTTTGCCCTGTTCCACGGCATCGACAAAGGCGCTGATTTCGGCTGCGAAGGCATCGGCATAGCGGTCGATGAAGAAGTTCATCAGCGGCGCTGCATGGTCGGTGCCGCTTTCGGTGTAGAGACGCAGGTGATTGAGCGTCCGGTTTTCGGAAATCGCCATGCCGGCACTTCCGAAGGCTTCGACCCGCTGGTCGTAGCCATAAACGGCACGCCGCGAATTGCTGATCATGCATTGTTTGCCCGAAGCGGTTTTCAAAACCACGGTCACGGTGTCGTAGTCGCCGCATTTCTCCATCAGCGCCCTATCGACCAGCCGTGAACCGGTGGCGGAGACTTGGCTGATTTCTTCACCCAGAATGAAACGGGCCATGTCGAAATCATGGATCGTCATGTCGCGGAAAATGCCGCCCGACATTTCGATATAGGCGGCGGGCGCCATGCCGGGGTCGCGCGAGGTGATGACGACCTGATGCAATTCACCGATCGTTCCGTTTTCGACGGCCTCACGCACGGCACGATGTCCGCTGTCAAAACGCCGGACGAAGCCGAGCATGATCGGCACGCCGCTGCCGGCAATTTTTGTTGCACAGGCGTTGACGCGGTCGAGGGAGAGATCGATGGGTTTCTCGCAGAGCGCCGGTTTTCTGGCGGCGACCGCCTTTTCCAGCAGATCCGCATGGGTGGGGGTTGAGGTGGCGATCAGCACGGCGTCGACTTCAGGCGAGGCAAAAACCGCCTCGGTCGACTCAAATCGCATCACATCAAGCTTTTCGGCAATTTCTTTCGCCGAGGGCTCGTATACATCAAAGATACCAGCCAATGTCGCGCGTGGATGAGCGACGATGTTTTCCGCATGCATGCGGCCGATACGGCCCACACCAAGCACTGCAATTCTCAGCATTGAAATTTTCCTCCCAAGGTATTTGGCAATAATCATTGCAAAGTATCGAATTTGTCAATATGTATTCCAAAAACATATCAACAACCATCCGCAGGAGGAGGCGAGATGACCGCGAAGACCTTACGCCTGACCATGGCTCAGGCGCTAGTACGTTACCTGTGCAACCAGTTTACCGAGATCGACGGAGAGCGCGTTCCCCTGTTTGCGGGCGCGTTCGCCATTTTCGGGCACGGCAATGTCACATGCCTTTCCGAAGCTCTGGAGACGGTGCAGAACCGATTGCCAACATGGCGCGGGCAGAACGAGCAATCCATGGCGCTTGCCGCAATCGGTTTTGCCAAGGCAAAACGGCGCAGGCAGATCATGGTCGCCGCGACATCGATCGGCCCGGGGGCGCTGAACATGGTGACCGCCGCCGGCGTCGCCATGGCCAACCGGCTGCCCGTTCTCCTCATTGCGGGCGATACTTTCGCAAGCCGCCTGCCGGACCCGGTTCTGCAGCAGGTTGAGCATTTCGGCGATCCGACTCTGACCGTCAATGACGCGTTCAAATCCGTGGTGCGTTACTGGGACAGGATCGTGCTGCCGGAGCAATTGCTGCAATCGCTGCCGCAGGCGGTCGCCACCATGCTCGATCCGGCCGATTGCGGCCCGGCCTTCATCGGTCTTGCGCAGGATACGCAGGAAATCGCTTTCGATTATCCGGCAGTCTTTTTTGAACCGAAGGTCTGGAAAATTCCTCGGCCGCGTCCTGACCGTGACGCTGTGGCGGCCGCAACCCGGCTGCTGGCGCAGGCAAAACGTCCGCTCATCATTTCCGGCGGTGGCGTGCGTTATTCGCTGGCGGAAGAACGACTTGCCGAATTTGCGGCAAAGCGCGGCATTCCCGTGGTCGAAACCATCGCCGGCAAGGGCGCGCTCACCCATCACCATCCGGTGCATGCCGGGCCTATCGGCATTGTCGGATCAACTTCGGCGAATGCGCTGGGCAAGGATGCGGATGTCGTGCTGGCGATCGGCACCCGGCTTCAGGATTTCACGACGGGTTCCTGGACGGCCTTCTCCCGCGATGCGCAGTTCATTTCCGTCAATGCCGCCCGCTTCGATGCGGTGAAACACCGGGCGCTTTCCGTGGTCGGCGATGCACTCGAAACCATTGACGAGCTGGACCAGGCGCTCGGTGCGTATAAGGCCGATGCCGCCCATATGCAGCGGGCAAAAACGCTGTTCGCAGAATGGGATAATTTGCTGGACGAGCATCAGCGCGTCACCAATGCGCCGGTTCCCTCTTATGCGCAGGTGGTCGGCGTACTGAACCGCGTCGCCCGGCCCGAAGACACCCTGATTGCGGCGGCGGGCGGAACGCCGGGTGAGGTGACGAAGGGATGGCGGGTCAAGAACCCCAATACGTTCGATTGCGAATTCGGCTTTTCCTGCATGGGTTATGAAATCGCCGCCGGCTGGGGCTGCTCCATGGCGCAGGAGGGGCCGGGTGGCACCGGCGGTGTCCCCATCGTCATGCTGGGGGACGGCACCTATATGATGATGAACTCCGACATCTATTCCGCCGCGCTCACCGGGCACCGGATGATCGTGGTGGTCTGTGACAATGGCGGATATGCCGTCATCAACCGCCTGCAGCAGGCCAAGGGTGTGCCCGGCTTCAACAACCTGCTTGCGGATTGCCGCATCAGGGATCGGGAAAATCCGCTGCATGTGGATTTCGTCAAACATGCACAAGCCATGGGTGCCCATGCGCGCAAGGCGGAGAGCCTCGCCGATCTTGAAGAGGCGATGATCTGGGCGCAGGGCAACGAGGGCGTGACCGTCATCTCCATCGTCTCCGATGCGTGGAAATGGGTGCCGGGCGATGCCGACTGGGATGTCGGCGTTCCCTCCGTTTCCACCTTCGAGACGGTGCGCGCCGCTCGCGCCGCGCAGGAGAACATCCGCAAGGCGCAGCGAGTGGGAGTTTGAGATGAAAGCAAGACTTGGTATCGCGCCGATTGCCTGGTGGAATGACGATCTTGCCGAGCTTTCCGATGATGTCAGCCTTCAGGAATGCCTGCGGCAGGCAAGCGAAGCCGGCTTTACCGGAATGGAGACCGGACGCCGGTTTCCCATGGACATGGCCGAGCTTGGGCCGATCCTCGACCGTTACGGCATATCGGTCTGCGGCGGCTGGTTTTCCGGTCTGCTGCTGGATGGCGACATCGAGGCGGAGAAAGACCGTATCGCGCAGCAGATGGAATTCTTCATCGCCGCCGGTGCGCCCTGCATCGTTTATGGAGAAACGGCACGCTCCATTCAGGGCGTGCGTTCCGCCCCGCTTGCCACCAAGCCCCGGCTCGATGAGGCTGGCATGGCGGCCTATGGCCGCAGGATGTCCGATTTTTCCGACTGGTGCACGGGGCAGGGCATGCCGATTTCCTACCACCACCATATGGCGGCCGTCGTGGAGACCGAGCCTGAACTCGATCTCTTCATGAAGCACTCTTCCGTTCCGCTGCTGTTCGATGCCGGGCATATGGCTTTTGCGGGTGGGGACGTCATGCGTGTCATCGAAAACCACCATGCGCGCATTACCCACGTCCACACCAAGGACATCAGGCAAGAGGTTGTCGATGGGCTGGACAGAAGCCGGGAGAGCTTCCTCGACGCCGTCATCAAGGGCGCCTTTACCGTTCCGGGCGATGGCAGTCTGGATTTCGAGGCAATCGTCAAGGCGCTGGCGTCGAAAGGTTACGAGGGCTGGTTCGTGGTCGAGGCGGAACAGGATCCTGTCAGGAACCCGCCGCTGGACATGGCCCGCAAGGGGCACAGGGAATTGCTGCGCGTCATGGACGCCGCTGGTTATGAGGTTGTGAAATGAACCGTATTGAAGGAAAAATCGCCGTTATTACAGGCGGAACCCAGGGCTTGGGCGCAGCCGTTGCGCAGCTATTTGCGCAGGCTGGTGCCGCGGGGATCGTCATCGTCGGGCGCGGTGTGGAAAAGGGCCAGGCTGTTGCAAGCGCCATCACCCAGAAAACGGGCGTGCCTGTCGAAGTGGTGGCCGCCGATCTCGGCAACATCGATGATGTCCGCACCATCATCCCGGCTGCCGACAAACGCTTCGGGCGTGTCGATATTCTCGTCAATGCGGCGGGGCTGACGGATCGCGGCAACATGCTGAACACGACACCCGAGCTCTTCGATCGCATGTTCGCGGTCAATACGCGCGCGCCGTTCTTCCTCATTCAGGATGCGGCCAAGGTGATGATCCGCGAGGGCATCGAAGGCCGTATCGTGAATGTCGGATCGATGTCGGGGCTGACCGGCCAGCCCTTCCTTGCGCCTTATGCGGCCTCGAAAGGGGCACTTGCCACCGTCACCCGCCATGCCGGCTTTTCGCTGATGCGCCATCGTATCCATGTGAACCAACTCGATATCGGCTGGATGAATTCCGATCACGAGCGCAAGCTCGTCCTCTCCGAGACGGGCGATCCCGATTTCATCGACCGTGCGGCGGCGGCCAAGCCGTTTGGGCGGATTCTCGATCCTGTCGAGGTGGCCCGCGCCATCCTGTGGATGGCGTCTGACGATGGCGGCATGATGACGGGTGCGGTGATCCCCTTCGACCAATCGGTCTATGGCGGTTACGACGACGCGCCGGTGCCCGCCAAAAAGCTGGAGGAATAGGTCAATGCTGACCATCAAGGGACCGGGCGTTTTTCTGGCGCAATTCGCGGCGGATGAGGCGCCCTACAATTCGCTTGCGTCGCTGGCGCAATGGGCTTCCGCCAAGGGTTTCAAGGGCGTGCAGATTCCCACCTGGGATACGCGACTGATCGACATGAAACAGGCGGCGGAAAGCGATGCCTATTGCGACGATCTGAAAGGCATGCTCGGCGAGCATGGGCTGGAGATCACCGAACTTGCCTCCCACATCACCGGGCAGCTTGTGGCGGTTCATCCCGCCCATGACGCGATCATGGACAGTTTCGCGCCGGAGCATGTGCGCGGCAACCCCGCAAAGCGTCGGGCATGGGCCGAAGAACAGCTGCGCTTTGCCGCCCGCGCCTCGAAGCGTCTCGGCATCGACCGTCACGTGACCTTTCCCGGCGCGCTTTTATGGCCTTATCTCTATCCCTATCCGCAATGGCCGGAAGGGCTGGTCGAGGAAGGTTTCGACGAACTCGCCCGCCGCTGGACGCCGATTCTCAACGACTTCGACGCTTATGGTGTGGATGTCTGCTACGAAATCCACCCAAGCGAAGACCTGCATGACGGGCACAGTTGGGAACTATTTCTCGACAAGGTTAAGGAGCATCCCCGCGCGAACCTGATGTATGACCCCTCGCATCTCGTTTTGCAGGGAATGGATTATCTGGCTTTCATCGATCACTACCACGAGCGGATCAAGACCTTCCACGTCAAGGACGCAGAATTCCGCCCTGACGGAAAATCGGGCGCCTATGGCGGATATCAGCCCTGGTCCAAACGGGCCGGGCGCTTCCGCAGCCCGGGCGACGGGCAGATCGATTTCGGGGCGATCTTCACGAAGCTGACGACCTACGGCTTCGATGGCTGGGCGGTGCTGGAATGGGAATGTTTCGTCAAAAACCCGGAGGACGGCGCGTCTGAAGGCGCGCGTTTCATCGCCGATCACATCATCCGCGTTTCGGACCGCGCCTTTGACGATTTTGTCAAATCCGGTGCCAATCGCAACGCCAACCGCGCCATGCTTGGACTGAAGGAACAATGAGTGCTGGAGGAACAATGACTATCGAAAGACCACTTCGCTTGGGCATGATCGGCGGCGGCCAAGGCGCGTATATCGGCAATATCCATCGTCTCGCCGCGCGCCTTGACGGCAAATGGATACTGGTTGCCGGGGCCTTCGATGTCGATCCCGACCGGGGTCGCGCCTTTGCGATCAATGAGGGGTTAGACCCCGCCCGCAGCTATGGCAGTTATCAGGAGTTGATTGCCGGCGAGATTTCCCGAGAAGACCGCGTCGACGCGGTTGCGGTCTGCACGCCGAATTTTACCCATTATCCGATCGCCAAAGCGCTGATCGAGGCCGGGTTTGATGTAATCTGCGAAAAGCCGCTGACAGCCACGCTGGAGGATGCCATCGCGCTGGAAAGGCTGTCGCGAGAGACCGGCCGTTTCGTCGGGGTGACCTACACCTATTCCGGCTATCCGATGGTGCATGAAGCCCGCGCACGCGTAGCGGCTGGCGAGATCGGCGAGGTTCGCACCGTGCAGGTGGAATATCCGCTGGAATGGATGGCGACGGCCATCGAGCAGAAGGGCAATGCCCAGGCGGCGTGGCGCACCGATCCGAAAAAGAACGGCCGCGGCGGCTCCATCGGCGATATCGGCACCCATGCCTATCATCTGGCCGGTTTCGTGACCGGGCTGAAACTTCAGTCCCTCACCGCCGATCTCGCTACTTTCGTGGCGGGACGGGCGCTGGATGACAATGCCCATGTGATGATGCGTTATGAGGGCGGAGCGCGCGGCCTCCTATGGTCTTCGCAGGTGGCGCTCGGCAATTCCAACGGCGTGCGTCTGCGGGTGTTCGGCGCGACCGGCTCGCTGCAATGGTTTCAGGAACAGCCGAACGAACTCGTCTATAGCCCACTTGATGGGCGTGTGCAGACCATCAAGCGCGGTGCGGACGATCTTTCCGAAGACGCCAGGGTCCGAACCCGCACCCCGCCCGGCCACCCGGAAGGATATCTGGAAGCCTTCGCCAACCTCTATGCCGGTTTTGCGGAAGCCATCCGCGCCCGCAAGGCGGGGCGCGAACCGGCAGCCATCGGCCGCAACATCCCGCTTGCCTATGACGGGTTGAAGGGCGTGGCCTTCGTGGAAGCGGTGGTGGACAGTGCCGAAAGCGCCGATCCGCGCTGGATTACCCCGGTGGCGGTATAGGCGCGCAGCCAAAGACGGATTATGCCGAAAATCGGCCTTCCGGACAGGCTCTGCCGGTCCGGAAGGCCGCGCGAATTTCTCTGCCGGGCCTTCCACTGACGTGACACGGAGGACGTTCGAACGGCCATCCTCAAAGGCCGGTCATCTTCAGCACCGCTTCTGGAAGCCTGTTGCCGACGACTTCGATCTTCGTGAGGATCGTGTTGATTTCCTCAAGGTCAGTCGAGGTCAGTTCAAGATCGACGCTACCGAGGTTTTCTTCAAGGCGGTGCTGCTTGGTTGTGCCGGGGATAGGGACGATCCATGGTTTCTGTGCCAATAACCAGGCAAGAGCGACTTGGGCGGGTGTCGATTGCTTGTTGTCGGCTATGACCTTGATGGCATCGACCAGTGCGATGTTGGCTTTTCGGGCCTCGGGGGAAAACCTCGGAACAGCATTGCGGAAATCGGTTGGGTCGAACTGGGTATTTTCGTCGATCTTACCTGTCAGGAAGCCAGCACCGAGGGGGCTGAAGGGCACGAAACCTATCCCGAGTTCTTCAAGTACCGGAAGTAACTCGGCCTCAGGTCCGCGCCAGAACAGGGAGTACTCGCTTTGGACGGCGGTGACGTGCTGAACGGCATGGGCCTTGCGGATGGTGTCGACACCCGCCTCGGACAAACCGAAATGCTGGACTTTGCCTTCATCGATCAGGTCTTTCACAGCGCCTGCGACATCCTCGATGGGAACGGCCGGATCGACGCGGTGCTGGTAAAACAAGTCGATGCGATCAGTCCTGAGGCGCTTGAGGCTCGCTTCCGCGACGGCTTTGATGTGCTTCGGCCGGCTATTGGTGCCGCCGCGGCGTTCGCCTGTTTCAAGGTCGATGTCGAAGCCGAACTTGGTGGCGATGACGACCATGTCACGTATGGGCGTGATGGCCTCGCCGAGAAGCTCCTCGTTGACGAAAGGGCCGTAGGCTTCAGCGGTATCGAACAATGTGATGCCCCGCTCATGGCCAAAACGGATCAGCTTGATCATCTCGGTTTTATCGGCCGCTGGCCCATAGGCCGAACTCATGCTCATGCAGCCAAGGCCGAGGGCGGAAACTTCGAGGGTTCCGATTTTGCGTTTTTGCATGTTTCTGCTCCTTGATTAGGCCGCGCTTTCTGTCGGGGCGGCCTCTGTTTCGGCGGGTGCCCGCCGTGTGGCGGTCGGCACAATGGTTAAAAGCGCGATCACCAATGTTGCCATAAGCATCACTGTTCCGGCCTCAAAGGCATGCGACACACGGTAGGCGGTGAGTTCCGCGCCAGTGAGGCCAGCAGATCCGATGGCCGCAATGGCGATCAACAGGCTGAGACCGACCGAGCTGCCCATCTGGTGGGCAACGTTGACTGCGCCGGATGCGGCCCCGGCATCCGCATGATCCACCCGGGCGACACCGGAGGAGGTCAGGGGACTCAGTACCAAACCTTGACTGATCCCGATCAATATCATCGGCATTGCGATGGCGGTCCAGTAATTGGAGCCTATGCCCGCGCGGCTGAGCCAGCCCATGGCGACGATGCCGACAACCATGCCTGTGACAAGGACCGTGTTACGCCCGAAGCGCTGGATGAGGCGCGGCACGATCATGGCGATCGGTACGTGCAGCATCGTTGCCGGCACGAAGGCGAGACCCGTAAGCGCCGGGCGCAAGCCAGCGACTTCCTGAAGGTAAAGCGTCGTGAAAAAGAAAAAACCGACCATCGCGCCGAGATAGAGGACACGCGCGCCGTAGGCCCCCGAACGCTCGAGATCCGAAAACAGCCGAAGTGGGAGAATGGGTTGCGGTGCACGGCGCTCGATGAGGATGAAAAGGCCAAGGAGCGTCACCGAAATGACAAGGATGGCGATGGTCGTTGTATCCCAGCCAGCCTGTGCTGAGCGGATGAAACCGTAGACGAGCCCGCTCATGCCGATCGTCGAGGAGAGCGCTCCAGGAACGTCCAGGGCACCCGGCTGCTTTGCCGTCTCAGGGATGCAGGCGCGGGCCGCAAGGATCATTGCGATCCCGATCGGCAGGTTGATCAGGAAGCCGGCGCGCCAGGACAGCCAGTCAGCGAGAAGGCCGCCGGCAATCAGTCCGACTGTGGCTGAAACACCAGCCGCGGCACTATAGAGCGACACCGCACGGACGCGTTCTTCGCCTTCTTCGAAATTGATCTGGAGGAGGGCCAGAGTGGAGGGAGCAAGGATGGCGGAGCCCAGTCCCTGTATTGCCCGCCATGACAGCATCCATGCGGAGGACTGTGAAGCCCCGATGGCGACGGAAGCCAGTGTGAATATAGCCATACCGATGATGAACATGCGCCGGCGTCCCAGAATGTCGCCGGCGCGAGCGCCGAGCAGCAGGAAACCACCGAAGGTCAGCGTATAGGCGCTCTGCACCCATGCCAGCCCGGCGTCGGTGAACCCCAGTTCGTGATGGATCTTCGGAAGCCCGGTCAGCACGACCGAGATGTCGAGAACGATCATCACGTAGCTCACGAGGATAATCGCGAGGATCGCGGTTTTGTTGGCAGGGGCGGTGGTCGCTTGTCTTTTTGGCATCAGGGTTCCGTTCTACGGGTGGCAATACCGTTTTCCACGGCGAAGCTGTGGTTTTGATGCCATAAAGATATTCCTTGCCGATCTTTTCGATTAGGGGCGGTAATCGGCATGAAGCTATAAGGATGTCTAATGAATGCCGCAGGAGAACTTCAACGATCTGGCTGCCTTCGTTACCGTCGCGCGTGAGCAGAGCTTTACCCGGGCCGCCGTCAAGCTGGGTGTCTCGCAGTCCGCATTGAGCCAGACGGTGCGCAGTCTCGAGGAGCGACTGGGTCTGAGGCTTTTGACGAGAACGACAAGGCGCGTGTCGCCCACGGCTGCGGGTGAGCGCCTGCTCCAGACCGCAGGTCCAAGGTTCGACGAAATTCAGTCCGAACTTTCGGCGCTCAGCGACATGCGGGACAAACCCGCGGGAACCGTGCGCATCACGACAGGGGAACACGCCGCGATCTCCGTTCTTGCGCCGGCACTTGAAAAAATCATTTCGAATTACCCCGACATCAATGTCGAAATTACCGTCGATTACGGGCTGACGGATATTGTTGCGGAGCGCTATGACGCAGGGGTCCGGCTCGGTGAGCAGCTTGCAAAGGACATGATCGCGGTCAAGATCGGCCCCGAGATGCGCATGGCCGTGGTTGGCGCGCCATCCTATTTCCAGCAGAATCCCTGGCCGGAAGTACCCGAGGATTTAACCTCCCACAATTGCATCCAGATTCGCATGCCGACCTACGGCAACATCCTCGCCTGGGAATTCGAGAAGGATGGCCATGAACTCAAGGTCAGGGTGGAAGGGCAACTTGTCTTCAATAACATTGCAATGCGCCTCGATGCCACAAAACGAGGGCTTGGCCTTGCATATATGCCGGAGGACCTTGTTACGGACGAGATAGCGAAGGGAGCACTGATACGGGTTCTCGAAGACTGGTGCGCGCCTTTTTCCGGCTACCACCTTTATTATCCAAATCGACGTCACGCATCTCCGGCCTTTGCCCTTGTGGTGGACGCGCTTCGATATCGCGGATAACCCGCTAATAAACTAAAAGTGATTGATAAGCGTAGCTAATGGCTTCAATCGTAAATGGGTATCTAATCACTGGAGCGCTGTTCGCTTAGCCTTCTTTCAACGCCATGTTGTGAGAGAGCCATGCCAAAGATTTTTACCAAAACCATTTCAATCTTCGTATTTTCCGCCATCGCTGCGTCCTGCAGCGTCGCCTTTGCCCAGACAGCGTCAAAGGCCGAACCCCTTGTCATTGAGCAGCAGGGAAGCTTTGCAGTCGGCGGTACGGTTTCGAGCAAACCCGGAACCTACAACAACAATGCGCCGACAGCCGAAGGCCAGACGCTGCATGGCGACCACGCCTATGTGTTCTATCAGGTTCCGCAAAATCCGAAGCCGCTGCCGATCGTCATGCTGCATGGCGCGTTCCAGTCGGCGCGCAGCTGGGAGACGACGCCGGATGGCCGCGAGGGTTTCCAGAATATCTTCCTGCGCCGTGGCTACTCCACTTACCTTGTCGACCAGCCGCGCCGAGGCCGCGCGGGCAACAGCACGGTTGCAACGACGATCGAGCCGACACCCTATGACCAGCTCTTCTTCGACCAGTTTCGTATCGGCAAATGGCCGGACTATTTCGGCAATGTTCAATTCTCCCGCGATCCGGCAACGCTCGATCAATTCCTGCGTTCGGTCACGCCGAACACCGGACCGTATGATGCCAAGGTAATTTCCGATGCCATGTCGGCCCTGTTTGACAGGACGGGGCCTGCCATCCTGTTCACACACTCGCAGGCGGGTGGTCCCGGCTGGCTGACGGCGATCAAGAACCCGAACGTCAAGGGTATCGTGGCGCTGGAGCCTGGAAGCGGGTTCATCTTCCCCGAAGGCGAGATACCCGGGGACATGCCGAGCGCCGCAGGCACACTGAAAGCCGAGGCTGTTCCCGCCGCCGACTTCGAAAAACTGACGCGCCTGCCGATCGTCATCTATTACGGCGATAATTTCCCGACGGAACCGACCGCCGAACGCGGGCAGGACAATTGGCGCGTCAGGCTGGCAATGGCGAAGCTCTGGGTGGAGGCCGTCAACAGGCATGGTGGCGACGCGACGCTCGTGCACCTGCCGGATATCGGCATCAAGGGCGGCACGCATTTCCTGATGTCGGACCTGAACAACGTCGAGATCGCCGATCAGGTCTCGAAATTCCTCGCCGACAAGAAGCTCGACTAATCCATGCGCGCGTACCTCAACAGGTCGGTGCGCGCGTTTCCGACAAATTGAGGAGCCTGACGATGGCGCACGAAATCATCAACGGAAAGAGACGGGAGTTCCTCGGAGCTTCTGCCCTCTTCATCTCTGGTGCAATGTTAGGAGTGTCAACCATGACGACGACCCAAGCCGTCGCTGCCGACTACAAGCAAAACCCCTTCACGCTCGTCTATGATGGCGCACTGACCAAAAACGAACCCGGTAAGGTGAACATCCATCCGGTGACGTACAAACTGAACGGCCTCGATATCGTCGCCAATGTTTATACCCCGGCCGACTATGATCCCGCCAGGAAATACCCTGCAATCGTGCTGGCGCATCCGAATGGTGGCGTGAAGGAGCAGACCACGGGCCTTTATGCCCAGCATCTGGCGGAGCGAGGTTTCATCACGATCACGGCCGATGCCGCCTATCAGGGCGGAAGCGGTGGCGCACCGCGAAGCGTCGATAAACCTCAGCATCGCATCGAGGATATCCACGGAATGGCGGACTTCATCAGCGGCTTCCCTGGTGTAGACACGGCGCGTCTAGGACTGCTCGGCATCTGCGGCGGTGGCGGTTATTCGCTGGCAGCGGCAAAGACCGACAAGCGCTTCAAGGCGGTGGCGACGCTCAGCATGTTCAATTCCGGGCGCGTCCGCCGCAACGGTTTTAAGGATACGCAGATGGATACGATCCAGAAGCGTTTGCAGCAGGCGTCCGCTGCCCGCGCGCAGGAAGCGGCCGGCGGTGAGGTTCTTTATGCGGGCGACGCGAACCTCACGGATGCGCAGATCGAAGCCCTGCCTTTCGACCTCTATCGACAGGGCTATCATTATTACTGGCGCACCAATGCACATCCCGGCTCGACCTTCAGATACACGATGAGCAGCCTGATGGACCTGATGCGCTGGGATGCGACGGACGAGATCGAACTTATCGACGTGCCGCTGCTGATGATCGCCGGAAGCGAGGCTGATACGCTTTACATGACCGAAGATGCGTTCCCAAGGGCTACCGGCACGAAGGACAAAGAACTCTTCACGATCAAGGGCGCAAAGCACATCGAAACCTACTGGGTACCCGAATATGTCGAAGCGGCGGTGGACAAGCTGACACCCTTCTTCGGCCGAACCCTGGTTTGACATCTTCCATCAGCGGTTCGTTCACCGGTGACCGCAGGGTTAAGGGCTCGTCATGACGATGGGTCGTTCAATGCCTGCTGTCACCGGCCGTGCGAGCACGCGATCAATTTAAGGAGCCAAGCTTTGAAGGCATTCGCCACAAGTCTCTTTCTCGCAACGAGCATCACTCTCATCAACGGTTTCATTTCCATGACACACGCCCAGACAGCAACGCAAACGGCACAGCCGGAAAAGCAGCAGACGCGCGCCCAGCAATTGATGGGCGATACCGCTCCGAAATTGGCCGACCTGACGGATGGGGTTCTTTACAACGACATATGGGAACGTCCCGAACTCTCCAAACGTGACCGGAGCCTCGTAACGATCTCAGCGCTGATCGCTCTTAATCGTCCCGATCAACTTCGCTCTCACATCCGCCTTGGCCTGCAAAACGGGCTGAAGAAGGAGGAGATTGTCGAGACCATCACCCATATGGCTTTTTATTCGGGCTGGCCGAGCGGCGTTTCCGCGGTTGCGATCGCCAAAGACGTTTTTGCGGAGAAATAATCCATGAATACGAAATCGATGGTCACCGCCGCCATGGCCTTTAGCGCCACGGCAGCTTTCGCCGAACCGGATCGCGCCGTAACGGTTACCCGTTTCAACGATCAGACGACAACCGCAGGCTCGCCGGATTATTTCACCGGTTCCGTCAAGGTGCAGTCCCGTTTCCAGGCCCAGTCGCCCGCCCGGGTCGGTGGCGGTGTCGTTTCCTTTGAACCCGCTGCCCGCACCGCTTGGCATACGCATCCCCTCGGTCAGACATTGATCGTGACGGAAGGTGCGGGGCGAGTTCAGCACTGGGATGGCGGCATCCAGGAGATCGGACCCGGAGATGTCGTCTGGATACCTCCAGGCGTCAAACACTGGCATGGCGCTTCATCTGAAGTCGGAATGTCGCACATCGCCGTGGCGGAGGCCCTGGACGGCCAGACGGTGGAATGGATGGAACATGTGACCGACGAGCAATACACCAAGATTGATGGAGGCCTTGATTGAACAGGGTCATGTATATGGCGGGTGCCGCCGCCTTCGTAACAAGCGCCGTATTTCTCGTCGGCATGCAGGTCCATGCCGAGCCGACCCGCGCAACCATGCCTGAAATCGACAAGCTCATACACTATACGACAGTCGAGCGGGGGGAGGTTACGGAGCACATCATGACCACCCGTGAAGCAATCGAGGCCGTCAAGCGCGGCGATCCCATTCCCAACGGCACCCATGTCGCGCTGGTCGACTATCGCGGTGGCAAGGTCTTCCGTTACTTCATCATGGAGAAGGGCGAGGGCTGGGGGCAGGATTACGACGAAAACCGCCGTACTGCCGACTGGCAGTTCCAATGGTTCAAGCCGGACGGCACGATCAACATGGAAGAAAACACCGCCCGCTGTCAGCGCTGTCATACCTCGCGGGCCGACAGGGATTTCCTGTACACGTTCAACGAAATGCGCCGGTTCGAACTTAAATGAACGGCGTCTTGCGGTTTCGTCTGGTCCTCGACCTCATTGCCGTCGGATTGATTGTTGCGTGTCTGGCCTATTGGTGGCTGGACAACCTGTCGCACGAGCTGTTCGGAACGGTGCTTTTCACGCTGGTGATTGTTCATAACGTCTTTAATCGCCGCTGGTATGGCGGCGTGACGAAACGGAAGCTGGATGTCACCCGCATCATCAATCTGATCACGATTGTCAGCCTGGCAATCGCAATGACCATCATGTTCTTAACGAGCCTGCTGATATCGCGTGACCTTTTCCCGCTCACGGCGATGGGCGGTGCTTTCGCCGTCCGGGAAATCCACATGTTCACGGGATACTGGATGCTACTGATCGTTGGCATCCATCTCGGAACGCGCTGGCAGGTTGTGATGAACGTTTTCTATGGAATGATTGGAATGCCTGCTCGGAGCGCTTGCCAGACTGCGATCCTGCGTTTGCTGACGGCCCTTATCATGGCCTGGGGTGTGAAAAGTTCGTTCGATATGGTGTTCGGATCGAAGTTGATGCTGCGCTATTCGCTGGACATGTGGGATTTCAATGCGTCGACGTTGGGCTTCTTCGTGAACTACGCCTCCATAGTCGGCTTATACATTGCCGCAACCCATTTCGGCTTGAGGCTTGTTTCAATGCGGGCGCGTCGAAGAATGGCGTGCGAGTGAGCACTATTCCAGACATGCCAAACGGATGATGTCATCTCGGCATGATTTTGTATCGCGTAGGTGCTCTTAATCGCGCCAGGGGCGATTAATTCGCCGACTCATATCGGCCAACGCATCTCCGCCTCTGCGCGCAGGATTGACCTTGATAGAATGGTGTCCACGAGAGGATTCGAACCTCCGACCCCAGGATTCATACCACTTCGGCTTTAACCGCCGTCCCGCCACGAATGGCAGGGCGTTCGTGGTCTGGACTGTCCCTTCACCATGGACCTTGCGGCCTTTAGGCGCTGCCCTACCAGTCTCTACACCTTCAACAGGCTTTCGCCTGAAGCTTGGCTCGGGATTGGCATGCTGGAAGCCCAGCTAAGCGTTCCCCGAATTTGAGCAGATCGACTACAGCCTTTCGGACTGTAGCCCCCAATTATCAACTAGGAATCCTGTGCTCTATCCTGCTGAGCTACGTGGACACTGAATTGCTCTTTAACCTGACGATGCCTGCGGATCAACCGCGTTCTTCATCGCGGTCGATCTCTTCCCGGCTTTCTTCGCGTCAGTCGGCAATCAGCTCGTCAGGCGCTGTTCGGCCAGTTTCACCCAGTAGGAAATGCCGTAGGCGATGGCGTCGTCGTTGAAATCGTAGCCGGGATTATGAAGCCCTGCCGAATCGCCATTGCCGAGGAAGATGAAGGCGCCCGGCCTTTCCTTCAGCATGAAGGAAAAATCCTCGCCGGCCATTGAGGGGTCGACATCGGGATCGACATTGTGGTCTCCCGCCACATCGCGGGCGACATGGATGGCGTGGTCGGTCTCGTCTGAATGGTTGAATGTCACCGGGCAATAACGCTCATAGACGACTTCGGCTTCGGCGCCATTGGCAAGGGCTATGCCTTCCGCCATCTGCTTGATGCGGTCCTGCGCGAGATCACGCACCGTTTCGTCGAGGCTGCGCACCGTGCCGGCTATCAGCGCCTCATTGGGGATGATGTTGTGGCTGGAGCCGGCATGGAAGCGGGTAACGGACACGACGACCGAACGGATCGGATCGGCATTGCGCGAGGCGATCATCTGCAGATTGCCGACGATCTGCGCGCCGATGGTGATCGGATCGATGGTGCGGTGCGGCTGTGCCGCATGGCCGCCCCGGCCTTTGACGGTGATGGAGAACTTGTCCGGTGCCGCCATGATGCCGCCCTTGCGGATGGCGAAGGCGCCGAGCGGTATTCCCGGCATATTGTGCATGCCATAGACCTCGTTAATGCCGAAACGCTCCATCAGGCCGTCCTCGACCATGGCGAGCGCGCCCGCGCCGCCTTCTTCGGCGGGCTGGAAGATGACGGCGATAGAGCCGGCGAAATTGCGGGTCTCGGTGAGATATTTGGCTGCGCCAAGCAGCATGGCGGTGTGGCCGTCATGGCCGCAGGCATGCATCGCGCCCGCTGTTTTCGATGCCCAGGGCTTGCCGGTTTCCTCGAGAATGGGCAAGGCGTCCATATCCGCGCGAAAGCCGATGGTGCGTCCACCGGCAAGATTGCCCCTGATGATGCCGACCACACCCGTGCGGCCAAGACCGGTCACGATTTCGTCAACGCCAAAAGATTTCAGCTTGTCCGCAACGAAGGCTGCGGTGTTGTCGACATCATACAAAATCTCGGGATTTTCGTGCAGGTGACGCCGCCATTCGCTGACTTCCTGTTGAAGTTCGGCGGCTCTGTTCAAAATCGGCATTCGTTCATTCCTGGGTTCATCGGTGCGGCGTGTGGTAAAAGCCATCCTCCGTGGTGGATAGTGCGCCGCATAATTGACGTAATCAATGTACTTTGCCATTGCTAGGACATATATGGTGAATATTGCCATTCCCCGACCGAAGACGGGAATTCGAGGACAAGCCTTGCCACAGACAGTTAAATCGCCAAACGCCGCCCGGCGGCTCTCCGCAGCCGTTGCCATCATGACCGCAGGCCTCGTTGCCGTGGCGCCTGTGGCCAATGCCAATCCGAAAATGGTGGTGGATGTCAAAACCGGCAAGGTGATTTCCCATCAGGAAGCCTTCCGCAAGTGGTATCCGGCGTCGCTCACCAAGCTGATGACTGCCTATATCGCCTTTTCGCAGATGAAGGCCGGCAAGCTCAGCCCGCAGACGGAAGTGGTGATGAGCAAGAAGGCCGCCGACCAGCCGGCCTCTAAAATGTATTTCAAGCCCGGCCAGAAGCTGACGATGGACAGCGCGCTGAAGCTGCTGCTGATCAAATCCGCCAATGATATAGCCGTGGCGATTGCCGAGACCATCGGTGGTACCAGCGACAATTTCGTGGCGCAGATGAATGCGCAGGCGCAGCGGTTGGGCATGAGCTCCACCCGCTATGTGAACGCCAACGGCCTGCCCGGAAAGGGGCAATATACGACCGCGCGTGATCTGGCGCTGCTGGCGCTGATCATCAAGCGCGAGTTTCCGGAATATGCCCATTATTTCTCGCTGGAAGGCGTCAGCACCGGCAAGAAGAACTATGCCAATTTCAACATGCTGGTCGGCCGCTTCGATGGCGCTGACGGCATGAAGACCGGCTTCATCTGTGCCTCCGGCTTCAATCAGGTGTCGTCTGCCGTGCGCAATGGCCGCTCCGTCATCACTGTGGTGCTGGGCGCGGACAGCCTTGCCGGACGAACCGACCAGTCTGCCGACCTGCTGCAGATGGGGCTGACGGCGCCTTCCGGTCAGGGTGTTTCGCTCGCTTCGCTGGCGCCTTATGGCGATACCGGCGATGTGAACGATGTCAGCGCCGAAATCTGCAACCCGAAGGCTGCCAAGGTGCGTAGCGAGGGCCGCGATGAAGCCGGCCGTATGGTCATCCATTCGCCCTATGTGACGGAGATGACCCGCCCACCGGAATATTCCTTTGCCGGTCTCATTCCAGGCAGTGAGACGGTGGCTGTCAACACGACCAAGGGGGCTGTCGGCAAGGGTGAGTTGGCCAACGTGCCGATCCCGATCCCACGCCCGACATTCTGATTGCCTTGACCGCTCTTCAATGACGAAGGGCGACTACGCTTGTGGATTGGCTATTCGCAGCTCTGATCTGTTATGATATTACAGTCTCGCCCGTGGCTTCAGGCCTTGGGCGATTTCTGTTTTTATCACGCGGTTCCGGGTTTCATGTCGTCCAATGACCTGCCTGGGCCGCCATCAACACACAGGCAAGGCATGTCTCGCGATCGCATCCCGGTTTCCATTATCACCGGATTTCTCGGCGCCGGAAAATCGACGCTGCTCAATCGGCTTCTCAAAGATCCCGAGATGAGTGACGCCGCGATCATCATCAATGAATTTGGCGACGTCAGTATCGATCACATGCTGGTCGAAAGCGCAGGCGAGGGTATTATCGAGCTGGCGGAGGGCTGCCTCTGCTGCACGGTGCGCGGTGAGCTGGTGGATACGCTGGCGGAACTGATGGATGGTATCCAGACAGGCAAGCTGAAGCCGGTGAAGCGGGTGGTGATCGAGACGACCGGCCTTGCCGATCCTGCCCCGGTCATGCAATCGATCATGGGCAATCCGGTGATCGCGCAGAATTTCGTGCTCAATGGCATGATTACGGTGGTGGATGCCGTGAACGGCCTCTCCACGCTCGACAATCACGAAGAGGCGGTGAAGCAGGCGGCTGTGGCCGACCGGCTGGTGATGACCAAGCGGGCGCTTGCCGATGCTGCGGCGATTTCCGCGTTGACGGCCCGCCTTCAGGCCCTCAATCCGCGTGCGACAATCGAGGATGGCGACAAAACCGAGTGGAGCGCTGCGGGTCTTCTCGACAACGGCCTTTACGATGCCGGCAGCAAGAGTGCCGATGTCGGCCGCTGGCTGGGTGAAGAGGCGGAGCATGATCACGGCCATGAACATGGCCACCACCACCATCATCATGGTGACCACGATGACCACCATCACCACGATGTGAACCGGCACGATGCGTCTATCCGTTCCTTCTCGATCATTCACGATCAGCCGATCAACCCGATGGCGATCGACATGTTCGTGGATCTGCTGCGCTCGGCACATGGTGAAAAGCTCTTGCGCATGAAGGCCATCGTCAAGCTGTCTGATAATCCGGGCAGACCGCTGGTGTTGCATGGGGTTCAGAACATTTTCCACACGCCTCAGCGTCTTTCGGCCTGGCCGGACCCGTCGGACCAGCGCACGCGCATGGTGCTGATTACGAAGGATTTGCCGGAGGCTTTCGTAAAGGACCTGTTCGCGGCCTTCACCGGTACGCCGGGTATCGACCGGCCGGACAGGCAGGCAATGACGGATAATCCGCTGGCGGTTTCCGGGTTGCGGTTTTAGATCGCGCGACGGCGTTGAAATCGGCGGGTGGGGTTACCCCCCCTCTGCCCTGCCGGACATCTCCCCCACAAGGAGGGAGATCGAATCGAGGCGAGGTTTCGGCCATCTCGACATTTGAGAATGAAGTGATGGGGGAGCTGCTTGCAGATCTCCCCCCCTTGTGGGGGAGATGTCCGGCAGGACAGAGGGGGTAACCACGGCCGACGCCATTGAACGTCGGTTACCCGCCCTTCACAATCCGAAACCGATGCCCCTTATCCACCGCAGTAGTTTCCAGCAAGTTATGCCCGTCCTCATTGCACATATGCGCAATATCGATCACCGCCAGCGGATCGGTCGTCTCGATAGTCAGAATATCGCCCGCTTTCAGTGCCGCGAGTTTCTTGCGGCTTCTCAAAACGGGAAGGGGGCATTTAAGCCCCCTCAGATCGAAAATTATCTCGGCCGTGTCGCTCATTCCTTGGCCCAGAACTTCCAGAACGGCTTCTTCTCGGGCGCTTCCGGTGCAGGTGCTGCGGAATAGGCGAGCGGGTTCAGGGCCGGAACCGGTATGCTCTGGGCAGTGGTTCCATTCTGTCCGGCGGCCGAAGGGGTGGCTGTGGCAACCATTGTCGGGGCCGCTGGCGCCGGGTTCGATTGCGGAGCGGCGGGCTGGGCTGCCGAAGGGCGCGGGCCGCGCAGAGAAGAGGCGGTTGCGGTTGTGGCCGGAGAAGACGACGTCACCTGCTGCGCCTTTTTCTCCATCAGCGCTGCATATTCCGTTTCCTTCATCAGCTTGCCGGCCTTCAGCGCCGAACCGGTCGGCGCATAGGCGGGTTCGCGGCCCTTGCGCTTTTCGGCGACCAGCGCCTTGCGCTCGGCTTCGCTCGGGTCGTACCAGGCCATGCCGTCATATTTTTTCATCGCCTTTTCATAGGCGAGATCATAGGTTTTTTCGTAGCTCGAAAGTGCGCTGACGAGCGCCGGCGGTGTGCTCATGGCCGGGCACTGCGCGGAGCCGTTGAAGGTGCCGCCTTCCGTCTGCTGGTTGAAGACATATTTCTTCTCGCAGACGTTTACGTCCGGCGGGCGCTTGGTGACTTCGAAATTGTCGTAACCGACCTTCAGCATCTTCCAGAATTCGAGATGTTCGCTCTGGCGGTGGCGGGCCATGTTTTCCGCCGTCATTCGGAACGGGAAGGCCTGCAGCTGCACGGTCTTCTGGCCGCCCTTGAAGGCGTCACGGGCGAAACCGTAAATCTCAAGAATCTGCGCATCCGTCATCGAATAACAGCCGGACGATGAGCAGGCGCCATGGATCATCAGATTGGTGCCGTTGCGGCCATTGGCGGCATCGTAACGGTTCGGGAAGCCGGTATTGATGGCGAGGTAATATTTCGAGTTTGGATTAAGGTGCGCGGGCGTCAGGTTGTAGAAACCTTCCGGCGCCTGCCGGTCGCCTTCCTTCACCTTCGGGCCGAGTTTGCCGGACCAGGCGCAAATTTCGTAGCCGGCGATCTTCTCGAAACGGTTGTCGCGTCTGGCCTTCCAGATTTCCAGCGCGCCTTCTTCCTTGAAGATGCGGATCATGATCGGCGAGGTGCGATCCATGCCCCGCTTGTCGATCTCGGCCAGAATGGACGGAGACAGCGGGTAATCAACCTTGTTCTTGACGTGGGAAACGTCGCGTTCGACGGTTTCGAGCGTATCGTTACAGCCGGCGAGAACGAGCGCGGTGCAGGCAAGAAGTGCAAAATGTGTCAAACGCATGATCTGATCCGAAAGACGATGGCACGAAGCGGCGGCAGTTCTACACCGTCCCGTGTGTATTTTAAATACGGTATTAACCGTTTACATCTTCTTAACTCAAATCGGATCCGCCCCCGCGGCCGCCGATACATCTTTTGATGTGACCGGACTATGGCCGAGTTGGGGCGATATTCAAGGAAAATAAGGCCGGAGTTAGAGATTCCGGCCGATATCCAGGAACTTCTGGCGGCGTTCGGCGCGAAGCTGCGTGCCCGAACGCTGCGAAAGATCGGCCAGCGCCTTGGCGATCACATCACCGGTGGCGTTGATGACGGTTTCCGGGTCGCGATGCGCGCCGCCGATCGGTTCGGCAATGATACCGTCGATGACGCCGAGCGACTTCAGGTCTTCGGACGTGATCTTCATGTTGGTTGCGGCTTCCTTGGCGCGGGTCGAATCACGCCAGAGAATGGAGGCCGCACCTTCCGGCGAGATCACCGAATAGATCGAATGTTCAAGCATATAGACGCGGTTGCCGGTGGCGATGGCGATGGCGCCGCCTGAACCGCCTTCGCCGATGACGACGGATACGATCGGCACCTTGACGTTAAGGCACATTTCCGTCGAGCGGGCGATGGCTTCGGCCTGGCCGCGTTCTTCGGCGCCAACGCCGGGATATGCGCCTGCGGTATCGATAAGGGTGACGACCGGCAGCGAGAAACGGTCAGCCAGTTCCAGCACGCGGATCGCCTTGCGGTAACCTTCCGGACGTGCACTGCCGAAATTATGCTTCAGGCGGCTTTTGGTGTCGTTACCCTTTTCCTGGCCGATGATGGCGACGGGCTGACCGTTGAAGCGGGCAAGGCCCGCCTGAATGGCGGCGTCTTCGGAAAATTTGCGGTCGCCGGCAAGCGGCGTGAAATCGGTGAACAGCGCCTTGGCATAGTCAACGAAATGCGGCCGCTGCGGGTGACGCGCGACCTGCGTTTTCTGCCAGGCATTCAGCTTGGAATAGATATCCTGCATCGCATCATTGACGCGCGATTCCAGGCGGTTGATCTCCTCCGAGGTGTCTATGCTCTCGTCTTCATCGGCAAGCTTCTTCAGCTCGATGATCTTGCCTTCAAGGTCCGAGATAGGTTTTTCGAAGTCGAGATAATTGTGCATGAGATCCGTTTCCGATCGTTTTGCGCAAGGTTTGACCGGATTATCCGGCGGTTCCGGTCGCTCTAATCAAGGTTTTTGCCCTGTTTGGCAAGGGGGTGATGTGTTTGTACCAGTTCTTGCAAGCGTTCTTCCAGCACATGCGTATAGATTTGTGTCGTGGAAATGTCGGAATGGCCGAGCAGTTCCTGTACGGCGCGCAGGTCCGCGCCGTTCTGCAGGAGGTGGCTGGCAAAGGCATGACGCAGGACGTGCGGTGACACCGCCGAAGGGGTGAGACCGGCGCGAATGGCGATATCTTTGAGGTCGCGGGCGAAGACCTGCCGTGGCAGATGACCTTCCTTACTGCTCGAAGGAAACAGCCACGGGCTTTCCGGTGCTTCGGCTTTTTTCCCCGCCTTGGCTTTATCCGGCGCGAGCGCCTTTCTGGCGGCGTCGTATTTTTCCATGGCCTCGATGGCGGCGCGTGACAGAAGCACCATGCGGTCCTTGTTACCCTTGCCCCGGATCATCAGGAAGCGGCCTTCCTGCCGCAGCACCTTGACCGGCAAGGAAACGAGCTCGCTGACGCGCATGCCGGTGGCATAAAGCAGTTCAAGCAGCAGATGCATGCGGATGCGGGCAAGCTGGCCGGGACCGGCGGTGGCTGCTTCCTCTGCTGCGATGCGGAGAAGTCCCGTCACATCGGCAACACTCATCGTCTTCGGCAGGCTGAGACCCTTTTTGGGGGCGTCAATGATGCCGGTCGGATCGTCGCCGCGCAGCCCCTCCGAATAGAGGAAGCGATAGAACTGCCGCATCGAGGACAAGCGTCGAGCCTGCGAGGTGGCGGCAAAGCCTAGGGTGGAAAGATGGGTGAGATAGGCGGACAGGTCTGGCGTGGCGGCCTCGGTCAAAGACTGACCTCGGCCGGCCAGAAATTCGCGCAGATCCGAAAGGTCGTGTTCGTAAGAGGAAAGCGTGTTGGCGGCAGCACCTCTTTCGGCGCTCATCATCTCCAGAAAACTTTCGAGCCGCGCGCCGTCACGCCCTGCCGCTAGTCCGCTCATGGAGTGCGCCTTACCGGTTCTGCCGCAGGTGGGTTCAGACGTTCGGACGGAATGCGCACCGTCACCTCGCGGTCGCGCGGTTTCACGACCATGACAAGCAGCACCATGCCGCCATAGATCAGCCCCGCGATGGTCGCCAGTATCATCGTGAAGCGGAAGAGGGTGGGCATGGCGGCTCCGTGAAGGTGGCGGTCGAACTTATATGCGGTGCGGCGAAAGCGGCGGCAAGATCAAAAAGCCGGCTTTCGCCCCGTGCCGCATGCGGCGATGATTGTGATTCAACGCCATTCAGTCAGCAATTTGGCTTGACGCTTCGTAAACATTTGCAGATATCCATGCCAAACGGGCTTTCAAATTTATGAATGAAACGAATTTATCCGTCCCGGCCACACTCGGGGAACAAGCGCGGGCAAAGCTCGGACGGCGCAACATCGTCTTTGTCGGGCTGATGGGGGCTGGAAAGTCCGCGATAGGCCGAATGGTTGCCCAGCAGCTTAAAGTCCAGTTCATCGATACGGATGTGGAAATCGAGCGTGTCTCGCGCATGACGATATCAGAGCTTTTCGCCACCTATGGTGAGGAAGAGTTCCGGGCGCTGGAAACACGGGTCATCAAGCGGCTTTTGCGCGGCGGTCCCAAGGTTATCTCCACCGGTGGTGGAGCCTTCATCAACGACAATACCAGACGTCACATCACGCGGGGCAGCATCTCGCTGTGGCTTAAAGCCGATCTCGAGGTTTTGTGGGAAAGGGTCAACAAGCGCGATCATCGTCCGCTTCTCAAGACCGAAAATCCCAAGGCCACATTGGCGGCGCTGATGGAGAAACGTTACCCGATCTATGCCGGAGCTGATCTCACCATCGAATCCCGTGATGTCCGCAAGGAAATCATCGTGACTGAAGTGCTGGCCGCCATCGCCGGCATCGAACAGAAAGACTGACCATCATGACGCCTTCCGAAATCCACGCCGACGAACGCCTTGTCCATGTGCCGCTCGGTGAGCGCGCCTATGATATTCTGATCGGGCCGGGACTGATCGGCAGGGCGGGCGGTGAGATTTCGGCGCGGCTGAAGGGCAGGAGAGCGGCGATCATCACCGATGAGCATGTGGCGCCGCTTTACCTCGAAGGCCTGATGGATGGCCTGCAGACGGACGGTATCGAGGCGGTGTCGCTGACCCTGCCGGCTGGTGAAAAAACCAAGAGCTTCGAACATCTGGTCACCGTCTGCGATGCGGTTCTCTCCGCACGCGTGGAACGCAACGATGCGGTCATCGCACTCGGTGGCGGCGTGATCGGTGATCTCGCGGGTTTTGCCGCCGGCATCGTGCGCCGTGGCGTGCGTTTTGTGCAGATACCGACCTCGCTTCTGGCGCAGGTCGATTCCTCGGTGGGGGGCAAGACCGGCATCAATAGCCGCCACGGCAAGAACCTTGTCGGTGTTTTCCACCAGCCGGATCTGGTGCTGGCGGACACGGCGGTGCTTGACACGCTGAGCCCGCGCGAATTCCGCGCCGGTTATGCCGAAGTGGTGAAATACGGCCTGATCGACAAGCCGGATTTCTTCTTCTGGCTCGAAAAGAACTGGGATGAAATTCGCACCGGCGGTCCCGCCCGCATCCAGGCGATTGCGACCAGCTGCCAGGCGAAAGCCGATGTTGTTGTGGCCGACGAGAAGGAAAACGGCGTGCGCGCGCTCCTCAATCTCGGCCATACATTCGGCCACGCGCTGGAGGCGGCGACCAATTACGACAGCAAGCGGCTGGTGCACGGTGAAGGTGTGGCGATCGGCATGGTGCTGGCGCACCAGTTCTCCGCCCGTCTCAACCTCGCAAGCCCTGACGACGCGGCCCGTGTCGAGGCGCACCTGAAGGCGGTTGGACTGCCCACAACGATGAAGGACATTCCTGGTGAGTTGCCGCCGGTCGAGACGCTGATGACGGCGATCGCGCAGGACAAGAAGGTCAAGGGCGGCAAGCTCACCTTCATCCTCACCCACGGCATCGGCCAGTCTTTCGTGGCGGATGATGTGGCGGCCTCCGAGGTGCAGTCGTTCCTTTCGGAAAAGCACCCGGGGTGACGTGATTTATGGTGAGAAACGGTGAGGGTACCCCCTCATCGCCTCGCTTCGCTCCGGCACTTCTCCCCGGCGGGGAGAAGAACAAGCCGCAATGGCAATGCCATGCGGCATAGCTTTGAGCAAAGCGCTGCCGCATGGTTTCTTCTCCCCGAGTGGGAGAAGGTGGCCCGAAGGGCCGGATGAGGGGGCTTGCTATCGGCCCGGATGACAGCGTTAATCTAAAACCGCACCGTTTCCCCCGGTGCCGCCACCTCGATCGCGAGCGCATGCAGCCCCGCGTCGAGTTCCGGCTTCAAAACAGCATTGATCGCCCGGTGGCGTTCGACGCGAGACTTGCCGGAGAAGCTTTCCGATACTATCTGAACACGCATATGTGTCTCGCCCGTACCGGTTATATCCGGCTGGTGGCCCGCATGCATCTGGCTTTCATCGACGACTTTCAGGCGCTCTGGTGAAAAGCTCTCACGGAGCTTCGTTTCTATACGTTCTCGCAGGGACATGCGAAGGGCTCCATTCCTGTTGGCTGGTCTTGAAGGGGGTTACCTAAAAGCCAGCAACATTCCGCTTTGTCAATTCTTGTTGTGCGGCTTTTCGCACTCCATAATCAGGGCATCATGAAACTGGATTCGAAATATTTCGACCGCATCCGCACGCGCCGGAAAAGGGAGAGGGAACCTGAGGTTCAGGCTCCCACCTGCCAGTGGGACGGATGCGATAAACCGGGCGTTCACCGCGCACCTGTCGGCCGCAATGCCGAGGGGCAATTCTTCCTGTTCTGTTTTGAGCATGTGAAGGAATACAACAAGGGCTATAACTACTTCTCCGGCCTGTCGGACGGCGAGATCGCCCGTTACCAGAAGGAGGCGATCACCGGTCATCGTCCGACCTGGACGGTGGGCGTCAACAAGACGGCGCGCGACAGCCCTTTGCATTCGACACTTCGATCCGGCACCGCGAGCGGCAATGCCCGCATTCGCGATCCCTTCGGCTTCGCCGGCGGTTTTGCGGGCGGCGCAAAGGCCGGTGGACAGCGCATGCAGCAGGACCGCAAGCTGAAGACGCTGGAGGCAAAAGCCTTCGATACGCTGGGTCTTTCTGCCAATGCGAAGCAGGAAGAGATAAAAAGGCGCTATAAGGAGCTTGTCAAAAAGCACCATCCTGATGCTAATGGTGGCGATCGTGGTTCGGAAGAACGTTTTCGGGCTGTTGTTCAAGCATATCAATTGTTAAAGCAGTCAGGTTTCTGCTAAGCCAACTTACGTGTTTACCGCCTGATTGATGATGTGGCCGGGTGGCTGCCGCCCGCCTTGGAGACGTGATGAGCAAAATCGACCTTGATATTTCCAACCTGCCCGACACGACGGTGTCCGTGCGGGAGGTTTTCGGCATTGATACGGATCTGCGGGTTCCCGCCTATTCCCAGGGCGACGCCTATGTGCCTGACCTCGATCCCGACTATCTTTTCGACCGGGATACGACGCTTGCGATCCTTGCCGGTTTTGCTCACAACCGACGTGTCATGGTTTCCGGTTTCCACGGCACCGGCAAGTCCACCCATATCGAGCAGGTGGCTGCCCGCCTGAACTGGCCCTGCGTGCGCGTCAACCTCGACAGCCATGTCAGCCGTATCGATCTCGTCGGCAAGGACGCCATCGTCCTGAAGGACGGCAAGCAGGTTACCGAATTCAAGGACGGCATTCTCCCCTGGGCCTACCAGCACAATGTCGCGCTGGTCTTCGACGAATATGATGCCGGCCGCCCGGACGTGATGTTCGTTATCCAGCGCGTGCTGGAATCCTCCGGCCGCCTGACCCTGCTCGACCAGAGCCGTGTCATCCGCCCTCACCCGGCTTTCCGCATTTTCGCAACGGCCAACACGGTTGGCCTCGGTGATACGACGGGCCTCTACCACGGCACCCAGCAGATCAATCAGGCGCAGATGGACCGCTGGTCCATCGTCACCACGCTGAACTACCTGCCGCACGAGCAGGAAGTGAACATCATCGCCGCCAAGGTGAAGAGCCTCGACAATCCGAAGGGCCGCGAAACCGTCTCCAAGATGGTGCGCGTGGCAGACCTTACCCGTTCGGCCTTCGTCAATGGTGACCTTTCCACGGTCATGAGCCCGCGTACCGTCATCACCTGGGCGGAAAATGCGGAAATTTTCGGCGATCTCGCCTTTGCCTTCCGCGTGACCTTCCTCAACAAGTGCGACGAGCTTGAGCGTACCCTGGTAGCCGAGCAGTATCAGCGCGCTTTCGGCGTTGAGCTCAAAGAAAGCGCCGCGAACATCGTTCTCAGCGCCTGATCGTCCCCGGTTTTCCGGAGAAGATCACCGATGACTTGAAGACGCCGGCGGCTGCGCATCCTCTGATGGGTGGGCCGCAGGCGTCGGCAACTGACAGGAAAGACTATGGCAGGGCGCGGCGACAATTCCAGAGCGAAACCGGGTACGGCGGTTGATACGGAGCCGTTGCGTCAGGCGATTGCCGGGTGCGTGCGATCCGTTGCCGGTGACGCCGAGGTTGAGGTCGTCTTCGCCAATGAGCGGCCAGGCCTTGCCGGTGAGCGCATGCGCCTGCCGGAAATTTCGAAGAAACCCACGGCGCAGGAGATCGCCATCACGCGTGGTCTCGGCGATTCCATGGCGCTGCGTCTCGCCTGCCATGATGCGGATACCCATGCGGTGATGTCACCGCAGGGCGCCGAAGCGCAGTTGGTTTTTGATGCCGTCGAACAGGCGCGGGTGGAATCCATCGGCGCGCTGCGCATGCCGGGCATGGCCTCCAATATCAAGGCCATGAATACGGAAAAATACGCCAAGGCCAATTTTTCCGGCATCAACAATAAGGATGACGCACCGCTCGCCGAGGCTGTGGCACTTCTGGTGCGCGAGAAACTGACCGGCGAAAAGCCGCCGGCGAGCGCCGGCAAGGTTCTCGATCTCTGGCGCGACTTCATCGAAGACAAGGCCGCAGGCGACCTCAACGATCTTTCCCGCGTCATTACCGACCAGAAGGCGTTTTCGCGGCTGGTGCGCAAGATGTTGACCTCCATGCAGATGGCGGAAGATTTCGGCGACGAGGATAACGAGCCGGAAAGCCAGGAAGCGGAATCCAACGAGGATCAGCCGCGCACCAACGAGACCGAGGAAGAGCAGGTCGAGGAAGAGGCTGGCTCCGATGCGACGCCCGCCGATGAAAACGAGGCCTCGCAGGAGGAAATGGAAGAAGGCGAGATGGACGGTGCCGAGATGTCGGACGAAGAAATGTCCGACGATCTCGACGAGGATTCCGAAACGCCCGGCGAGACCCGCCGCCCCAACAGCCCTTTCGATGATTTCAACGAGAAGGTCGACTACCGCATCTTCACCGAGGAATTCGACGAGGAAATCCGCGCCGAGGAACTGTGTGACGAGGCCGAGCTTGACCGGCTGCGCGCCTTCCTCGACAAGCAGCTCGCCCATCTTCAGGGTGCGGTCGGACGGCTGGCGAACCGGCTGCAGCGCCGCTTGATGGCGCAGCAGAACCGTTCCTGGGATTTCGATCTGGAAGAGGGTTATCTCGATCCGGCCCGTCTGGTCAGGCTCATCATCGATCCCATGCAGCCGCTCTCCTTCAAGAAGGAACGCGACACCAAATTCCGCGATACCGTCGTTTCGCTCGTCATCGACAATTCCGGCTCTATGCGCGGTCGTCCGATCACGGTTGCAGCCACCTGCGCCGACATTCTGGCACGTACGCTGGAGCGCTCGGGCGTCAAGGTCGAAATTCTGGGCTTCACCACCAAGGCGTGGAAAGGTGGGCAGTCGCGCGAACAGTGGCTCGCCAATGGCAAGCCCGCTTCGCCGGGTCGCCTCAATGATCTGCGCCACATCGTCTACAAGTCCGCGGATGCCCCGTGGCGGCGCGCACGGCGCAATCTCGGCCTGATGATGCGTGAAGGCCTTCTGAAGGAAAATATCGACGGTGAAGCGCTGATGTGGGCGCATAACCGTCTGATCGGCCGCCCCGAGCAGCGCAAGATCATGATGATGATCTCCGACGGCGCGCCGGTGGATGATTCGACCCTGTCGGTTAATCCGGGCAACTATCTGGAGCGACACCTGCGTGCGGTCATCGAGCAGATCGAGACGCGCTCGCCGGTGGAACTGCTGGCAATCGGCATCGGCCATGACGTGACCCGTTATTACCGCCGTGCAGTGACCATCGTGGATGCGGATGAGCTTGCAGGCGCGATGACCGAGCAGCTTGCTGCTCTCTTCGAGGATACGAGCAGCGCCTCCGGTTCGTCCCGCAGGGTTCGCCGTGCGGGATAAGCGGGGCCGGGCTTCTTCCGCCTGCAAAACGCTTGCGATGGCCGCCATTCTGGCGGCCATATCGCTATGTCCGGTTTCCATCGGTGCTTCCACCATCGATGTGCCGGTGGGCGTGCGTCTGCTCTCCTCTTTCGAAGTCGGCACCAGCGAAAAACGTTTCGGCAAGCTGGAATTTATCGGCGGCATGGTGATGAGCGCGCCGGAAAAGCTGTTCGGGGCGATATCCTCCATCCGTTTCCGCCCCAATGGCGAGGATTTCGTGGCGGTGCTGGATACCGGCCATTGGTTGACGGGCAGGATCACGCGTGGTGCTGCTGGCGCGCTGTCCGGGCTTGCCGATGTCCGCATCACCCCCATGCTGGACATGAGCGGCCGCGAACCGCCGCGCAAGATGGAAATGGATGCGGAAGGGCTGGCGCTGCGCGACGGCAAGGTTTTCGTCAGTTACGAGCAGCGCCACAGGATCGATATCTATCCCGATCCGGGCTTCGCTAGCTCAAAGCCGCTCGACCGCCTGCCATATCTCATTCGCAGTAACGAGCTGCGCCATAATGGCGGCATGGAGGCTCTCGCGGTATCGCCGGCCGATTCGCCGCTTGCCGGCGCTCTGGTCGTGGTGGCTGAAAAAAGCATCGATACGGACGGCAATCTTCTTGCCGCCATTCTGGAAGGCCCGCGCAAGGGCACATTTGCCGTTACGCACCATCCCTCATTCGACGTGACGGACGGTGCGTTCCTGCCCAATGGCGACCTGCTGCTTCTGGAACGCCGGTTCAATTTCGCCGAGGGCGTCGGCATGCGCATCCGCCGTATCCGCGGCGCCGATATCCGTCCGGGTGCGGTGGTGGATGGTGAAATCCTGATGGAAGCGGGCATGGCCTACCAGATCGACAATATGGAGGGGATGGATGTGGTGAAGGGGCCGGATGGCTCGACACGCCTCATCATCGTGTCCGATGACAACCACTCGTTTCTCCAGCGCAATCTTATGCTGGAATTCAAGCTGGTGGATTGAATATCAGGTCCGCTCCTGTGCCGCCTTGTAAGCAGCGAGGAGATCCTCGATCGGAATGCCGTCGATCTTCATGCCGGTCATTCGACATGCCATTATCTGCGCGCCGGACAGGTTCGTGTTGCTCAGCTTCAATCCGGTAAAATTGACGTCATCGATTGACCAGCCGGACATGTTGCTGTCCGTAAATGACGCACCGGAAAAGTTGATGTCGTTGAAGCGTGTGCCGGCCAGATTGACATTGTTGAAGACCGTTCCTGACAGATTGACGTCGTCAAAGCTGGAACCCGAGAGCGTGGCGCTCGTTGCATCCACAATCTCGATAACGTCCTTGATCTGCATGCCGATCCGCCTCCGTGCTTTGCCACGGACGCCAGATTGCAACGCCACCTGTGGGTTTGCAAGCGTGATTTGATGCACGCCTGCACAGCTTCAAATGCGGCTGGCGGATAATGTCAGCTCGATTTGACCGCGCCCGGCATGGGCTTCAGCGTGTTCATCAGCGCGCCGTAAGGCAGAAGCATGACGAGGCCGACGAGGATTTTCACCGAAAGATCGCCCAGCGCCCAGGAGATCCAGCGCGGCGCTTCGAGAGTGAAGACGCCAAGGATAGGCGCATTTTCAATGGCGAAGGCATCATTGGGGCCGACAAAAGCAAAACTCGCGGCAAAGGCGATGGAGAAGAACAGCGCCGTATCCAGCACGGAACCCAGCATCGAGCCGGCAAGCGGCGCGTGCCACCAGCGCTGGCGGCGCAGGCGGTTGAAGACAGAAATATCGAGCAGCTGGCCGATGAGATAGGCGGTGCCGGAAGCGACCGCGATGCGCGGGATGGATGTCCAGAAGGACAACGTTACCCCAACGACAAAGCCGGCCAGCACGACGCGGCGCGCAATGGAGGGCCCAAACTGGCGGTTTGTCAGGTCGGTGACGAGGAAGGCGACCGGATAGGTAAAGGCACCCCAGGTCAACAGATCGCCGAGATTGACGCCGAGCAGCGATCCGGAGAGCGGATACTGAACCAGAATATTGGAAGCGACGACCACGAGTGTCATCAGGAGAACGTAGATCAGCGTATAGCGCAGAGTCAGCATTTTTTTATCCTGGGTGATGCCACCAGTTGGAGCTGAACTGAAATAAAACAAAAGGCTTGAGCGGCAAAAGCCATTCAAGCCCTCTGAATATCGATGATGTCGAAACCGCTATTAAGCAGCTTCAGCCGTCTTCTTGGCGATCTGGCGGCGCAGGAGACGAGCGCGCATGCTCAGTTCGTTTTCGCCGGACTTCAGAAGGAAAGCATCGAGGCCGCCACGGTGTTCAACGGAGCGCAGAGCGGCTGCGGAAACACGCAGGCGGAAACGCTGGCCGAGAGCATCGGAGATCAACGTAACCTGGCAGAGGTTCGGAAGGAACCGGCGCTTGGTCTTGTTGTTGGCGTGGCTGACGTTGTTGCCCGTCTGGACGCCCTTGCCGGTCAATTCGCATACACGGGACATGGGTACACCTATTTCGTTTCGTCTGTTTCACCACTGGCTCGCCACCGGCAAAACCGGGGTGGCAATCCAACTGGCCATGATTGGAAAGTTGCGGTTCTATAGTCAGACGAGACTTAACAGTCAAGCCGCTCGCGATCAAATGAAAGGAAATTCCGGCGTTTTCAACCGGCATCCGCTTTTTTATTGCCACAAGTCAGCGTATATCATCGCCCGATAAGGCCGCTTCCGCGCCTCTTTTAAGGTGATATCGAAATGATTGCCAGAGGAAAAAGCATTTTTATGGCCGTGACGATGGCGTTTGCGGGCGTCTCCCCCTCGCTCGCCGCCGAAGCACGCCACACAAGCGAATACAGCATCAATCTTGGCATTTTGCCGATTGCGCGGGCAAGTTTTTCGACTCGCATGGACGGACCGAATTATTCGATCTCCGGTTCCTTCAGCGCCGCTGGCCTTGCCAGCATCCTCAAGGACATTTCCGGCAAGACAACGGTTTCCGGGGCCAAGCGTGGCCACCGGCTGCAGGCGAACGAATATTCGCTGGTCTATAAGGATGGCAAGCGGGTACGCACCTATGACGTCGTCTACCGCAACGGCAATGTCACATCGACAACGGTGAAGCCTGAGCCGAAAGCCCGGCCGGACAATTGGGTGGATGTGAAGGACCGCGACCTGCGCTCGGTTCTCGATCCGATTTCCGGTCTCATCATTCCCTCAGGCGGCCGCATCTGCCCAACGCGCCTGCCGATCTATGACGGCGAATCGCGACTCGACCTCGTTTTGAGCTCCAGTGGCACCAAGCCGTTCAAGACCAACGGCTTTAACGGTGACGCCATCGTCTGCAAGGCGCGTTATGTGCCGAAGTCGGGCTACCGGCAGGGGCGCAAGGATATAGAATATCTGAAATCCATCTCGATGGAGATCTGGTTCGCCAAGTCAAACAATATGGATGTCTATGCGCCGGTTTATGCGATCATTCCGACGCGGGTGGGTCAGGTCTATATTACGGCCACGAAATACGGCGGCTGACCAAAGCTGGCGGTGGCGTAAGAAAAGCAGACGTTGCGGCATATTTCTTCTCCCCGCCGGGGAGAAGGTGGCCCGAAGGGTCGGATGAGGGGTGCGCTCTCCGAATATCTCTGGCGGCGCGCCCTCATCCCGCTGCCGCGAACTTCTCCCCGGCGGGGAGAAGAAGCAAGCGGCAACCGCTCACTCTATAGGCCGGCGTTACGGGTTATAGCGCATCCCCAGGCGACCAGCCGGGCTCGGCCATAATGAAGCTTGAGAAGGCGAATCCCGGTGAGACCGTGCAGCCGACAAGGGTGAAATCGCCGAGGCTTTCCGCCGATTGCCAGCAATTAGCCGGCACGATCACCTGCGGACGCTCGCCTTCGAGAATGGCGGGACCGAGCGTGAAGGTCTGTACCTCCCGCCCGTCTTGCGAAAGATGCAGCGCGATCGGCGCGCCGGCATAATAGTGCCAGACCTCAACCGCGTCGGTGACCCGATGCCAGTGTGAGCGCACGCCCTTTTCCAGCAGATAATAAATCGCCGTCGAATGGCCACGCTCGCCGCCTGCCTTGTCGCGAAAAGTCTGGTGGTAAAAACCACCCTCCGGATGCGGTTCCAGCCCCAATTCGCGAATGATCGCTTCCGCAGACAGATCGGCGCTCATCAGAAATTGTCCTTGCGCGTGCGGATTTCCGCAAAGACGTCGGCATCGGCGGCCCCTTCAAGACCGAGATGTCTGCGAATGCCGGCATCCGCCACGCGCATATAGGGATTTGTCTGCTTTTCGAGCCCGATGGTGGTGGGAATGGTGAACTCATTGGCCTTCCGCGCCGTCTCGACACGCGCCGCGCGCTCGCTCAACACGGCATTATCAGGGTCGACGGTCAGTGCAAAACGGGCATTCGAAAGCGTATATTCGTGGCCGAAATAGACCCGCGTCTCATCCGGCAGGGCCATCAGCTTCTGGAAGGAGTGCCACATGTCCGTCGCCGGGCGTTCGAACAGGCGACCGCAACCCATGGCAAACAGCGTATCGGCGGCAAACAACAGGCCGTCATCCGGCAGATAATAACAGATATGACCCGCCGTGTGGCCGGGTGTGGCGATGACCTGAACGCGGCGTCCGGCAAATTCGAACTCGTCACCATCGGCCTGCGAGCGATCGAGGCCGGGGATCGCAATCGCCTCGTCATAGGGGCCGTATACCTCGCAGCGGAACTTGTCCTTCAGCGCCAGATTGGCTTCCACGTGGTCCTGATGGTGGTGGGTGGTGAAGATATGGGTCAGTTTCCAGCCGTGGCCGTCGAGCGCGCGCAGGATAGGCCCTTCTTCCGGTGCGTCGATGGTGGCCGTCGCCCCGCTTTCGGGATCATGCAGGAGCACTCCGAAATTGTCGCTGCGGCAAAGAAAGACGTCTATTTCCAAAGGTTTCATCGTATCCTCTCCGTTTGCCGGCCAAAACCGGCGCATTCGCCCGCCTGACTTTCCCAACTGACTTCCAATGTAGGGGCAGACGCCTTGAAGTCCAACCGCCTGATGCTACATTCTCGCCCATGAATACCGATATCGTCGATCTGCGCGAATTCTATCATTCTCCGCTTGGCCGCTCGGCCGAGCAGGCGATCACCATGGCGCTATCGACGCTGTGGCCGCCCTTGCCGGAGG